>JBILRA010000046.1:0-8889 GCA_044372915.1 Candidatus Planktophila sp.
AAACGGGCAACAAGAGCTTCAATTTCTGGCAGAAGCGTCCGTGATGATTCTGGAAGATCAACCCAATTCAATCGTACTGCCGCTTCTACTGCAGCCTCTGCTCCCCAAATCGTTGGATCTTTGAGGGCAATTCTTCTGTGGGCACCTTCAAGTTTTTGATAGAGAGCACTGGAGCGATCTACCCGAGCAAGTGCTGACCCCGAGATCTGCATCTAGCGCATCTCCTTGCGAACTGATTCGAGCAGATCTGTCCACGCTTGCGCAAATTTCTGTACACCGTCTTCTTCAAGTGCTTGCGTAATTGAATCAAGTGAGATTCCAGCAGCCTGCAAATCAGCGAGATGTTTATGAGCGGTGACAACCTGGGGTGTAATCGCATCGCCAGCAACAACGCTGTGATCGAGAACGGCAGCTAGGGTTGATGGAGGCATCGTGTTCACTGTATGCGGAGCAATGAGTTGATCAACATAGAGCGTGTCAGGATATGAAGGATCTTTGACGCCAGTTGATGCCCACAAAGGTCGCTGCAACTGAGCACCGCGCTCTGCCAACTCTTTCCACTGTGCGCTACCAAATTTCTCCTGAAAGAGAGCGTAGGCACAATGGGCGTTGGCGAGTGCAATCTTTCCAAGAAGCGAATCATTTCCAATAGCTTTTAACTCTTTATCAACCGCTGCATCAATGCGCGATATGAAAAAGGAAGCTACTGAGTGAATAGTTGAGAGATCGCGACCCTGCTCTGATGCGAGTGAGATGCCTTGAGTGAATGCATCAATCACTTCTTCATAGCGTTTCAATGAAAAGATGAGAGTGACGTTAACGCTGATACCTCGTGCGATGAGTGCTGTGATGGCGGGGAGCCCTTCAGGTGTGGCCGGGACTTTAATCATCACATTTGGTCGATCAACTATGGCGTGAAGCGCTATGCCCTCAACTATTGTCTCTGCGGTGTTACGTGCCAGACGCGGATCAACCTCGATGCTTACACGACCATCAATACCGTTACTTGTTTTATAGAGATCTAGAAAGAGATCACACGCTATCCGAACATCATCAGTAGTGAGTTTTTGAACAAGGGCGTCAACATCGTCTCCTGAAAATGCCGAAATATCATCAGCATAATCGGCAGCACCAGTGATTGCTCCGGCAAAGATACTTGGGTTGGTTGTAACCCCACGAACGCCATCATGGGCGATACGCACCGATAGACTTAGAGGATCGCTACCCACAAGCTTTGAACGCGATAAGTCATCTAGCCAGATCGAGGTTCCGGCGGCGTAGATCTCTTGCGCTTTCATGCACGAGCTTCCAATACCTTGGCTACAACATTTTCAGCGGTGAATCCGAACTCTGTGAAGAGTTCTCCAGCTGAAGCAGATGCGCCATAGTGATCAAGGCTAATGATTACCCCAGAGTCACCGACATATTCGCGCCAGCCGACGGAAACGCCAGCCTCAATACTCACTCGAAGCGCGCTCTTTGGAATGACTGACTCTTGGTAGGACTTGCTTTCGGCTGCAAACCACTCGAGACAAGGAGCGCTCACCACTGATGTTGAGATTCCCTTCGCGTTAAGTATCACAGCACTAGCAACGGCGACACTCACCTCAGATCCTGTTGCAATGAGAACTACTTCAGGATCTTTCGGCGCAGCAACAAGTGTGTATGCACCTTTCTCCACTAACTGCGCACTATTGGTGGCGGTGCGTTCAAATACAGGCAGATTTTGGCGAGAGAGAAGAATTCCAACCGGTTTGTTGCGAAGAAGAATTGATCTCCACGCCTGCGCCACTTCATTGGCATCTGCCGGTCTGACGACAGCAAAACCAGGAATCGCACGAAGGGATGCCAGATGTTCAATCGGCTGATGAGTTGGCCCATCTTCTCCGAGACCGATCGAATCATGTGTCCAGACGAATGTTGTTGGAATATTCATCAGTGAGGCAAGACGAACCGAAGGTCGCATGTAATCGCTAAAGACGGCAAATGTTCCACCGAATGTCCGCGATAGTCCATGCAGAGTGATGCCGTTGAGAATTGAACCCATCGCATGCTCACGAATTCCGAAGTGAATCACTCGTCCGTACGGACTTACTTCGCTCATCGCACTTGATGACGGAAGGAAAGATTTTCCGCCTTCAATAGTTGTGTTGTTGCTCTCGGCTAAATCAGAAGAGCCACCCCAAAACTCAGGTAGGACAGTTGCTATCGCATTGATAACTTTTCCTGAAGCGGCGCGGGTTGACACATCTTTTCCAGATTCGAACTGAGGGAGTACCTCTTCCCAGCCTTGAGGTAGATCGCGTTGCACAAGACGTGCGAGTAGTTGCGCTTTGACGGGATTGCTCTTCTTCCAGAGATCAAATCGTGCATCCCACTCTCTGCGAAGAGAGGCCCCGCGCTCCTTTACAAGGCGGATATGGCTGAGAACATCTTCTGGCATTGCAAACTTTTCTTGAGGATCTAAACCGAGAAGAACCTTCGTCGCCTCAATCTCAGCATCACCTAGCGCTGAACCATGAGATTTGGCTGTATTGCGCAACTTCGGTGCAGGCCATGCAATGACAGACTTCATGCGGATAAGAGTTGGTCGATGTGTATCACGTTTGGCTTCACGCATCGCTTGATCGAGTGCAGGCAGATCTACATTTCCGTCAGCGAGAGTATCGACTTCAATGACACTCCATCCATATGCACGATAACGCGCCGAAACATCTTCGGTAAATGCTAGGTGAGTATCACCTTCGATTGAAATTCGATTATCGTCATAGATCACATTGAGATTACCGAGCTCTTGCGTTCCCGCCAATGAGCAGGCTTCAGCACTTACGCCCTCCTGCAAATCTCCATCAGAGCAGATGACCCAGATTGAGTGATCGAAGAGTGATTGACCTGCAGGTGTCTCTGGATCAAGCAATCCGCGCTCATATCGTGCAGCCATTGCAAATCCAACGGCTGTGGCAATTCCGGCACCGAGTGGGCCAGTTGTCATCTCCACACCATCGGTATGTCCGTATTCAGGATGTCCAGGAGTGAGCGAACCATGTGTGCGAAATTCCTGAAGATCTTTCATCGTAAGACCGTAACCACTGAAGAAAAGTTGCGTGTAGAGCGTCATAGAGGAATGGCCGCAAGAGAGAATGAATCGATCGCGACCCAACCAATGGGGATCAGAAGGATCATGAATCAGGTGGCGTTGAAAGAGTGCGTAAGCAACTGGTGCCAGAGACATTGCAGTCCCAGGGTGGCCATTACCGACTTTCTGCACCGCATCCATCGCCAGTGCACGAGCTAGGGCCACTGCTCTGTCATCAAGCTGGTTCCACTCTGACATGTTTTTCATTTAACTCGCCTTTCGATTCTTTGGCACACGAACAACAGTTAGCCGTACTCGCCATGCGGCAATCCAGAAAATGACTGCTCCTAGTAAGTGAAAGGCCACCAAGATTTCTGGAACACCAGTGAAGTACTGAATGTATCCGATCGTCCCTTGACCAAGTGAGATACCGAGGAATAACACCAATGCACGTTTTGTCGCAGTCGACACTGTGGGGAGCACAAGATAAGCGATAGTAAGGCCGAGAAGAAATATCACCGCATCTGTATGGAACACCGTTATGTTTCGGATATCAAGATCAAAACGTGGTGCTGACTCATCACCTGCATGTGGGCCACTGCCGGTGACGAGAGTTCCGAGAATTAAAACCAGAAACGAAATTGCAAGATGCGCACCAGAGATGATTCGCAGAGAGCTTTCCTTGATTGGTGTTCTTGCAACGGGTCCAGATCGCCGTGAGTAAAGTGATGCTGCCCCGGCGATGAGGACCATCGAGAGGAGTAGATGCCCAGCTACAGCGAAAGGATTGAGATCGGTGAGAACCGTGATTCCACCAAGCACACCTTGCGCAAGAATTCCAAGAAGCTGTCCTGCTGCTAACAAACGTAAATCTTTCCTTCGAGTTTTTAACACCTCGATCACTACGGCAAGTGCGGCAATAAGGAGTGCGAAAGTGAGAAGGCGGTTTCCAAACTCAATCCACACCTGATGCTCAGGTTCAATCTGCGTTGATACAGGTACGAAAGAGCCTTCAGAACATTCAGGCCACGTGGGACATCCGAGACCTGAACCGGTAAGTCGTACTGCCCCTCCGGTGATCACCAGAGCGCCCTGGAGGAAAAGGAGAATTCCATAGAGAGCGGTACGAATACGCATATCGCTAGCCTATTCCAGGAGGGCGTGTGTTCGAGTAGAAGGCGGGAGTTAATTACGATACATTCGTGTTGTGAAATTCGGAGATAGCCAGAGCGATGATCTACCCACGAGGGATGCGATCGCCCGCCTCATTCTTGAGCATGGTCCGGCTACCGCTTCAACCCTAAGCCAAGCACTGGCACTAACGCCGGCTGGAATACGCCGCCATCTCGATCTTCTCGTTGCCGATGGCATTCTTGAGGCGCGTGATCCCAGAGATTCATCCATTCGCGGTCGAGGACGCCCATCAAAAGTCTTTCTCATGACCGATGTTGGACGTGCAAAGTTTGAACATACTTATGACGATCTTGCAGTATCCGCGCTTAAATTTATGGCAACAGATTCAGGTGATCACTTAGTTGCCGCATTTGCAGAATCGAGAGCACAAGAGATCGAAGCCAAGGCAACCGAGTATTTTTCACAGCACCTGAATAAGGGCAGTGGCAAGGAAGATACCGTCGCGGCGCTTGCAGATTTTCTTACCGAACAAGGTTATGCAGCCAGCGTTGAAGAACGCGGTTCTGGTGAAGAGATTTGTCAACATCACTGTCCTATTGCCCACGTTGCAGCAGCTTACCCTCAACTCTGCGAAGCGGAAACACAGGCGTTCTCTCGGCTCCTCGGAACTCACGTTCAACGTTTAGCAACCATCGCTCATGGCGATGGTGTGTGCACTACCTACATTCCTCAACTCACAACTACTGCTGGAAAGGCACAATAATGACAACAGCACATCCAGAACTCGATGGTCTTGGAAATTATGAATATGGTTGGGCCGATAAGACTGACGCTGGCGCTACCGCCAAGCGAGGAATTAACGAAGATGTAGTTCGTGACATCTCAGCAAAGAAGAATGAGCCACAATGGATGCTTGATCTACGACTCAAGGGACTTTCACTCTTTGAGAAGAAGCCGATGCCATCGTGGGGTAGCGATCTCTCAGGAATCTTCTTCGATACCATCAAATACTTCGTGCGTTCAACAGAAAAGCAAGCGACAACGTGGGATGACCTTCCAGATGACATTAAAAATACCTACGACCGCCTTGGTATCCCTGAGGCTGAAAAGCAGCGCCTTGTTTCAGGAGTAGCGGCACAATACGAGTCTGAGGTTGTCTATCACTCGATTCGAGAAGATCTTGAAAAGCTAGGGGTTCTATTCCTCGATACCGATACAGCGCTGCGTGAGCACCCTGAACTCTTCCGTGAGTATTTTGGAACAGTAATCCCTGTTGGAGATAACAAGTTTGCTGCGCTGAACACTTCTGTCTGGTCTGGCGGTTCATTTATCTACGTTCCAAAGGGCGTCCACGTCGATATTCCATTGCAGGCATACTTCCGAATTAACACAGAGAATATGGGCCAGTTTGAGCGCACGTTGATTATCGCTGACGAAGATTCATATATTCACTACGTTGAAGGTTGTACTGCTCCAATCTATAAATCAGATTCTTTACACTCAGCCGTTGTCGAAATCATTGTCAAGAAAGGTGCACGCGTTCGCTATACAACGATTCAAAACTGGTCGAATAACGTGTACAACCTTGTTACAAAACGTGCGACCTGTGCTGAAGGTGCAACAATGGAGTGGGTCGATGGAAATATTGGCTCAAAGGTCACCATGAAGTACCCAGCAGTTCTACTCATGGGCCCACACGCGAAGGGTGAAACACTCTCTCTCGCATTCGCTGGACCTGGTCAGCATCAAGATTCTGGCGCGAAGATGGTTCATGCTGCTCCGTACACATCTTCCTCAGTGATTTCTAAATCTGTCGCTCGCGGTGGTGGCAGAACTTCCTACAGAGGACTTGTTCAGGTCCAAGAGGGTGCTCACCATTCAGCGAGTACCGTCAAATGTGATGCACTCCTTGTCGATAGCATCTCGCGCTCTGATACATATCCATATGTAGATATTCGTGAAGATGATGTCTCGATGGGTCACGAAGCGACGGTCTCAAAGATTAGCGATGACCAACTCTTCTACTTGATGTCACGTGGCCTTAATGAGGATGAAGCGATGGCGATGATTGTTCGTGGATTCATTGAACCAATTGCACGCGAATTGCCTATGGAGTACGCACTCGAGCTCAATCGCCTTATCGAGCTTCAGATGGAAGGGGCAGTTGGGTAATGACTGCACTGCAATCTAATCTTTTGGAGATACATACTCCGCAGGGACGTGAAGAGGCGTGGCGTTTCACCCCTCTCAAGCGCCTGGTAGGTATGCACGATGGCACTGCTGTCGCCTCACTACTTGATTCATTGAAGCTCACAGGAGCGTTGCCTTCTGGAGTGAGCTTTGAAAAAGTGGAGGCGGAAGCGTTCACGAAGAGTAATGATGCAATTGTGCAGAGAATTCGTGCCTTCTCTGGATCCGTACAACGATTAACCGTCTCTCAGAACACTGAGATCAATGAACCAATTCATTTCTCTCGATCGATGCGAGATCTGCAATCTGTTGAGTTCGCACGAATTCAGATCGTTCTCGAACCGAATTCAAAAGCCACAGTGATCTTTGAGAATTCAGGGGATCTGCGTCTCGGAGAAGATCTTGAAATTCGCGTAGGAGCAGGTGCGCATCTGACCTTTATCTCACTTCAAGAGTGGGGTTCATCATCAGTTCATGCCGCTCATCACCACGCAGTGGTAGAGCGCGATGGGACATTTAATTCAATTGTCGTCACAGTTGGTGGTTCGCTCGTTCGCCTTCTACCTACAGTCGAGTTTGCTGGAAGCGGTGCAAGCACTGAGCTCCTTGGTGTGTACTTTGCAACCGAAGGTCAATTCTTTGAGCACCGTATGTTCGTTGATCACCTCGTACCGCAGGCTAAATCTCGGGTGAACTACAAAGGCGCTCTTGCAGGGCAAGATGCACATACCGTGTGGATTGGCGATGTGTTTATTCGCGCAGCAGCCGAAGGAACAGATACCTACGAGTTGAATAGAAATCTCCTACTATCTGATGGCGCGCGAGCAGACTCTGTTCCCAACCTTGAGATTGAGACAGGTGAGATCGTTGGCGCAGGCCATGCGAGCACCACTGGTCGTTTCGATGATGAGCAACTTTTCTATCTCATGTCTCGTGGAATTAGTAGCGCTGATGCACGCAGACTGGTTGTACGCGGTTTCTTCATAGAAATCGTCTCGCAGATCAAAGATCAGGTGATTGAGGATCGCATCATGGCGCGTATCGATGATGAGCTGGCAAAGGCTGGTGCCATCAATGGCTGATCTCTCGTTGGCAAGCTTAGTTGAAGGTAAGCCAGTCAAAATTGAGAAAGATGGCAAAACCATTTGTGTTACTCGCGTCGGCGAAGAAGTTTTTGCTATCGATGACACATGCTCTCATTCTGATGCATCCCTTTCAGAGGGCGATGTATCCGGATTCAAAATTGAATGCTGGCTACACGGCGCAGAATTTGATCTACGCACGGGTGAAGCACTCACACCACCAGCGGTAGCACCGCTTAAGACTTATGGCATACATGTTGACGGAGACTCCGTCACAGTGGAAATCTAATCGGGGACAAAGATGAGCACACTTGAAATTCGCGGATTAAAGGTAAGCGTAACCACTGAAGGTGGAGACGTTGAAATCTTGAAGGGCGTAGACCTCACGATCAAATCTGGAGAGACGCACGCGATCATGGGTCCTAACGGTTCCGGAAAATCAACTCTCGCATATTCGATCGCTGGTCATCCAAAATACACAATCACTGGCGGAACAGTAACTCTCGATGGTGCAGATGTTCTAGAGATGTCAGTAGATGAGCGTGCTAAGGCTGGTCTTTTCTTGGCAATGCAATATCCAGTCGAGGTACCCGGAGTATCTGTCTCAAACTTTCTTCGCACTGCAGCCACAGCACTTCGTGGAGAAGCTCCAAAACTTCGCGAGTGGGTAGGAGAAGTTAAGGGTGCAATGGAAGCTCTCAAGATGGATCCATCCTTTGCAGCGAGAAATGTCAATGAAGGATTCTCCGGCGGAGAAAAGAAACGCCACGAGATCATGCAACTTGAGCTTCTCAAGCCAAAGATCGCAATCCTTGATGAAACTGATTCTGGGTTGGATGTTGATGCTCTGCGCGTAGTTTCTGAAGGTGTAAATCGAGCAAAAGAGAATAACAATGTCGGAGTTCTCTTAATTACTCACTACACACGCATCCTTAAGTACATTAAGCCAGATTTTGTGCATGTATTTGCTAACGGAAAAATCGTTGAAGAAGGTGGCCCAGAGTTGGCGGATAAACTTGAGGCGCAAGGATACGAGGAGTACGTCAACGCTTAAGCGTTTACGCAATCGAGATGTCCTTTAACTCACTAGTCATTCGCGAAGATTTTCCGATCTTCTCACGGACGATTCGTGACGGTAAGAGGCTTGTCTATCTTGATAGCGGTGCCACTTCACAAAAACCTCAGGTGGTTATTGACGCTGAGGTGGATTTCTATCGTCTTCATAATGCGGCAGTTCACCGAGGTGCTCATCAACTCGCGGAAGAGGCGACTGATCTTTTTGAAGGCGCACGGCTAAAGATTGCACGCTTCCTTGGTGCTGAGGTTGATGAGGTTATCTTCACCAAAGGTGCAACTGAATCACTTAATCTAATCGCTTACGCGATGGGTAATGCAGCGAGCGGGAAT
>JBILRA010000009.1:0-29839 GCA_044372915.1 Candidatus Planktophila sp.
AAGGATTACTTCGGAACTCGTAGTCCCTGCATTCCACCATCTACAGCGAGAATTGTGCCAGTAGTTGAGCCCTGACGGGGACTTGCGAGGTAGGCAATTGCACTGGCGACTTCATCTGCGCTGACTAGACGTCCCATAGGCTGGCGCGCCTCTAAAGCTGCGCGCTCTGCGGCAGGATCTGCTGCCTGCGACAAGAGACGGCTTACCCAGGGGGTGTCGGCTGTTCCAGGGTTTACACAGTTCACTCTGATGCCTTCACTCAGGTGATCGGCAGCCATTGCAAGGGTAAGTGACATGATCGCGCCCTTACTGGCGCTATACACCGCTCGATTTGGAAGCCCTGCTGTAGCTGCAATTGAACATGTATTAACAATCGCGGGAGATTTACTCTTTCGCAGAAATGGCATCGCCGCTGCGCTGACGCGAGAAGTTCCAACGACATTTATGTTTAACACTCTCTGCCATTCATCTTCCTTTGCATCCTCTACGGAACCAATTGCACCGACGCCAGCATTGTTGGCGAGAATATCAATTACCTCCGAGGCCTTTCCAAGTTTTGCAAAGGCAGCCGCAACGCTTGTTGGATCACCAATGTCACACAAAATAAATTGTGCATGTGGATTCATCGAGCCCTCTGTGAGGTCTAGACCATAAACCTCGGCTCCATTTTCGTGGAAGTGTTTGGCAACAGCCAATCCAATACCTGATCCTGCACCGGTAACTACGGCAACGAGCCCTTCAAATTCAGCTCTCATGAATGTGCCTCGCTCTTCCAGTATGTGCCACTTGGGAAAGAGTACTCATCAATACTTGATTGATTCATTTGGGCTCCGGATCCTGATTGTCGTGGTGCCATGTAGCTACCCTCTGAGATGTGAACTGGTTCAATGAAGTGTTGGTGTAGGTGATCGACAAATTCCACAACACGTAAGGGGTGATGTCCCGAGACAGCAACTGCATCCCACATGGCAAGGTGCTGCACCATTTCGCAGAGCCCGACGCCTCCCGCATGAGGACAGACCGGTATGCCAAATTTGGCAGCCATCAAAATATTTGCGAGATTTTCATTAACTCCGGCAACGCGCGTTGCATCAATTTGCATCACAGAGAAACCTTTCGATTGCAGCAACTGCTTAAAGATGATGCGAGAACTTGCCATCTCACCCGTTGCAATAGGTGTCGGCGCAACAGCCGCGGCGATCTTGGCATGACCCAAGACATCATTTGGGCTGGTTGGTTCTTCAACCCAACGTAATCTGTACTCCTGAAGGGCGTTTATCCATGTGATAGCTACATCAACATCCCATACTTGATTGGCATCAATGGCAATTGGAAAATCAGGACCAACAAGTGCGCGTACTTTTCCTAAACGACGCTGATCATCGGCAATTGATTTTCCACATTTATATTTGATCAGGCTAAACCCTTCATCTATTGCCTTCTTTGTAAGATCAAGCATTTTTTCATCGCTATATCCCAACCACCCAGGGGAGGTTGTATATGCGGGAAGTCCTTTGTTGAGGAGTGTCTCTTCATTCGACTTCTTGGAATCAATTCCCCGATAGAGAATGTCGAGAGCTTCCTCTCGATTGAGCGCATCGGTGATATATCTAAAGTCAATTGCATCGACTATCTGCTCGGGAGTCATGTCACTGAGTAACTTCCATAGCGGAACTCCCTTTGCTTTGGCAAAGAGATCCCACAAGGCATTGAGCACTGCACCAGCTGCCATATGAAAGACACCATAATCTGGACCGAGCCAACGAATCTGGCTGTCACCACTTAATTCACGGTTGATTTGTCCTATTCGAGTAAATGCATCATCAACGCTTAATCCTGCAATTTTTGGCGTAAGCATATTTATAGCTGCAATCTGCACATCGTTGCCGCGACCAATTGTAAAGACGAGGGAATCACCATGAAGTCCAGGTTGGTCGGTTCTAATTCGCAGGTATGCCGCCGAGTAATCTGGATCTTGATTCATTGCATCTGAACCATCGAGCATCTTTGAAGTGGGGAATCGAACATCGAAAGATTCAATGGCAGTAATCTTTGGCATTACTTCACACTTTTTCGGTTCGAGCGGAACGGTAGCGTCGCATCCATGGAGGAGATTTTCATCAGCGCTACCAACCCTTCTTTATAACAATTCTTAACAAAGTTAGAGTTCTCGACCCTCGACGAGAAATTCCAGGACATCTAGCAAAATACTATACGAAATAGTATTCCTGCCCCTAGTATTTTGGCAACCAGCAGGGCCAATCACCTCGGCTGTGGGGATCCTATTCATTGTCCTCTCCTGGAAGTCAAAGAGAAGGTAGGCATGATGGACCAGAAGGTCTATCCATTTAGCGCAGGAAACCGCACGATGTCAGATCTCTTGGGCGGCAAAGGGGCCAACCTCGCGGAGATGGCTACTCTCGGAATTCCCGTTCCAGATGGATTCACGATAACGACGAGAGCTTGCCAAGACTATCTGTCCACCGGTGGATTACATCAGGACCTCTTGGATCAGATCGATAGTGCGATTATTGATTTAGAGAAGAAGATCGGAAAGTCTTTTGGAGACCCCGCCAATCCACTTTTGGTATCTGTGCGATCAGGTGCGAAGTTTTCAATGCCCGGCATGATGGAGACCGTTCTTAATGTGGGAATGTCGCCAGAGGTTGCAGCAACGCTGGAGGAGATCACAGGCGACAGTAGATTTGCTTGGGATTCTTATAGACGATTTATTGAAATGTTCGGAAAGACCGTTTGCGATATTCCATCTGAGAGCTTTGCAAAAATTGCAGCGCCTATCATCACAGCCGCACATGGCAAGACGATCGCAGATCTAGATGGCCCATCCCTTCGCGCTGTTGGAGATGCCTTTGTGCAGGTTGTAGAAAAACATACCGGTACCACCTTTCCCTTTGATGCTCGCTCTCAACTCATTCGAGCTATCGAGGCAGTATTTCATTCGTGGAACTCCGAACGCGCACAGTTGTATCGCAGACGTGAACGCATTAGCGCCGACCTTGGTACCGCAGTAAATGTTCAAGCCATGGTCTTTGGAAACATCGGTGAAACATCAGGAACTGGTGTCTGCTTTACACGCGATCCCGGAAGTGGGGCACCTGGCGCTTATGGCGATTACTTGCCTCGAGCTCAAGGTGAAGATGTAGTAGCAGGTATACGAAACGCCTTCCCACTAACTCATCTCGGTGAAGTCAATCCCGAGGCGTACTCAGAGTTGAATCGGATTATGACGTTATTAGAAAATCACTATCGTGATATGTGCGATATAGAATTTACCGTCGAACAGGGCAAACTTTGGATTTTGCAGACTCGCGTAGGAAAGCGCACTGCAGAGGCAGCTTTCAAGATCGCCACACAACTCGTTGATGAGGGCTCCATCACAATGGATCAAGCCCTGACTCGTGTCAATGGTGAACAACTTGTGCAGTTAATGTTTCCGCAATTTGATAAGGCTTCTGCACCCAAGGAACTTACGCGCGGAATCGCTGCATCACCAGGTGCTGCAGTGGGGTCGGTTGTCTTTGATCCAAGGGATGCAGCAGATCAGGCATTGGCCGGAAAGAAAGTAATCCTTGTCCGACGAGAAACTAACCCAGACGATCTTGTTGGAATGGTTGCCGCCCAGGGCATTTTGACCGCTCGCGGTGGAAAAACATCGCATGCAGCCGTTGTTGCCCGCGGAATGGGTCGCCCTGCAGTGTGCGGCACTGAAAGTATCGAAGTAAATGTGGACGAGAAGTTTTTTACGTGTGGTGATGTCACAGTTCATGAAGGAGATCTGATCTCGATTGACGGAACTACAGGAGCAGTTTTTCTGGGTGAAGTCGCAGTTGTTCCTAGCGTTGTTACTGAATATGTTCAGGGAATAGTTGATCCCGGAGCAGCAACGTCAACAGCACTTATTAAGAGTATTCATAGAATTATCACTCATGCCGATCACGTGAGACGCATGTCGGTACGTGCCAATGCTGATACACCTGAGGACGCCGAGATTGCTCGACGCATGGGGGCGCAGGGAATCGGACTTACACGCACTGAGCATATGTTCTTAGGTGACCGCCGCGTTCTTGTTGAAACGTTAGTTCTTGCAACAACCGATGAAGAGCGCACAGAGGTATTGGCTGAAATGGAGAAATTACAATTCAGCGATTTTGTAGGAATTCTTCGCGCGATGACGGGCTTGCCTGTAACTGTGCGCTTATTAGATCCCCCTCTCCATGAATTCCTTACAGATCAAGCCAGCCTTGCTGTAGATATAGCAATTACTCAAGAGCGTGGCGAAACTGTTGATGAGAGAAAATTAGCCCTCAATCGAGCAGTCAATCGTTTACACGAATCAAATCCAATGATGGGGCTGCGCGGTGTACGTCTTGGAGTTTTGATCCCAGACTTATTCTCGATGCAAGTGCGCGCTCTGACCCGTGCAGCACTGCACGTGCGTGCGCAGGGTTATGACCCACAACCTGAAATCATGATTCCACTCGTGGCATCCCAGCGTGAACTTTTGTATTTTAGATCATCTCTTGAAGCTGAAGTCGCGCGAGTGCTCGAAAGTGCGGGGCAAGAAATGAATATCAGTATCGGAAGTATGATCGAAACTCCTCGAGCTGCGATTACTGCTGCAAAGTTGGCAGATTATTCGGACTTCTTCTCTTTTGGTACCAATGACCTCACACAACTAACCTGGGCATTTAGCCGCGATGATGTTGAATCATCGTTCTTGCCTCGCTACCTCGACCTTGAACTGCTTCCTTTCAGCCCGTTTGAGTCACTCGATCAAGATGGCGTTGGATTGCTCATCAAAATTGCCTGTGACGAGGTGCGCAGTGTGATGCCGGATATGAAGCTAGGAGTATGCGGTGAGCATGGGGGAGACCCTCGTAGTATTGATTTCTTCCACCACGTTGGGTTGGATTACGTTTCCTGCTCACCGTTTAGAGTTCCCGTTGCACGATTAGAGGCAGGCCGAGCTGCGGTAAGTATTCATTCCACGACAGGGAGCGCTTAATGAGACACAGTGACAAGGTAACCCTTCGTACGGGCATCGAAATTTCTCGTCTATCACTGGGCACAGCGGCTTTTGGCGGTTTGTATACATCTGTCAGCGAGATCGATTGTAATGACACGATTCTTACCGCTTTAGATCAGGGCATTAATTTTATTGATACCGCGCCTCACTACGGCAAAGGAGTTTCCGAACGCCGCATCGGTAAGGCCCTTGCTGGTCGAGATCGTTCCACTTTTGTAATATCAACGAAGATTGGTCGCCTACTACTTCCTTCGCAGACAGATATTGATGAGTACTTTATGGATGCCGATAACACTGTTGAGCGAAAGTTCGACTTTAGCGCAAGTGGTGTTCGACGATCTCTGGAATCATCTCTTGAACGCCTAGGTATGGATAGTATTGAAATTCTTTTTATTCACGATCCAGATCACAATGCTGATGTAGCGATCTTAGAGGCATATCCAGAATTGGATCGTATGAGGTCAGAAGGGATAGTAAAAGCGATCGGCGTTGGCATGAATCAGTGTGATATTCCTACCCGGATCATGAAGGAAACCGATATCGACATGGTTTTAATCGCGGGCCGGTACTCACTTCTTGATCAGCAAGCTCTCAACGAATTACTTCCAACAGCCCTAGAGCGCAATGTAGATGTCATCGCAGCCGGTGTCTTTAACTCGGGAATTCTCGCCAATCCCGTCAAGGGCGCAACGTATGATTATTTGCCAGCCAGTGATGAATTACTAGCAAAGGCAGTAAGAATTCGTGAAGTTCTCGATGGGCATCAAATATCTCTGGCTAGTGCGGCGCTTCAATTTCCACTCCATCACCCTGCTGTGAAATCAGTTCTTGTGGGATGTCGCAGTGCTGCTGAAGTTGCTATAAACATTGAGGCTTTCAACTCGCCCATTGAAAATAAGGTGTGGGAAGACCTTGTTTCAGTTCTCTAAATATCCTATAGTATTTTCATGGTTTTAATTTCATGCGGACTAAGAGACTGGAGAGATCAGTGGCCAATGAGCTCATTGATACACATCAACATCTCTGGGTAATGAGCGAGCGTGAATATAGCTGGATTGAACCCACCTTTGGCCCACTTTACGATGATTTCACCCCCGAACGCCTAGCACCTGAAATTGACGCATCTGGAGTCACAAGTTCTATTTTGGTGCAAGCCGCAGATACATACGATGACACTTTCTATATGCTCGATGTCGCTGAGAAATCAGAATTTGTACAAGGCGTTGTTGGTTGGGTTCCTTTTGAACGGCCTCATGAGGCTCGCGTCGCCCTTGAGACACTTGCAAAAAATAAATATTTTAAAGGCGTACGAAACTTGACTCATGATTACTCGAACCCAAAATACGAATCAGACGATGCGTGGATCACTCGCCCGACAGTTCTTGAAACCTTGGCTCATGTTCAACGTTTGGGTTTGAGTTTAGATTATGTTTCAGTAAAGCCAGAGCACACAAAAAATATTGTCTCCTTAGCTAAGAAATTTCCAGAGCTAAAGATTGTTGTCGATCACTTTGCCAAGCCACCCATTGCAGCTCACGAGATGGAGCCATGGGCATCCTCAATGGCTGAGATTGCAGCATTTCCAAATGTCTATGCAAAATTCTCAGGCTTAAATACAGCATCCGACCTTGCAAATTGGAGCGTTGCAGATTGGCAGCCTTATGCAGACTTTATGCTCAAAACTTATGGTGCAGATCGCATCATGATGGGTGGAGATTGGCCAGTGATAGTGCTCGGCAATACTTATGTCGAGATTTGGAAAGCCCAGCTTGAAGTCATTAGTGGCTATAGTCAAGGAGATCAAGACTGGATTAGATACAAAACAGCGAAAGTTTTCTATAACCTCTAAATGTTAATTGAGAATTAACGAAAGGATAGATCATGCAACGTTACGCATCAGTAATTGGAATGCCTTATGAAAATCGTGAGGAGTACGAGCGGCTACATGCAGCGGTCTGGCCTGACGTACTTGCCAAAATTGCTGAAGTCAATATTCGCAATTATTCCATCTACCGTTACGGTGAACTTCTCTTCTCATACTTTGAATACATTGGTAATGACTTTGATGCAGATATGGCAAAGATGGCTGCAGATCCAAAGACTCAAGAATGGTGGGATGTCTGTATGCCGCTGCAGCGCCCGGTAAGCGATCGCGCCGATGGCGAGTGGTGGGCTTCAATTCCTGAGGTATTTCATGTCGACTAGCTCTTTTAAATCACGAACAACTTTTTACATCAACTAATCAGGGGAGAAGACCATGCAGACGAACAATCAAATAGCACGCACCATCTCCGGTGGAGAATGGTTCACCGGGGCAGGATTCGGAATGTTCGTGCATTGGGATCAC
Organism: Candidatus Planktophila sp.; assembly: GCA_044372915.1. GTDB lineage: Bacteria > Actinomycetota > Actinomycetes > Nanopelagicales > Nanopelagicaceae > Planktophila. Next base: position 7,395 of record JBILRA010000009.1, read on the forward strand.
GCAAGTTCCCAGGGAATTGAAATCGGATGGCCAATCGTTGGAAAATCAATTATTCCGGGTGAGACCGAGCCGCGTCATAAAGTAACTGCCGAGGAGTACCACTCATCTGCAAAAACCTTTAATCCAAAGAATTGGAGTGCTGCAGAGCTAGCGCAGATGGCTAAAGATTCTGGAGCTCAATATGTTGTATTCACAACACGTCATCATGGCGGTTATTCAATGTTCCACACGAAGCATTCAGACTTTGGCATCGAGCATTCAGAGTTTGAACGCGACATTGTTAAGGAGTTTGCAGACGCAGTTCGGGCTCAAGGAATGCGTGTGGGCTTTTATTACAGTCTTTCAGATTGGCATCACGATGATTACCCTAAATATCTTGATTCAGATCGCCCTTATAAGCGAGAGCACTTTCCTGAAGCCGAGTGGGAGGAGATGAAAGGCTCTCCACTTGAGCTTGAAAAACATCGTCGTCCAACTCCTGAACAATGGAGCAGGTACCTTGAGTACGTTAGAGGGCAATTGACTGAACTTTTGACCAATTATGGGCAGGTAGATCTTCTCTGGTTCGACGGTGGATGGGAGAGATCTTCAACTGAATGGAATGGCTCAGGATTAAGAGCGCTCATCAAGAGTTTGCAACCAAATGTAATTATTAATGAACGACTCCATGGATACGGAGATTATTACACCCCGGAACAGTCGATGCCTGCTGTCGCACCTTCTGGGCCATGGGAGATGTGCCTGACTCTTGGGCGACATTGGGGTTGGACTCCCGATGACACGGAACTTAAGAGCCCTCAACGCTTACTACGAACCCTCATTGAAGTAACGAGTCGCGGAGGAAATCTCCTGCTTAACACTGGTATTCGAGGAGATGGCTCTATAGATCCTAACCAACGAAAGCATTTTGGCTTTATCGAAGAGTGGATGAAACTCCATAAACGTTCTGTCATTGGAGTTGAACCCGCATCTGGTATTGACTTTTATGGTCCGATTACGCGAACAAATTCATCAATCTTTCTCCACCTACTGTTTCAACCAATCAATGAATTCACTATTCGTGGATTACCAGTAGACAGAGTTAAGAAAGTTATCCTGATGGCCACGGGAGAAGAATTACCATACACAATCAACTTCGAGGTCCATCATCGGTTTAAACCTGGGGAGGATCGAACGGGTGAAATGTACCTGAGCGCTCCAAAGGCAAGCGGAGCACTCATCGACGTTATAGAAATTCAGCTCGACTAATGGAAAGTACTTTTCCACTCAAGAAAATCAAGATGAAATTAACTAGTAGAGCTAAAAAGGAGACACCATGAACAAGTGGTCTAACATCGCGGTTCCAGGATTGACTATTCCTCAATATGGCGAAGTTGAACTCCGTGATGTAGTCGTGCAATCACCAGGGCTCAATGAAATGTTAATCAAAACTGAGTTCTCAGGAGTAAGCGTTGGTACCGAGATGGCCGGAGCACACGGTCGAAACAAAATTTGGGGTGAGCTTCCCTTTACTCCGGGCTACCAAGGCGTAGGCAGAATTATCGAGTTTGGCGAGATGACTGAGCCTCACGACTTTAAGGTTGGAGATTTAGTTGCATATTTCAGTGTTAAGGGAACACATCGGAGCCTGACAATTGCACCCCTTGCCAGAACTCACCGGGTTCAAGAGAGTTCATTGAGTAAATATGTTGGCTTGTTCGTCCAGCCATGTGTTGCTGCCAATGCCATCAATAAGAGTGAGCTGAAAAGCGGAGACAAAGTGTTGGTGATTGGTCAGGGAATGATTGGACAGTGCACTGCCTTTCTTGCAAAATTGCGTGGCGCACATGTCGTGACAACTGATGTTTCCAAAGAGAGATTGGCCGCTTCGAGAGAGTTTTGTGCTCACGAAGTTTTTGATACATCACAGACTCCCTGTTCAGAGTTGGTGATGGCTAGCTACCCACAAGGGTTCGACATTGCAATTGAATCTACCGGAATTGTGAGCTTAGTTGATGAAGCCCTTAAATCTCTTAGATTTGATGGAACGGTGGTATTTGAAGGCCATTATCCTGGCGAGTTGACATTTGATTTTGATTTAGCGACCAGGCGTCAGCTCAAGGCCGTGTTTCCATTCTTTATTGGCGAGCCGAAAGTGCGCGAATCAGTAATTGCAATGATTGTAAACGGCGAGATTCCGATGCAAAAGTTAGTGAGCCACGAAATCTCATGGCGAGATGCTGCGCAAACGTATAACAAGTTGTTTGGAAAAGAGAAAGATTCCATGAATGGCATTTTGATTGACTGGCGAGATTCGCTGCCGAACTAAACTCCAGGAAGGTGCAATAAAAATGGAGAAGATACCTGGCGGTGAGTGGTTTACCGGTGCTGGCTTTGGAATGTTTGTGCACTGGGATCATGCCAGCGCGCAGGGGATCGAAATAGGGTGGCCTTTGGTGGGAAAATCCATCATTCCAGGCCGCGAAGTTTCTGAGTTTCAGGTTACGGCCGAGGAGTACCACTCATCAGCCAATGGGTTCAATCCGACCCAGTGGGATGCTGAGGATTTAGCAGAGATGGCAAAGAATGCCGGCGCTACTTATGTGGTCTTCACAGCGCGACATGTGGGCGGATATTCAATGTTTCATAGCGCTTACTCTGACTATTCGATCGAGCACTCTCCATTTAAGAGAGATGTATTGAAAGAGCTAATCCAAGCGCTAAGACAGAGAGAAATACGTGTCGGTGTTTATTACAGCCTTGCGGATTGGCACCATGATGATTACCCAAAGTTTCTAGATTCTGATAGGCCATACCCAAAAGAGCATTTCCCAGAGGCTGGGTGGCCTGAATATGAAGGGACACCGGTTCAGAGTGATCGTCATCGACGGTCTTCACCTGAAGAATGGGAGAGATTTCTTACCTATGCCCGCGGTCAGATTTTTGAGTTGTTAACAAATTACGGAACCATCGATTTATTGTGGTTTGATGCTGGCTGGGAGCGCTCAGAAACCGAGTGGGATACACAGGGTATTCGTGCACTGATCAAAAATCTCCAACCAGATGTCATTATCAATGAACGACTTGTGGGTGCAGGTGATTACTTCACGCCCGAGCAGTCCATGCCGCGTCAGGGGACTGATCGAACCTGGGAAATGTGTATGACAATCGGAGAGCACTGGGGTTGGACCCCGGGTAACTCACACCGAAAATCATCACGCCAAGTACTCACTACTCTCATCGAAGTTGTGAGTAGAGGTGGAAACCTTCTCTTGAATACGGGTATTCGAGGCGATGGATCAATTGAAGAGTTAGATAGAAAAGTTTTTGAAGATATTGGCGCTTGGATGCAAAGTCATAGGGAATCAGTAATAGGCGTACTGCCTGGCTACGATATAGATTTCTATGGCCCTGTAACAACGACTGCAGATGCCATTTACCTGCACTTGGTGATGCAACCCCAAGAAAGAGTGGTTGTCCGAGGAATCCCACTTGATCGCGTAAGTAAGGTGAGCTTGATTTCCACTGGGAAAGAGCTTGAATATGGACTCACATTCGAAGTGCACCACAGGGCCAAGAAGGACGAAGCCCGAATAGGGGAGTTGTATATGGCTGCACCAGTGGGCGCCGGTGCTCTCGTCGAAGTAATCAAAATCGCTCTGAAAGAATAGGCCGAACTCAAGGGGCTAGTGGAAAAAATGTCGATAATAAATTATCACCCCCTCGCTTTCGAGAAAAATCACCCCCTACAGATCTAGGATCCTATATCTTTTGCATCTCGGATCCTATATTGTTTAAAAAGTTACTCGAGAGCTGCAATGCATTCACTGGAGAGTGTGAGTGCATTGCGATCTCAGTTTCGAAACTCCCCAACCCTCGCCTGTTTTCAAGAATGCACCACAAAGGAGAAGATTGATGAAAATACGGACCCGAACAAAGTTTGTGAGCGGCGCTATAACAACAGCCTTTTTGGCAGCGGCTCTGATTAGTCCTATGCCGGCCATTGGAGCAGGTAAAGTTACTGAGATTCGACTCTTCGGTAATTCAACTGATAAGCCAGCAACAGATGCAATGATCAAAAAATTCCAAGAAATGAATCCAAATATCAAAATTACCCCAACGTACTACGCAGTGACAGAAGGACAAGCTGCGCTGGTAACACAACTTGCTGCTGGAACTGCACCTGAAATCATTCAGGCAAAGCCGGGATCAGGCTCTGTGGATGGAATTGTTCAAATGGCAAAGAACGGACAGATTGCGCCAATTAATCGAAACTGGTCAACTCTTGTTCCTAAGAATGATCAATCATTGAGATATCAGGGAACAATTTATGGTGTTCCAATGTCAGCATCTGCCGTTGGATACATTTACAGCCCTGAGATTATGAAGAAGTCGGGCTTGCGTCCACCACAAAAGTGGAGTGAAGTGAAGCCATTCTGCGCAGCAGCAAAGGCTAAGGGAACACCTGCATACGGCGCACCTTGGGCCACAGGTTGGCCTACGATTATGCATTCATATTCTGTAACCGCCACACTTCTTTATGCAAACAAGACATCATTTACTGATGATCAATATGACAACAAGGAGACCTTTGCTGGTTCACCTTGGGTAAAGTCATTTGAAATGCTTGAGGATATGAATTCATGGGGCTGCTTCAACGCCTCTCCAAACAGCACCACTTATGCAATGACCACAGATGATCTTGCAAAAGGCAAGGTACTCGGATGGCTAGGGCTTCCAACAATCGTTCCTGCAGTAACAGCAATTGCTGCTCCTGGAACAACATGGAGCTTTGCAGCACATCCAGCAACTGAAAACGTGAAGGAAACAATTATTCCGTCTTCAATCCTGCGCGTGTATGCACTTAATAAGAAGGCTCAAAACAACCTGGCTGCAAGAAAGTTTATTGACTTCCTCGCATCAGCAGATGCCCGCAAAATCTTTGTCGGGCTCTCAGGTGGTATCCCAGCTGGACCAGTTCCCGGCTATGTACCTACTTCTCCAGCGGTTATTGAAGTTATGAAGTACCGCACCCAGAAGAAGACCTTCCTGTTTATTGACCAGCAATGGCAGTCGCCTAAAGTTCAGCAAGCACTTATTGCTGGAGTTCAGGCAATATTTGCTGGTACCGACACACCAAAGGGTGTAGCGGAGAAAATGGATAAGGCTTTACAAGGCAAGTAATGAGGGAAGCCGAACGAGAGCTGGGTGCAAACCCAGCTCTCGTTTCTTCTTCATTATTGGAGCAGGTCACTTAGATTTGGAGTTCGTATTTTGGTAAAAAATCGCTGGGCAATTTCATTTCTCTTGCCTGCACTTGTCTTTTATGTTTTCGTTGTAATTATTCCTTCGGTCCAGGGCGTGAGATTCGCCTTTACCGACTGGAGTGGATTTACTCAGGGATATAACTGGGCGGGCCTGACCCAATTCCGACGCGTTCTCGAGGATGAAGACACTCGTGGAGCTTTGTCCCACACCTTTATTATCGCTATTGGGGTTACTGTCTTCCAGAATCTAGTTGGCTTGTTACTTGCGCTTGGGCTCTTCTCGAAAGTTAAGTCTCGAAATTTATTGCGTACCCTTTTCTTTGCACCTGCAGTCGTGGCTCCGGTCGCCACCGCTTATTTGTGGCAGTACATGTATGCACCAAACGGTCCCATCAATAGTTTGCTTCAACTCCTAGGGCTTGAAAGCCTTGTACGGGACTGGCTCGGGGATCCATCGATTGTTCTGAACTCGATTATTGTCGTCATCATCTGGCAATTTGCAGGATATTCGATGGTGATTTATTTAGCGGGCCTAGAGGGTGTACCGAAGGAACTCATTGAAGCAGCCGAGATTGATGGTGCAAACTACATACGTAGATTCTGGTTTGTGGTCCGTCCTTTTCTCTACCCTGCAATCACAGTTACCCTGATGCTCTCGATCATTGGCGGATTCAAGCTCTTTGATCAGGTGTTTATCCTTACTGGCGGTGGCCCTGGACAGGCATCACAGACAATTTCAACTCTAATGTACCGAAATGCATTTCTTTTCGGTGAGTTCGCCTTCAGTACGGCATTGGCTGTACTTCTCACCGTTTTTGTCTCTCTATTCTCTGCAATCCAGTATTTCCTTATTTCAAAGGTTGATAAAACATGAACCGTTATACCTGGAAAACTTTCTCTCTTGAGGTCATTCTCATCGGGTGCGCAGCGATGTTTCTCTTTCCGGTTTACATTCTCGTAAACTTGGCAATTAGAAAAACAACAAATCTTGATACGGTTTATACGCCGACCACCGATCCGACGCTTCAGAATTTCAAGGATTCATGGATCGAGGGCGGTTTATTCGATGCGGTTACAAACACCACAATTGTCACCGTAGTGAGCGTCTTTTTTATTGTTCTCTTTGCCTCATTCGCAAGTTATCCATTGGCCCGCATTACAAGTCGCTGGTCTAAATCACTCTTCTTTTTTGTTATCGGTGGATTACTGATTCCCTACCAGTTGGCGTTACTCCCACTTTATATAACGTTTAGAGACCTCAGCCTACTTGGAACCCTTCCCTCACTGATTATTTTCTATATTGGACGTGAAATGCCGATTGCCGTCTTCTTGTATACAGCGTTTCTGCGAAATATTCCGAAGGAGTATGAAGAGGCTGCCGCTATTGATGGCGCAGGAAATGTCAAAACCTTTACCCAAGTTGTCTTACCTCTGTTACGCCCGGTAACAGGCACAGTCATTATCCTTACCGGAGTTTTCGTATACAACGACTTCTTTACCCCACTTCTATATCTCAGCGGTACCGGCAATCAAACGACTACTGTGGCATTGGCGCAATTTGTTCAAGAATATCGATCGTATTGGAACCTAGTGTTTGCCGGTCTCCTTATGGCAAGCACTCCGATCCTGATCGCCTTCTTTGTCATGCAGAAAAATGTAATCAAGGGCTTCGGCGGCGGTCTGAAAGGATGAGTAAATGAGTCAGAGAAAGACTGTATTAGTAACGGGAGCTAGTGGTTTTATCGGCAGTAGGTTGATTTCACACCTTACAGCTTCTGGGTTCAGTGTAGTTGCACTATCTCGTAAGGATGTGGATTTCTCAGAGGGAAAAGTTGTATTTGGTGATTTCGCTCATCTTGAAGATTTAAAGCAGTTGGATGACTTGAGCATCGACATTGTGGTCCATCTTGCTGGTGTTACAGGAAATACCAATGAAGAAGATGCAATGACAGTAAATGTTGCTGGCAGTGCTCGATTTATGCGTTACATGATTGACTCAGGTGTCAAGAAGTTTGTTTTAGCTAGTTCGATCGCAGCCGTTGGTTGCCTGACTGCAGACTTCATGCCTGATTCGTTGCCAATTGCAGATGATCACCGTTGTAATTCTTCAGATGTCTACGGGTTATCTAAGTTTTTTGTAGAAGAGACATCAAAGTATTATCAAAAACTGGATCCATCCATTGATATCACTCTCTTTCGCATTGGAGTTGTGCTCTCTGAAGAGGCGATTCCAGCAGATCTAGAGAAGATTGAGAAGATGTGGCGACCTTTCTGCACTCTTGGTTGTATCTCAATCCATGACGTGCTCGAGGCATTTAACCTTGCAGTTCAGCAAGAGACTCAACCTGGCCTAGAGATCATGAATCTGGTATCAAATACTGTTTACTCGACAATCCCAACTAAAGAAGCTCTTGCTCTCGCACTGGGAGATCGAGTCAAAGCGTTGGATCTTTCATATTATGACAAGCCAGGAAATGAGTTTGCTGGGATTTACCAAACAGCTAAAGTTGAAAATGCGTTACATTTTCAGCCTCAGATTGATCTGAGAACAATGCAGCTAGTACAGGGGTAAGTTCAGATGACACTTGATATAGATACAGCCCCATCACTGATAATTCATGAATTTGGCAAAGTAAGGCTGGGCGAGGCAAAAATCAAAGAACCAAAACCAGGTGAAGTTCTCATAAAGACTGAATTTTCGGGTGTAAGTGTTGGTACTGAAATGTCAGGGGCACATGGGAAGAGCGCGATCTGGGGGACACCTCCATTTTCTCCGGGGTATCAGGGAGTTGGTCGAATTATCTCTTTTGGCGATCCATTGCAGAATAAAAATCTTAAGGTCGGCCAGTTGGTTTCATACTTCACGGGAGCAGGAACTCATCAAGCATTCACCGTTGCAAGCATCGAGCGCACTCACCCTGTGGCAGAAACTGAGCTGTATCGATATGCAGGCTTATTCGTTCAGCCCGCAGTTGGTGCAAATGCATTAAACAAGGCGGGCATTAAATCTGGTGACAATGTATTGGTAGTCGGCCAGGGTCTTATCGGCCAATTCACCGCTGCATTAGCTCGCCAAAGAGGTGCATTTGTCGCAGCAACGGAGATTTCCAAAGAGAGAATTGAGATTTCAAAGAAATTTTGTGCTGATCAAGTCTTTGATACTTCAGATAAAAGTACGTGGGATGAAATTCGAAAGCTTTATCCAAAAGGCTTCGATGTAGTTATCGAATCTTCGGGTTATCTGCCAGTAGTAGAGGAAAGTCTCAAATGCGTAAAGTTTGAGGGGACTATAGTCTTTGAGGGATACCATGTGGGCGAAATGAAGTTTGATTACAATCTTGCGCACCGTAGTCAAATTAGCGCTGTCTTCCCATTCTTTATTGGTGATACCCCTAGTCGCGAGTCAGTAATTCGGCAGATTACTTCAGGATCATTACCTGTTGCTCCGCTTGTGAGTCACGAATGTAATTGGCGAGATTCGGCTGAGGTTTATTCTCAGTTGTTTACTCCTGCTAAAGACACGATAAATGGAATACTCATTGACTGGAGAGATGCGGTCGCGTGATGTTGATTCAAGGTGCAGTGCTAGAGGCCATGGGGCGCGAGTTCCCCTACAGTCAATCAAAGCCCATCACAATTTCACAGATAGCACTTTCTGATCCGCGAGAGAGTGAAATTCTTGTAAAAATTGAAACAGCAGGAATTTGTCATTCTGACCTGGCTGTCGTGCAGGGAGTGCGCCCTAGACCAACGCCTATGTTGCTTGGCCACGAAGCTGCTGGAATTGTTGAAAAAGTAGGCTCTCAAGTGAGCAATATCAACATAGGAGATAGAGTCGTTATGACCTTTTCTCCGCGATGCGGTAATTGTAAGGGCTGTAGTTCAAATGGAAAATTCAGCTGCATACATGGCACGACATCTAATGGTGCTGGTGATTTGCTTGCTGGAGGTAGTCGGCTTACGCGAGATAACTCCCCACTTTTTCATCACTTAGGTGTCTCGGCATTTGCAACATATGCAGTCGTGGACTATCGCTCCGTTGTGCCGGTGCAACCAGACATTCCCCCTTCAGTTGCAGCACTCCTTGGTTGCGCGGTACTTACGGGCGGAGGAGCACTTCTTAACGCCGTCACAGTAGAGCCAGGACAATCTATTGCCATCGTAGGGCTCGGTGGAGTTGGAATGGCGGGATTGATTACAGCGTTGGCGTTAGGTCATGGCGATGTATATGGTGTTGATCTGAACGCAGATCGGCGTGCAACCGCGCTAGAGCTAGGTGCAACCGCTGTATTTGATCTAGAGGGCGCAATTTCTAAGAAGTTACAGGCCGATGTGGTGTTGGAGGCAGCCGGAGTAGCTAAGGCTTTTGAATTCTCACTTAACATTCTTGCTCCAGGTGGCACTCTCGTAACTGTTGGCCTTCCTGCACCCACCGATTTTGCATCAGTATCGCCACTCTCACTTGTCGCCCAAGGAAAGACAATTGTTGGAAGTTACTTGGGATCTTCAGTTGCGAGCAGGGATATTCCCATTTTCGTTGATTTATGGAGAAGGGGAAGACTTCCGATCGAATCATTAGTGTCTTCAACGATTTCACTCGATGAGATCAACAGCGGTATGGATCGACTCGCACGCGGAGAAGAGTTACGTCAGATGATTATTTTTTAAAGGCGATACAGTTATTTGAAATCTCGCCGATTCCTTCAATGCCAGTCTTTATTAAATCTCCTACTCTCAGATAGACAGGTGGCTTAAATCCAAGGCCAACGCCAAATGGTGTTCCTGTATTAATGACATCACCTGGGAATAGCTCCATGAATTGGCTTATGTACCAGACAATATGATCGACACCGAAGAGAAGATCATCTGTATTGGAATCTTGCTTCATCACGCCATTTACACTGCACCACAAGCGAAGATTGCCAGGATTTATCTCATCGGCCGTAACAATTTCTGGCCCGATTGGATTAAATGTAGGAAAAGATTTGCCCTTCACCCATTGACCAGATCTTTCAATCTGCCAATGCCGCTCTGAAACATCCTGTGAAATTGTGTAACCAAGAATATGTGCAGAAGATTCATCAGGCGAACCAAGATACAGGGCACGTTTTCCTATAACGATAGCGAGTTCAACTTCATAATCTGTTGCAACGCTATGGGGAGGAATCACAACATCATCATTTGGTCCTACAACACTATCTGGGGCCTTCATAAATATCACTGGTTCAGCAGGGGTATCAGCATTTGTTTCTGCAATATGGCCAAGATAATTTAGACCCACACAAATTACCTTAGTTGGCCGATTGATGGGCGAGCCGATTCGCGTAGTCCCCTTGGCAACACGTGGAAGCGTGGTCAGATCTGCTGCCACAACTTTGGCCATACCGCCTGCTTCTAGAGTTTCCCGCGACCAATCAGAGATTAGAGAATCAACGAGGATGTATTCATTGTCGTCAACCACGACAGGCTTTTCTTGACCAACACTCCCAATTCGTGCGATACGCATGGAATCACTTCCTCTCAGGTAGACGACCGAGCCCTGCATAGGTTTCTAATAAACGCACATGCTTAGGCTCAAGCTCTTTCAATGAATTCACTCCAAGCAATTTCATGGTGCGAATCATTTCGCCCTGCATGATCTGCAGCGTTCTCTCTACGCCTTCTTGTCCACCAGCCATAAGTCCATAGAGGTAAGCACGACCTATATACGCAAAATCGGCACCAAGTGCTAAGGCTGCCAATACATCCGCGCCATGCATAATTCCAGTGTCGATATGAATTTCAAGATCGTTTTTGAGCTCCTTCTTTACCTCAGCGAGCATATGAAGGGGAACTGGTGCGCGATCAAGTTGGCGACCGCCATGATTTGAAAGAATAATCGCATCAGCACCATACTTAGCGGCGATCTTGGCATCTTCTACAGTTTGAATACCCTTAATTGAAAGCTTTCCATCCCATTGCGCGCGAATCCATTCAAGATCATCAAATGTCATTGTTGGGTCGAACATAAAGTCTAAGAGCTCCGCAACGGTGCCTTCCCAATTAGACATAGATGCAAATGTGATCGCCGGAGTTGTCAGAAAGTTAACCCACCACTCAGGGCGGGGTGCTGCATCAAGTAATGTTTTAAAGGTAAGTCGCGGTGGAACAGTAAGGCCGTTGCGTGCATCACGAAGACGTGCACCCGCAGCAGGAACATCGACTGTCAACATCAGGTGCTTTACACCAGCATCTTGAGCGCGCTTAACAAGTGCCATACTCGCTTCGCGATCTTTCCACATGTACAGCTGGAACCAATTAACTCCCTCTGGAGCTGCCTTTACGACATTCTCAACGGTTGTAGTTCCAAGAGTCGAGAGAGTAAAGGGAATTCCATACTTTTGTGCAGCGCGTGCACCAGCGATTTCACCTTCTGTATGCATCATGCGAGTAAATCCAGTCGGAGCAATTCCAAAAGGCATTGCAAACTTTTCACCGAGAATTTCGCATGTGGTATCGACATTCTTAACGTCATGCAAAATATTTGGTCTGAACTCAAGATCAAGGTACGAACGACGCGCACGCTCGAGAGTTACTTCTGATTCAGCACTGCCGTCTGTGTAATCAAAGGGACCTTTGGGTGTGCGCCTCTTTGCAATTGTGCGCAGATCCCAGACGGTGAGCGCTTTTGCTAGACGATTCTTACGAGAAGGAAGGCCAGGTAAGGTAAAACGCAGAAGTGGGGCTAGTTCGCCGATCTTGGGAAACTGGCGCTTCACATTCTTCATCACACATAACTCCACTCGTTGCACTATTTCGCCGATCCTATACGATTTTCTGCCCACATTCCAGAGTGAAGAGAGGCGATCTTTCGCTAGGGTGCGAGCATGAGCGATCTCACGGCAAAGACACGATCAGCACTTGATGCAGCTGTTGCCGCCATTGGGGGAGCACCCCGTAAGGGTCAAATTGAAATGGCAGAGGCAGTTTCAAGTGCACTGACAGATCGACATCACCTCATGGTTCAAGCTGGCACAGGAACCGGAAAATCCCTAGCGTATTTGATTCCTGCCTTGGTGCATGGTCGAAAAGTCTTAATCGCAACAGCAACTCTTGCCTTGCAACGCCAACTTGTTGAACGTGATCTTCCTGCAGTTGTTCCCGCTCTAGAGAAGGAACTTGGTCGCGAAGTTACTTACGCAATTTATAAAGGCGTTGGAAATTACATCTGCTTACAGAAGATGAATAGCGAAGAAGTTGACCCTGATCACGAAATCGTTCTTGAAACCTCATATCTAGAAAAAGATGCACAACGCTTGATTGCTTGGGCGAAATCTAAAGGCGCATCCGGTGATCGAGATGACGCACCGGATGTGGATCGCAGAGTCTGGCTCGCGAACTCAACATCAGGACGCGAGTGTGTCGGAGCAGATGCCTGTGCGTACGGCTCACAATGTTTTGCAGTCAACGCAAAAGCCAAGGCGCAATTAGCCGATGTTGTCGTAACCAACCACACGCTTCTGGCAATTGAGATTGTTGATTCACATCCAATTTTACCTGAACGCGATGCGGTGATTTTGGATGAGGCACACGAATTCATGGATCGAACTACCCAAGCGGTGACAGAAGAGTTAACATCAGGCCGCGTACAACGGGCTGCGGCGATGGCTCGCAAACATATGCCTGGCAAACTCAGTGACGCCTTTACAAAGGCTGCTGATGATTTTCATGATGCAATGGCTGATTATGGAGATAGCGTTAAGGGCGATTTTGCATCCCTTGGTCGCCTAGAAGAAATCCCAAGTATTCTCGAATCACCTGTACGAAAGGTGCGTGAGGCAGGGGCGGCAATAACCGATGCCCTACGCGCAGATGAAGAGATTATCGACCCTGATTCAATTGCAGAGCGCGCCCGTGTGAAAGGTGCGATTACTGAGATCACGACAACTGTGGGCAAGTTACTCAAGATGGGTACCTCACATGTGCTCTGGTACGAGCCTACTTTCTCTTCCCTTTATCTAGCGCCATTATCTGTCTCTCAAGTGTTACGCGAAAATTTGCTCACCAAAACACCCGTGATTGCAACCTCTGCAACTCTGACTGTTGGCAGCGGCTTTGATGCTATGGCGCGATCACTGGGTTTTCTTACGCAGAGCCCAACCAGTGAAGATGAGATCGATGAATCGGAAGGCGAGATTGATCCATCAAATTATCAAACTCTTGATGTCGGCTCACCCTTTGATTTTGCGGCACAAGGAGTTCTCTATCTTCCAAAACATCTGCCAGAGCCAGGCCGTGATGGCCCCAGCAAAGAGGTTCTGACAGAACTGGGTGAACTCATCGATGCAGCCGGAGGTCGCACACTCGCACTCTTTAGTTCATGGCGTGGCGTCGAAGCAGCAGATGCTCACCTGCGAGATGTGTTGAAAGAGTTACCCATCACAGTGATTACCCAAAAGCGAGGCGATGCCGTTGGGCCACTAGTTGAACGATTTGCAAAAGATGAAACATCAATTTTGCTTGGAACAATGTCGCTCTGGCAGGGCGTTGATGTTCCAGGAAACTCATGCATTCTTGTTGCCATTGATCGCATTCCCTTTCCGCGCCCTGACGAACCAGTAATGGCGGCGCGATCATCGCAAGCAGATGCAGCAGGTGGCAGTGGCTTTATGCAGGTATCAATGCCACGTGCTGCCCTGTTATTGGCGCAAGGCACGGGGCGTCTGATTCGTAGCGTTGAAGATCGTGGGGTTGTTGCAATTCTAGATTCTCGAATTGTGACAAAAAGGTATGGAAGCGTTCTTCTGAATTCGATGCCACCACTGTGGCGGACTTCAGATAAGGCTGTGGTCTGTGACTCACTTAACCGTCTGCGCGATAGTTTGCCCGAATAGCCTGCCCGATTAACTTCTGCATCCGACCTTCACTTGTTGTAGCCTGTCAGCAACAATCGAGCGGAACAGGGGTGGTGAACATATGCCAAAGATCAGCGCACCGACCCTTAGCCAGCAACGCCAATGGCGTCGTTCTCAACTCATGGATGCAGCCGCCTCTATCGCTCTTGAAGATGGTGCACATCGCGTCAGCGTTGCCACTGTTGCCACTCGTGCAGGTCTTTCTCGCACATCCTTCTATGAGTATTTTGCAAGTAGTAGCGACATAGTTGCAGAGTTAATCACTGAAGAACTTGAATCTTTTTCAGCCTTCTTGGAAGAAAAAGTCCGAGACGTCACTGATCCTACCCAGGCGATCTCGATCTGGGTTTCGAGTTCACTTGAGTACGTAGCCGATGGTCGACATCTCTTAGCGAAAGCGTTAAGTGCAATCGAAATTTCCCGTGATCAATCTGCTGTGATTGGCATGGCCCACAGAAAAATGCTTCTCTCTCTTTCGGGGCCTCTGGCAAAGCTTGGCGTCGACGATATCGCACAAGCTCTCTCTTTGATTCATAGCGCGACACAATCTGCAACTACCCGAATCGAATCGGGTGCTGATTCTGCGCGTGAAATTGAAAATACCCGCAACTTTATCGTTGCGGGTATCTCCACACTTTCTCGTGGCTGAGTTGAATTAGCCGATCTTGATTGTGTAATTACGAACGAAGGCTTTCCAGAGACCATCTTGACCTGCAGCGGATGCGGTAACACGGCATGAGCCTTTCTTAACGCCCAGTACCGAATTTCTTGTAATCTGGCAGTTCTTGCTTTGAGTTTTATACTTGATGTTCTGTCCGAAGGACGATTGTGCAGGTAGCGCCAACTTTGATTTGACCTTAAGTGCCAGCGGAAACGTTTTAATAGATTGATCACCCAGACCGACTCTAAATGGAAAGATCTCAGAGGTTGGCTCGATTGATGCGCTACCCGCAGTTTTTACATTCAAGGCGCATTCACCGCTGCCTTTTAGAGCGGTAATTGATCCATCTCTTACTACACAATCTGATGTGAGAGACACTAATTCTGTCGGTAAGCCCGAGGCGACAGTTGCAAGGATTTTTACTTCACTTCGATAGGTTAAATTAGAGGCAACATTGGGAATAAGTGCTACACCGTTTGCAGTAACAGACAAAACATCACGTGTGAGTGATACTGCAGACACACCTTGTGCAAAAGTGATACGCATGAATTTATCTTCAGATGTATCACTTGGTCCAAATCGATCCACCTGAAAGAAGAGTCCACATGTTTCTTTTATGCAATCTACGGTGCCGGCAGGGCTTGTGATTGTCGTCGTCGGTCTTATGGTTATTGAGCCAGTAGATTTTGTGGCACCCCTTGCAGTATCTGAAACCCAAACCTGCACACTGCCACTGCAAATTGTCGGGCGAGCAGTACCAACGGGCTCGTTGCACTGCTGGATGTAGAGGCCTTTACCAGCTGGAAACTTTGTGAAACCACCATTAATTGTGGCCGTGGCTGGATTGAGATTAGTCAGCGGACCGCTAGAGAAAACAAATGTTTCGGCGCTGGCAACCGGTGCTGAAAAGATCGCCATAGATAGCCCAGCTATGGCAATGACAATCGAGCTCTTTCTTATTCTCATTCTTTTCACTACTTTCTAATTGTTATTGGGATAAAGAGATCTTGAGTGCGATCACCAGTTCTTAAGTGATCAGAGCGCACAGTGACGGCGCAACGAACTTTCCTACAATCAAATTTTCCAATTTTCGCTGAGACGCTTAAGTTGTGATTAAATCGACCACCCGGAAGAAATTCATCGGTGAGGCCCACTGCATAGCCTGGAGCATTTGAAGAAATCCAGACAGATGCTTCTCCTAAGCCGGCTTTATTTACTCCACCACCACATGGCGTTGGCGCTCTACCTTTTTCTGAAATTACACAGATGGCGAGATAGATTCCTATCGTTTCATCAAAACCTCGCCCGGAGACTTTAATGATCGAACCAGGTGCCACGCGTTGGCTCTTAATTGAGAGCACTTGGCCGTAATCGCCCTTCACGCTTACTGCAGCCTGCGCAGGCACGATCGGAAGCACCAAGGTGGTTGAAAAGATAAAGAGGAGCACTCTGCGCATGAGGCAAATCTAGATTGCGGGCGAGAAATACTTATCCGACAACGCGTTGAGAAATGTCGGTATCAATTTGAGAGGATACCGCTGTGAAAGTAGCGCAGCTAAAAATGGCATTGATTGTCATGACCCTCACATTGGTCAGCGGTTGTGCAACACAGATCACAGCGGTGGAAGAAATTTCTACAGCGCAATCTATTTCAATCACCGGTAGCGCTCTTCCTAAGGTCGCACGAGTAGTAGCACTTGCAAATGGCAGCGCTGAAATCATCTCGGCGATGGGATATCGAAGTATTCTCGTAGGCCGAGATATAGCAAGCTCTGATCCGGCGCTCGAATCAGTCGAGATTGTTGCTTCAGGTCATCAAATTATTCCTGAAAAAATATTGTCTCTCTCACCCGATCTCATTCTCATTGATGATTCAACAGGGCCTAAAGCAGCCCTTGATGTTCTCAAGGCTGCCAATATTGAAATAGTGATGATTAGCCAAGCATGGACCTTGAGCGAGATTGATAGGAAAATTTCTGAGGTAGCACTAGCAATTGGTGCACCTGAAAGTGGTGTGATGTTGCAGGAAGCGATCGCAGAGCAGAGCTCTGACGTTGCATCAATTCCAGCGGATACAACGATTGCATTTCTCTATCTTCGAGGAGCAAGCGCCATTTATCTTATTGGTGGCAAAGGCTCTGGTGCTGATTCACTGATAAGTGCAATCGGGGCAGTAGATGTAGGTGCGCAGTCTCTTACAAATCCATTTAATCCGATGACGAGTGAAGCGTTGGCACGTCTTAATCCCGACGTATTTATTGTCATGAGTAAGGGGTTGGATTCTGTGGGGGGAGTCGACGGTCTTGTTCAATTACCCGGAGTCGCCCAGACCACAGCCGGAAAAAATCGTGCAGTGATTGCAGTTGATGATTCGCTCCTTCTCTCATTTGGCCCACGTACACCCATGCTTATTACGGAGTTAGCACAATCAGTTGAGAGAGTTCTGAACTAGTGAAGAAAATCTACGTACTGGCAAGTGCCATCCCACTATTGCTTCTGATCGCCCTAGCGATAGGTGCAACGGAGGTGAATCACGTATGGAGTGCGATTTTCGCCTTTGATCTCAACTCAGAATCACTTGATGACCAAATCATCTGGCAAATCAGAGCCCCACGAGTGATCGCAGCGATATTGATTGGAGCAATTCTTGGAATTGCGGGTTCGCTATCACAAGCCGCAACTAACAATCCACTGGCAGACCCTGCTCTCCTAGGAACAACTGCAGGGGCTGCGGCCGGAGTGGTGATTGGTGTTGCCACTAACCTCGTCTCACTCGGTTCGTTCTCTGCAGTTATTGCAGCAGCGATCGGTGCGCTGGCGGCAACTTTATTCACATTCTGGTTGGCACGTTCTGCCTTACAGCTCATCATTCTGGGAATTAGCGTCTCTGCAATTTTGACCGCACTAGTTGGAATCGCTATTTCACTGATTGATCGCTCTGATCTGAGATCGATCACCTTCTGGTCACTGGGATCACTGGCCTTGATTGCATCCTTTGATCTGTTCATACTCATTGCAGTGGCAGCGCTAGCTCTTCTCGTTGCACTCAAGTTATCTCCGCAACTTGATCTGCTCTCACTTGGCGATAGCGCAGTCAGACATATTGGGCGAGATCCTCAACGCATTCGTCTCATCGCTTTCCTCACACTCTCTGTGGCCGTAGCTGCCAGTGTCAGTACTGTCGGCACCATCGCATTTTTAGCCTTAGCCGCCCCACATATCGCACGGTTTATTGTTGGCCCGCGCCATCGCAATCTGCTTATTGCATCTGCAGTGATTGGATCAATCATTCTCTTATTGGCTGACACTGCCGCCAGATCAATTGCGCCACCGCAAGATCTTCCGATTGGGATTCTTATCGCGCTCTGTGCTGCGCCACTTCTGATTCTGGCCTTGAAGAAAGGGGCGATGCAATGGCGATAATGACCTGCGATTCGATCTCTTTACAGCGGGGGAGTACCCGTGTTCTCTCTGATTTCTCACTAGAGATTCAAGAAAAAGCGATCACTGCCATTGTTGGCGCAAATGGTTGCGGAAAGAGCACACTCATCTCAGTTTTAGCCGGTGATCTCACGCCAGATTCAGGATCTGTAAAACTTCTTGAGAGAGATTTACAACAATTCTCACTGCGTGAACTAGCAGCGATGCGAAGCGTTGTTTTGCAGCATCAGAATTTTTGGCTTGCCTACTCTGTACGAGAAGTAATTGAGATGGGTCAAGATGGGCCATCACTGGCGCGAGTTGATCAGGTGATGTCAGAACTTGGTATCGCAGAGATTGCTGGACAATCAGTGCTCACTCTCTCAGGTGGGCAGGGACAGAGAGTGGCAATTGCACGCGCTCTAGTGCGCGATACGCCGATTTATCTCTTTGATGAACCCTTTGCTTCGCAAGATCGCGAATCACGTAAGGCTCTGATCGAAATATTCCACCGCTTAAGAGAGCAAGGAAAAACACTAGTGATTATTGCTCATTTGGCTGATGGAGATTTAGAGTGGTGTGATCACATCATCGAGAAGTTGTCGTAGATCAAACCAGGTTTTCGCAAAACTTGGATGTAAATCCATCAGCTCCACCTCGCTCAGCGCAATCCAGCGCATCTCCTGACTTTCATCATTGGGAGAATCTGCCGAAATATCTGAGTGAGCAGATGCAATCACAGTGTCATAACGCCAGTCACCATGATCGTCGGTAAAGAGTGAGTGAGGGGTTAAGTGGGCCGGACTGATGCCCGTCTCTTCATGCGCCTCACGTAAAGCCGCTTCAGTGATGCTTTCATGTGAATCGCGTGCACCGCCTGGAATGCCCCAGGTATCTCCGTTATGCACCCACGGCGCACGATGTTGTAGAAATATCTCGCGTTCGTGCTTCACGCCTTCTCTAAAGATAAGGATTCCAGCAGCGCCATATTTTCCCCAATGCTTGCCGCCGCATCGACACTGAATCCAACCATCTCCATCGCGGGCAACCATGTCCCTAGATTGCCATATCCATCCACAGATCGCTCACGAGAACTCATCATTGACAGCCCGCACTTCTAGCGTGCCCACATGAAAAAATTACAGTTATTGACCATCGCCTCCCTCTCTCTCGCGCTCATCTCACCCAGTGCAACTCATGCAAATGAATGCGAAGCAACTGCCTGTGTTGATGTCTATACCCAAGACGGCAAAATCATTATTGAAGGGCGAAAAGGCAGTGGCGGAAAATCCACCACGGTTCCGGCTCCACCCGTCACCAAGAAACCGGCTCCACCTGTCACTAAGAAACCTGCACCTCCTGTCACTAAGAAGCCCGCTCCGGTGAAACCAAAGCCACCTGTTGTTAAGAAGGCGGCGCCAAAGAAAGTTACTCCAACTCCACAACCACCGGTAACGCAGACCGCCTCTCTCACCGATCGATTAATTAAGGCTCTGCCTACTGCTGGGGTTGCATATCAACCTGAATATGAGCCGCTCGTCGGAGTACCCGTCTATATGTGGACTGATGTCGCAACAACATTTATGACTCAAGTCAAAATAGTAGGAGAGATTGTTGATGTTGCACTCAGACCAAGCTTTACATGGTCTTTTGGTGATGGAACATTCTTATCCACCACAGATCTTGGTGGGCCATTTCCCACCGGAAAAATTCAACACACATATAGCCAGCCAGGTACATATGTGATCACACTCAACAGCACATGGAATGGCACCTACACACATAACGCACAGACCCGTGCAATTACAGGCAATGTAAAGACAACATCGATTGTCATGATCACAGTCGTTAACTCCCCAACCCGATTTAAGAATTGAGCTCATATGACAACACTAACTAGCCCACACGACCTACTTGCTGCCATTCCATTTCTGATCGGGTATCACCCAGTGGATTCTTTGGTATTGGTGTCAATAAAAGATGAGAGCGTAGGAATGGCGATGAGAGTTGATTATCCAATAGAGCAAGACGATTCATTCTTTGATGTAATGGCATCACATTGCTCTAATGATGGAGCAGAAGGCGCACTGATTGTTGCCTATCAGCCACATGGTCATGTTGATGGAGATCGTATGCTCGCACAGGCAACTGCAGCACTGTCTAGGGCAGGTATTGCAATCTATGAATCGATACTTATCTCAGATGGATTCTTTCGCTCACTGCTCTGTCACGACATCACATGCTGTCCTGCTCAGGGCCGTCCCGTTCAAGCTTTAGATTCATCCAGAGTCGCCGTTGAGAGCGTTGTTGCTGGACACCCCATGCCCTTTGCAACGTATGCAGAGCTTGGCGGCTCGGTACGTTCGAATCTTCTTGCCTATGAAGCTCCGTGGCTTGAGCGAGTAAGGAACTCTTACGTTGATCCAACCTCTCCAGAACTCAATAAACTTCAGCGCGATGGAGCTACCGCAGTAGTTGATTTAGCCAATGACTTCATTGCTCATGGAATTTCATCAGATCAAGATCTCATCGCTCATGTCCTCGGGCGTCTGAGTGATATTCAAGTCCGAGATTTCGCATTGGGAAGCCACGACCAAGAGAGCATCAATGCCTATCGCACAATGTGGCTACATCTCTTGCGATCAGCCCCCACGGGCTTTGTAGCCCCTGTTGCCACCCTGGCAGCCGCCCTGGCCTACGAGTCAGGCGATGGCGCACTCGCCAAAGCTGCTCTCTCGCGAGCCTTTGACGATGCCCCTTCGTATTCATTAGCCACCTTGCTTCAGCGAGTTTTCAGCGCGGGCTGGTCTCCACAATCCTTTGCTGGAATGAGAGCTGAATTACATCCAAAGGTCACTGCTGGAATTTTTGAAAGCTAGAGCCGAGCTCAACTCGTGCGTTAGGATATGGCCAGGTCACGAGTTCTAGAAGAGATACCTTGATCGGTATTTAAAAGCCCCGGCTTTCTAGACGGCAACCCTCCACCGCGGTGGGGTGCTTCTGGGTGACGACCAGGCACAGTAACTATCTGTGCAAGTGCGTGAAGGATTCCTATGACTACCCCATCTTCTAAAAACGTTCTCTCACCAGATGTTACTGGTGCATGGCTTGAAAGTTATGATCCAGGTGATCGTCAATTCATTTCGATCGGCTCACTTGAATTAGAAAATGGTGAAAGACTGAGCGATATCACCATTGCATATCAAAGCTGGGGAAATCTCAATCCTGCTGGTGATAACGCAATTCTGATACAGCATGCACTGACTGGGTGGTCAGATGTTCCAGGATGGTGGCCCACCATGGTTGGACCAGGTCTTGCATTTGATACCGATAAATACTTCATCATCTGCCCCAACGTCATTGGTGGATGCCAGGGGAGTACTGGACCATCGAGCATTGCAGCCGATGGAAAACGATACGGTTCCCGCTTTCCGGCACTGACTATCCGCGATATGGTCGCAGCAGAAATTGCATTTAGTGATTTGCTAGGAATCAAAAAGTATAAATTAGCCGTCGGTCCATCCCTGGGTGGGATGCGCTCGCTGGAATGGGCGATTGATCATCCAGATCGCGTGGAGTCCATCTGCACCATTGGCTCATCTGCCGTAGCCACGGGCGATCAGATAGGCACGGCATCAATTCAGATTCGCGCAATCAAAAGTGACCCATATTTTTCTGGTGGAGATTATTACGACAATGAACGCGGACCGATCGAAGGTATGGGTATTGCCCGCCGGATCGCGCACCTGACATATCGAACTGAATCAGAGATGGATGTGCGCTTTGGTCGCGAGCTTCAAGGCGATGACACTGGGCGATACGCCGTCGAGTCCTACCTAGACCATCAGGCACGCAAGTTAGCTCAGCGCTTTGATGCAAATACCTATATCGCCCTGACTGAGGCGATGAACTCCCATGATGTAGGGCGTAACCGTGGAGGAGTGGTTGAGGCTTTGCGCGCAATCAGTATTCCAGTGCTGGTGGTCTCCATCGATACCGACCGCCTATTCCCACCTCGCCTACAGATAGAGATTGCAGATCTCGTTCCGCAGGCAAAAAAGCTGGTCACAATCTCATCAGATTTTGGCCACGACGGGTTTTTAGTCGAATCTGAGGCGATGACGGCGGCAATTCGCGGTATAATATAGGTATCACTTCGCGCGGTTTTCAAAAAGAAAATTTTAGAAGTCGCGACAAAAACAAAGGACAATTGTGGCTGTATTT
>JBILRA010000048.1:0-8427 GCA_044372915.1 Candidatus Planktophila sp.
AGATGGGCCACCGCTTACAAAGACCGGTAGTGGCGTTGTGCTTCCAGACGAGAAGAACTTAATGCGAAAAATTGTTCCTAGGCATTGACGTGGATCGAGTCCAAGAATCTCAACGTTTACAACATATGGATTGGCAGCGCCTTCTCCGGTAACTAAGTTGACGCCAACCCATTGATCACAGGCTTTAACTTGGAAGATTCCTTGTCCGAATTCTTGACGACCGCCACTGAGCGAAATATTGGCAGCAACTGTTGAACTCAAGACACCCATAACGAGAAGGAAGATTCCGATATTGAGTTTTGCGCGAGAAGATCTCGGACTCTCTTGCTCTTCAACTCCATCTTCAAAATCATAAGGGTCGGCAGGGCCGTTGAAGTAACTCATGCCCCTCCCCCTTTGATCGCGCTGTTGCCGCTAGAGCCACATCCTACCTCTCGCTTCATGGCACGACAGTAAAGGTCGAAGTTGCGGCAAAACCACGCGGGGTTGTAATCACAATTCGTGATGTGCTCGCCCCCACAGGGACGGTCACCTGAATCACTGAATTGCTAACCAAGGTATAGGTCGTAGCAATAGCTGAACGGGAGAATTTAATCTCTACTTTCGTCGGATCGGCATAGAAGAATCCAGATCCATTTATTGTCAGCGACGACCCAACTGCCCCTGATGAGACGCTCAAAGAAGAGAAGGTTGGAGCTTGCTCTGCATCAACAGTCACATCGTTCTCACCAGTGAGTGCGATATTTGGACCACTTCCCACAGTTGGTGTCGCTTGGCTAAATACAAACTCAATAAAGTAGACAAGCGCGGTCATACTCTCTTCAAGGTAATTCTGAGATTCAGCTCTCGTGACTCTGATCTGACAATAACTTGTTGTCGTCGCCGAGCTTGTAAGTACTCGATTATTGATTTGGCAGTTAGGAGCAGTGCTTACTCCCGTGAGAGTTTCAGATATCGCTCCCTCACCCAAACCTCCAAGTACAGTGATTGTAAAAGGTGAACCAATAAATGCTGTGTAGGTGGAGACAATCAAAGGAGTCTGTCGCGCTTTATTGATTCGTGCCGTACTAGTTTCGACCCTCCAACCAAGGTAGTTATCTAGCGAGCCAACCTGCATCAGGAGATCGGTTGCAGTCACGGTGTAGGTATCTGCATTTGTCGGTGGGCTTGCCGAGAGCGTGTAATTTGCCGATGAGAATTTTGTCGTAACAGTCGCCGTGTCTGAATTTACCAATCCCCTAATGACCGGTCTTGGAAAGACCGTTATCGGAGATCCGTTGAAGGTTGCAACCGTTGCCGTATCCATCGTGACTGTTATGGTGTCGGCCTTGGCCACCGTAAAGGTGATCACCATTCGCGAACTACTGCCATAGATATCTGTCACTGTGACCGTATCGGTATACGTGTTGGCGGTGAGAGACTCTTGAAGTAGCACTTTGAGAGATCTCACTGTCGAGGTATCCCACCGCAAGCCAGCTATAGCGTTGGCCGTGAATACAGCCGTCAGAGTCTCAGAACCAGCAGTAACTGTGAACGTTTCATTTACGCTTGTTCCATACTTGCCTGTAATACGCTGCTTATTGGAAGTTCCTTCGAATCTACCGCGAGTTGCGTTGTAGTTCTGGGAAATTTCGGCATCGGTTAATGCGCGTGAATAAAGTCTTAGAGATGCGAGAGAGCCTTTATACCAACCAGAAGTTCCAGCGTCTCCCCATCTCTGGCCAATCAGTAGACCGTTATCCATAATTGCTAAATTCCATGTGGTGTATGTGGTGGGCACTGTTTGAGCTGTCGCCATATCTGAATTCTTCATAATTCGAAGGCTGGCACCGGATAAAGTCACGGAGATGTGAGTCCAAACGCGATCTTCAACGAAGAAGCCCGTTGCCCACTTCCAGGAACCTCCTGATTGGAATACACCTGCAGTAATTGTTCCTGCATCGGACCAAAAAATCGAAATATTGAGTTGATCGTTTGCGAATCGATATGGAGTCGTCAGAATAGTTGAAGCCCACGCAGCTTGCGGCCCATCTCGCTTAATCCACATTTCCACAGTGTATGAAGTTTGTACCCCGTTATTGGCAACATAGGCGCATTGAGAGGAACCGTTGAAGTTAATAGAACCAAGTGCATCCGTTGAATATGTGGGAGCTGCGCAATTTGAGACCATCGATGCCGTGGTTCGTGTACTTCCATTGGCAGCAATTTGAGTGCCGGTAAATGTCTGAGTCATGTTGGCGGTGAGGCCGCGTCCAGAGATATCACTCCAAGTATTTTCGCTTCCAGAATAGCTCACCGAGTTTCCAGCATCAAGGTAGAGAACGGTTCCAGAATCTACCTGGGATCCATTTGCGGAGAAAGATGGTGGCGGATTAACCACAATAGTTAAGGGCTGAACAATTGTTGCTGAGACCGAGTCAATCAGCGTAAGCGTCTCGGAGTATGTACCTACCGTAATCGTATCTGCCAAACGAATACGCGGTGATCCCGCCGTCGAAGTATCGAGAGTGATCAGAGTGTTGTTATTTGTAAACGTATATCGATAAGTTGGAGTGCCCTGAGTTACCGTAAAGGTTTCAGTCTTGCTCACGCCGACCGTTTTGGTAATTGTGCTGTTCCCCGCCATCCTTAGTGTCTGATTTATAGTTGCAAAAACCGCGGTCGAAGTCTCTTGGATAAATAAGCCGGCTGTATCCGAGTCAGTAACAATTATTCTAAAAAGAAAATTATTGCCTGATGTAGCCGTATCAGGAGGAACCCAGGCAAAGAAAGCGTTAGCTGCACCCGTACCCTCCTTGATAGTTGTGAATGTTCCGCCAATTCCAGTAGTTGAGGATTCCCATCTAAATGTTCGAGTGAGTACAGCTGTCGCACTATCTTGGGCAACATTTGTAGTGAAAGTTTCTGTCATCCCAACATTGAGAAACGCGTTCGTCGGTTGAGTAAATGCTGGCTTCAACGCGGTTATATATCTGAAGATGATCACGCCCGATCCGCCGTCGCCGCCAAAACCGCTTGTGCCGAGAGTAGAATTTCCAGCACCGCCGCCGCCACCCGTATTTGGTGAACCCGCCGATGCGCCACCTGTTGTGTTTACAGTTGCCGCTGAAACATAAGAAGAGTCTCCACCGCCGCCTGTACCACCGACTCCCCTTTGGCTAAACGTTGTTGCACTTCGTAGCGAGCCACCGCCACCGCCACCATATGTCGATCCATTAAGTGTCGAAACTTTGCCGGCGCCACCATTGCCGCCTTTTACGCACGAAGGAGAACCGCCGACGCCATTGGCGCCACCACCACCGGCGCCCGCATATTGGCTCGGTGAACAAGTGGGTGATTCAAGATTTGAAGAACTGCCACCGTTGTTTCCTTGACCCACCGTTCCAGAGGCGCCAATCATGAATGAGCCCCAATTGCCACCACCACCCGAACCACCTGTTGTTGGTCCTGTCTGACTATTTGACCCACTGATATCAAATTCATTTCCGCCTGAACCGCCACCAATTGCATCTAATCCGAATGCAGTCGAAGACTCACCTCTTGTTGCAACGAGTGGAACGCTGGCACCACGGCCACCCATACCTACTCTGATTGCATAAATTGAGCGGGGCACAACCGACACACGTGACTCGAGCATTCCACCGCCACCGCCACCGCCACCTTCAAATCCACCGCCACCGCCACCGCCACCGCCAACAACTAATGCAAAAATCGCAGTAATCGATTCAGGTGCGCGCCAACCACCGACTTTATTTATCAACGTTCGTGGCGCAGTAACGACTGTGTAGGGACCACTGTTTTGAGTATCGGCAACGGATCTCCATTGCGAATTGGTTGGAGTGAAATCAAAAGTTGAATCTGCACGTTGGGCGCGAGATACAGCAACAGAGCCAGAACCTTCATTGAAATCCCAGTAAGCAACCAATGAGGATTCAGCGAGATTTTCCATCGTATTCGCGCCGTTCCAAATTTGCGTAAGAGTACGTGCCGAACTCCAAATCTTGACTTCATCAATCTCGCCGGCGAAATACTGCCCTCCGCCTCCCGTTCCACCAATTCCAATGGTCGTTGGCGTCGCAAAAACCGAGGGTGAACTCCATGAATTTGCTAGTGCAGCAGAAACCCAAACATTGACTTGTTGATTGTTAACGTAAAAAGTGGCAGTTGTCCCTGACCGAACAACTGCTAAATGCACCCAACTATTTGCGACAACCCGAGAATTGGTCGGGATTCCGTTCCAGTTTCCGCCCGAATCTTTAAAACTCGCCCACCAGTATGAGCCGTTACAGAACATAACAAAACTATTTGTGTAGAGGAAACTTGCATTTGTTCCTTGCGAGCAGGTACTCGATGGCTTTACCCAAGCCTCATACGTTTGATCTCCAGTCAGAGATATGGTTGCTGTAGTGGCCTCAAACTCACTCGTGCCATTAAAACTCAATGCGGTATCTGATTCACTCGCATCATCTAGAACTTGAATGGTTACTGAACGAGCAGCTGATACTCCATTTGTATCCGTGACAGACACAGTCTGAGTGTAAGTTCCAATCGTGACACCTTCGGAAACAGAAATGACACCGTTAGTTGAATTAATGGTGAAACCCTCGCGCACTGGAGAAAGCCTAAATGTATTGGTTCCATTTGTTCCAGAAGCTGAAAATCCATTTCCTGCGACCATGCTACTTGCGCGGTTAGCGGTTACACGTAAATTGCTTCCAGAAATTGTCGCTGTTGATCCATTACGTAGATAGAGTTCAAATCCCAATTGCTTGGTGGTGCCGTCTCCGCCAGATAAACCATTCTGCCCTGCCGTATTTGCATCTGCTGCACTAACTGTTGTGGAGCAACATCCGTTATATGTACCCGCTGCCAGTGACGTTGAGTTCGTTGAAAAAAGACCAATACCGCCATTTCCGTCGTTGGAATCTTCATTACCGGGGCCGTTCTCGTTCCAGCCAAAACCTATACGTGCTTTGCTAACGAAACCTGTACTCGCATTTCCGTAGTTGATACCGAAGAAACGAATATTAGTTTGCGAGAAAAAGACGTTATCTCCAACAGCGGAATATGGTGATTCAGTTGAAACATAGTTACTGCTGACTCGCCTAAAAGCACAGCGGCTCGCTTCATTGAATAGATTGCTGAGAGTTTTCGGCGTTGTTACGCAGGCTGGAGTTGCAGCAGGGCCATTTGTATGGGCTACGCCTGCAGAGTTACCACCCCACTTTGTTGTGGAGTTGTATGTGGTCCACGGAGTGCCTGCCGTGAAAGTTTCATGCCAAGCAAAGCCATATTTCACACTGTTTACACCTGATGCATTTGCGCTGCCGTTGGTTCCAAATGCACCACCTGCCTTGTTGTCCACCTCTGGATAAAGGACCATCACTTGGTTTCCGAGAAGATTTGAAAATGGTGCGTATTTAGCATCGGTATTTCGGTAAGTATCGATCGTGTCAGCCGCTGTAAATCGCTGGGGATAGTTCTCGTTTAGCAGGGTCGAGTTAGTCCAGAGTGCGGAGTCGTATTTGAACGTTGAAGATGCGTTCTTGCCTCGCATAGCGAGCATCCAACCACCCCCACCTTGGGATGAGTTCATAACACAGAAAACCAAAGTTGGAGTGCCATTGATATTGATCCAATACTGGCCATCCATATTGGTGCCGGTTGCTAATTTGATTTCTAGCGCTGAGCCGGCAGCACATCGAGCATCAAGACCTAATGGGCAAGTACCGAAGAACAACGATGGATCTGAAGCTAAATTCGCTGAAGGAACTTGAGTTCTTGCTTGCCCCGAGTATTCCCAATCTAAAAAGAATGAAGCTCCGCCGCCGTATTCGTGGAACCAAATCTCAATTCGATAAATTTCGTTTTGCACCATATTAATGCTTCCAGATGCAGAACTTGTTCCAGCGAACATCACATTCTGCCCTTGAATATTTAACTGAATCCCATCGTCATTCGCACTTCTAAATGTCACAGCACCCGTGACCGGCGCCCTTAGATAACCCACAAAGTAAGAAGTGAAGTGATCAGTGTTGCACCCTACGGGGCCGCCTGTACTCCAATCTTTATAGACCGAAGTAATTGCTTCGGTACTACAGGTTCCTGTTGTAAAGGGAGTTCGAGTGAAACCTTCATAGGTCGTATTCTCATTTATGTGATAGCCCTTAAGACCATTGAAATAACCATTGACTAACTTTTCAACTGTGGCGTACGAGCCGATTGTGCCGTTAAAACCAGCAACCTTGATGGTGTAATAGCATCCTTCAGTAAGGCCGGTTATTGTTATTGAACTTTGTAACGATCCTGTAGATTGCACAGCGCCATCCGTAACAGATGTTGCGCATCCACTGACTTGTCTGCGTGTCAGTGAATACCTCCAGGATGAAGCGGCTATGCCGGATGTCTGCATATTGACCGTTAGCGATGTTGCAGTTGTTGTAACGCTAGAAATCGTTGGCGCTGCTAGCGTTGAAGCCACTGCCGCTGGAGCAGAAAATCCAACCTGAATAAAGCCCAGCATAAGAATCGCCACCAATGATCGGGCGATTCGAGGGTGTATTCGGGCGGTCTTCATTAGACGGTAATTCTAAGTTATAGGGGCATGGCCCTCAAAGTAAGCCCCTTTACGGTGCAATTACCAGTGGAAATTCAGAGACGGCAAGCCCCTTTGATGTGGTGACCGTTACTTTTCCAGTTCTGGTGCCGGCAGGAACAGTGATGGATATTCGAGTCATTTCAGGATTAATCGTGAAACCAGTGGCTGCTACGCGTGCGAACTTGAGCTCGAATAGCGGATCACTTCCGTTGAAACCAACGCCGTTAACAGATATGGATGTAACTCCTGCAGTAGCAGCGTATGTAGATAATGATGTGATCATCGGAGCTAAATCAATATCGACGGTTACATCGCTCTTGCCATTCAGGGCTATGGTCGGACCTGTTCCCACTGTTGGAGCAGCAGGTGCAACCCAAGTAATGAAATAGATAAAGGCTGAGACAGTTGCTGTTTCATAATTGCGATCTTGCGCTTTGGTTACCGTCAGAAAACAACTTCCTTCGGTTGTAGATGTGACTGTATCGCCAACTACGAGGCAGCCAGTTGCAGTACCTGCCGTAACTGATTCAGTAACATCACCAGTGCCAGATCCGCCGTAAACAATCACTTGATATGGCGTTCCAAAGACGGATGAGAACTGCGGCAAAATTAATGGAGCTTGTTGTGCTCGATTGATTTGTAGGGTGCCATCTACATAAGTGATAGCGCGATAGCGAGAGAGCAGACCTGATGTAACAGTCAAGGTATCGGCCCGAACCGTGTAGGTATCACTAAAGGTTGGCGCAGTTGCGGTAAACGATTCAGCCGTACCCGCAATGCGATAGCTAAAGCTCGCAGAAGTTGCTGTGGTGGTATCAGTGAGTTTAAATCCAGAGACGCTTATTTGCGGTGCAACGACTGCTTGACTACCAGTAAATGTCAGCGCTGTGATTGGTAAGACAGTCACCGTCAAGGTATCGGCAAGAGCGAGGGTTGTTGTCGTTGAGGTCGTGGTCGCGGTATCAAAATTATTACCGCGGCCTATCGTTGCGGCGTATTGGCAATTTCCGGTCGCTTCAAGTGCTTGAAGAACGGGGCCGCTGAACTGACAGAGTGAAGTTGTACTCGATGTGTAGCTAATGACGCCATCGCTGGCACCATCTACTGTTGTTGCAACAACGGTAGAAGTATCGCCGTATTTAAGTGTCGCAGGGCTGGTGGTCACAGCAAGTGATCGTAATTTTCGATTTATCGTTAACGTCCCTGAAGTAACCGTGACGCTCTCGTAGCTTGAAGCATTTACCAAGGTATAAACCGGAGATATTAAATACTGCCCTGCAAGAGCAGGACGGGCACTATTTGTATAAATGGTTCCATCATTTGCTGAGCCCGAGTATGTATAACTCACCCCTGTTAATGAATCTCCCGCTACTAAGCCCGTGACGGTAAAGGTATCTGTGTAAGAGAGAGATGAAGCTGTGTATGTATCGTTTCGATTTGCGACCGTAATTGTGACGGTATCTGCTTTCAGGACAGTGATCATGACGACATGTATTAATGTCGCGCTCTCTTGATCGGTAACTGTCAAAGTGTCGTAATAAACACCTGCCGTAAGTTGTGGTGCAACAGTGACTCGCGCGGTATTGGCTGTAGCGGTATCCCAAGTAACAAAGTTACGCGCAGGGCTGGTTCGCTTTATCGTCTTGGTGCCTGTTCCACTATTTGAATCAACAGTAAATGTATCTGTACGCGAAGTGCCATATTTTGCAGGGGTATATGAACCGGTGATTGATATTCGAAGATTAATAGTCAAGAAGACACCCGTACTAGTCTCTACGAGAAAAGTTCCGGCTGTATCAGTATCTGTGACGACAACTCGATATTGAAAG
>JBILRA010000054.1:0-7794 GCA_044372915.1 Candidatus Planktophila sp.
GTTCAATAATGTCATCAGGTGCCCATGGCAGTGGAGAGTATGCACCCATGCCGCCTGTGTTCGGTCCTTGATTATTATCATGTGCGCGTTTGAAATCTTGGGCTGGCTCCATCGCAAGAATATTTCGGCCATCAGAGATTCCAAAGAGTGAAATTTCTGGACCATCAAGAAATTCTTCGATAACAACGCGGTTACAAGAGAGCGCGTGTGTTAACGCTACGGTGCGATCTTCTGTAACAACTACACCCTTACCACCTGCTAATCCATCATCTTTGACAACGTAAGGTGCGCCAAATGTATCTAGCGCGATATTGATTTCAGTTTCTGTTGTGCAAGTAAAACTCCTGGCGGTAGGCACACCGGCATCTCGCATCACACCTTTTGCAAAGTCTTTCGATCCTTCAAGAGCGGCGGCGGCTTTTGATGGACCAAATGTTGCTATTCCAGCAGCACGCAAAATATCGGCTGCGCCATTTACAAGAGGTAGCTCTGGGCCGATCACAACAAGGTCAACGCCAAGTGATTGTGCCAGGCTAAGAATTGCTTGATTATCTGTGATTACAAGTGGATGCGTTGTTGCAATCTCTGCAATTCCTGGGTTGCCGGGTGCCACATGTAGTTCACTACATTTTTTATCTGCCTTGAGTCCTAGTGCGAGTGCGTGTTCGCGACCGCCGCTTCCGACTAGGAGGATTTTCATGGTTTAGATGAAATCCTTTACGACAATTGTCTGATCTCGACCCGGCCCCACACCGATTGCGCTCATCGGGGCTCCTGAAATTTTTTCAAGGAAGGCAATATATGCCTGTGCATTGGCAGGTAAATCGCTCAAAGTGCGTGCACCAGAAATGTCTTCCTTCCAACCAGGAAGGTATTCATAGATTGGAATTGCATGGTGGAAATCTGATTGTGATGATGGAAGTTCTTCCACGCGCTTTCCATCAATTTCATAGGCAACACATACAGGAATCTTCTCCCAGCCGGTGAGTACATCAAGTTTTGTTAAGAAGAAGTCAGTGAGTCCATTGACACGAACTGCATAGCGTGCAATCGGTGCGTCGTACCAACCACAACGGCGGGCGCGACCTGTGGTTACACCGATCTCTCCACCAATTGTGCGAAGTTTTTCACCATCTTCATCGTGGAGCTCTGTAGGGAAAGGTCCTGATCCCACGCGAGTTGTATATGCCTTAACAATTCCGATAACGCGACTGATTTGTGTTGGACCGATTCCAGATCCTGTACAAGCTCCGCCAGCAGTTGGATTTGATGAGGTAACAAATGGATATGTTCCATGATCAACATCAAGGAGAGTGCCTTGTGAGCCTTCGAGCAATACTTGCTTGCCCGCCTTTAACGCCTGATCTAATAGAAGTACGGTATCTGCAACATATGGGCGCAAAATTTCAGCATATTCAAGGTATTCGTTAAGGACATCATCAACCTCGATGTTCTTACGGTTAAAGACCTTGATAAGAATCTGGTTCTTATCGCGAAGTGCCGCTTCCAGTTTCTGACGCAAGATTGATGGATCAAAGAGATCTTGCACGCGAATTCCGATGCGGTTGATCTTGTCAGCATAGGCAGGTCCAATTCCGCGACCTGTTGTACCAATCTTTGATTTGCCTAAGAAGCGCTCTGTGACCTTATCGATTGTGCGGTGATAAGGAGTAATCAAATGCGCATTTGTTGAGATAACAAGTTTTGAACAATCAATTCCGCGCTCTGTTAAACCTTTAATCTCTTCGAGCAATACGCCTGGATCAATAACAACGCCATTGCCGATTACCGGAATAACGTTAGGAGAGAGAATTCCCGATGGAAGTAAGTGAAGCGCGTACTTTTGATCACCAATAACAACAGTGTGTCCTGCGTTATTGCCGCCTTGATAGCGCACTACATAATCAACGCGATCGCCAAGGATGTCGGTAGCTTTACCCTTGCCCTCATCGCCCCACTGAGCTCCCAGCAGAACTAATGCAGGCATAGTTAAAACCTCTCTCTTGAACTAGGTGAAGATTACTTGCGAAGTGATGTTCCTGCGGAGCGAAGATCTTCACACGCCTGAACGATACGAGCAGCCATGCCAGCCTCTGCCGCCTTGCCCCATGCGCGTGGGTCATAAGCCTTCTTATTTCCAACTTCGCCGTCAATTTTCAAGACACCGTCGTAGTTTTTGAACATGTGCTCGACCACTGGACGAGTAAATGCATACTGAGTATCGGTATCGATATTCATCTTGATGACACCGTAATCAAGTGATTCGCGAATCTCTGAAAGTAGTGAGCCAGAGCCACCGTGGAATACAAGATCCATAGGCTTACTTCCCGCTGCCAGACCGAGCTTTGCTGAAACTGCCTCTTGCAATGTGTGCAGAATCTTTGGCTGCAAGACAACGTTGCCTGGCTTGTAAACGCCGTGAACATTTCCAAATGTTGCTGCAACCATGTAACGAGCAGCTGGGTCGTTTCCGAGAGTATCAAGAGTCATCAACGCATCTTCAGGTGTTGAGTACAACTTGGCATCGTGCTTTGCTTCGATTCCATCTTCTTCGCCACCGACAACGCCGATTTCGATTTCAAGAATTGTGCGTGCGGCAACTGACTTTGCGAGAAGTTCTTTTGCAATTTTCATATTTTCATTCATATCAACAGCAGAGCCATCCCACATGTGAGAGCTAAAGAGAGGTGCCTTGCCATCCTTGATGCGTTGCGCGCCGAAATCAAGAAGTGGACGCATAAAGCCATCGAGTTTTTCTGCTGGGCAATGATCGGTGTGAATTGCAATATTGACGTTGTAATTCTTTGCAACAACGTGTGCAAATTCAGCGAGCGCAACTGCGCCATCCACCATGTTCTTTACCGTTGAGCCAGATGCGTATTCAGCACCGCCCCACGAAAATTGGATAATTCCATCTGATTCAGCTTCAGCAAATCCACGAATCGCTGCAATAACTGTCTGTGACGATGAGACGTTGATTGCGGGGTATGCAAATGCGCCAGCTTTCGCGCGATCTAACATCTGTGCGTAAATCTCAGGGGTTGCAATTGGCATTTCTGACTCCACGGGCTCGGTTGCTCGCATAAATCTGCTGCGAGTTGTAATCCTTCGCCGAGCGCGTCATTGGGTCGACTTCGGGCTTACGGCTAATCCAACCACTTACCTCGGGGTATGAAAAATCGCCATGCGCCAGAAGGCCCAAGGGCTACCAGCGGCATGGCGATCTTTACGCTCAGAGAGCGCTCATCTCCTGATCAGTTGGGGCTTTTCAGGGATGGAGGGTCTTCTGTAAGAAGGCCATGAGAGCGGCGAGGAGGGCAGGGGTTCCCAAAATCTTAAGCAGAATTGCGAAGAAAGCAGTCAGCATTGTTGTATCCATTTCTATAGAGGTTCTATCGGAGTGATTTGAGATAGTGGGCAAAAATAGAGAGTCCTAGTAACCTCAACACTTATGAGCCTTACTCCTGTTGATAGTTCTGGTGATTCCATTGAAAATCTCGGATCTGAGAGCCGTACATTTCCACCGAGCGCTGAGTTTGCAGCGCAAGCAAATGCCAAGGCTGGTATCTACGATTTAGCAGAATCAGATCGCTTAGCGTTCTGGGAGTCGCAGGCGAAGGAATTAACGTGGGAGAAGCCGTGGGATTCCGTTCTTGAATGGAAGGCCCCATATGCCAAATGGTTTGTCGGCGGAAAACTCAACGCATCATTTAACGCACTCGATCGACATGTGTTGGCTGGGCGCGGAGATCGCGTCGCACTTTTCTTTGAAGGCGAACCAGGTGATACCCGCACGATTACATATGCCGAACTTCTTGTTGATGTGAAGAAGGCCGCAAATGCACTCATTGAAATTGGTGTTAATGCAGGTGATCGTGTTGCTATTTACATGCCAATGATCCCAGAAGCAGCGGTTGCGATGTTGGCGTGTGCACGTATTGGCGCAGCACATTCTGTTGTCTTCGGTGGATTTTCAGCAGATGCTCTTCTTTCACGCATTCAAGATGCTGATGCAAAAGTTGTGATTACAGCAGATGGTGGATTCCGCAAAGGCGCAGCATTTGCACTTAAGCCAGCAGTGGATGAAGCGCTTAAGGGAAAGACAAGCGTTGAGAAAGTCCTTGTCGTAAAGCGCACAGGACAAGAAACTGCGTGGAATAACGCCACCGATATCTGGTGGGATGAAATTGTTAACCGTCAGAGCCCAGAGCACACTGCGCAGGCTTTTGATGCCGAGCATCCACTATTTATTTTGTATACATCTGGCACGACTGCAAAGCCAAAGGGAATCTTTCACACAACAGGCGGATATTTAACACAGGCTGCCTTTACTCATCGCGCAGTCTTTGATCTCAAACCCGAAAAGGATGTCTACTGGTGCACAGCAGATGTTGGTTGGATTACCGGGCATTCCTATGTTGTCTATGGCCCACTTATCAACGGTGCAACTCAAGTGATGTATGAAGGCACGCCTGATACACCGCATAAAGGACGCATGTTTGAAATTATTGAAAAGTATGGCGTCACTATTTTGTATACAGCGCCAACACTTATCCGTACATGGATGAAGTGGGGAGATGAATTCCCTCGCGCACATAATCTTTCATCACTGCGCTTACTTGGATCTGTGGGTGAACCAATTAATCCTGAAGCATGGATGTGGTACCGCGAAGTTATTGGCGCCAACCGTTGTCCGATCGTTGATACATGGTG
The DNA here is from genome assembly GCA_044372915.1 of Candidatus Planktophila sp. Lineage (GTDB taxonomy): Bacteria > Actinomycetota > Actinomycetes > Nanopelagicales > Nanopelagicaceae > Planktophila. Next base: position 4,714 of record JBILRA010000054.1, read on the forward strand.
GCAAACTGAAACTGGTGCGATCATGATTTCTCCTTTGCCGGGAGTAACGGCAACCAAGCCGGGCTCTGCAATGACAGCGTTACCTGGAATTAGTGCCAAGGTTGTCGATGACAATGGTGTTGCAGTGCCAAATGGTCACGGTGGATATTTAATTCTAGATAAGCCATGGCCATCCATGCTTCGTGGAGTCTGGGGTGAAGACGAGCGTTACAAGGAAACATATTGGTCGCGCTTTGATGGAATCTACTTTGCTGGTGATGGAGCAAAGCTCGACAATGATGGCGCTATCTGGTTGCTTGGTCGCGTTGATGATGTAATGAATGTTTCTGGTCACAGAATTTCAACAACTGAAGTTGAATCCGCGCTTGTCTCACACGCAGCAGTTGCAGAGGCGGCGGTTGTTGGTGCGCAGGATGAGATGACTGGCCAGGGAATTGTGGCGTTTGTGATTTTGCGAGCTGGCATTGAACATGCAAATGGAGAGGATCTCGTAAAGGAGTTACGCGCTCACGTCACCAAAGAAATCGGTGCTATCGCTCGTCCGCGTCAGATTATGGTTGTTAATGAACTTCCTAAGACGCGTAGCGGCAAAATCATGCGCAGATTACTTAAGGATGTTGCTGAGAATCGCGCAGTTGGTGATGCGACAACCTTGGCTGATCCAAATGTGATGAAACTGATCTCTGAAGGTCTACATTCAACTAAGGACGAAGATTAATTCCTTCTAGTTTCTCTTTCACTGTATCTTTGATTGAAGTGATGACACCTGGAAGATTGCTCTCAATTCTTGGGTAGAGATCACTTCCTGCAATTGCATCTTTACCGCTCTGCCATGGTGACCATGTCAATACTGCGCCAATGAGGAAGATGAAGATAAGCGTGCGTAAAAGTGAGAGCGCTGCTCCTGCAATTTGGTCGATGAAGGCTAGTGGTCCGCGAATAACTGTGGCCTTCAACCCTTTAGTCACGATTTTGGCGAGGAAGCGACCTGCAAGTGAACCTATGAAAATTGAAAGAAATGCAATTCCGATTTTCTTGCCATCGAGTGCCCAATCACCCATCATATTAAGGGCGAGTAATAAACCAACGATTGCTCCACCGATATTTCCGATGACAGTAAATATTGTCTTAAAGAAACCATTTCGATAGCCACTGATAAAGGAGGCAATAACAGCGATCGCGATCAGGATATCGACATAGTTCACAGATTTACTCCTAAATATTTTCTCGAATCATCTTCTAGCTCTTCTATAGTAGTAACTACCCCAATTTTTCTGTAAACAATCTCACCGTTTTCATCGATAAAAAGAGTGATCGGGACACCCATTCCTAAGCTCGCACGCGTAGTCCCTTCGGCATCGTAGAGATTCGGCCACGTCATGCCATAGGCCTGAACAAAATTTCGTGCATCCTGGATATCTGCTTCTTCAACGCTAATTCCGATAAGCCCCACTGACTTACTGTGCTTGTTATAGAAGTCAACAAAGATAGGCATCTCGTCCTTACATGGTCCACACCACGATCCCCAGACATTTACCAACACCGGTCCTTTGATGCTCGATAGATCGATTACCGAACCTTCATCTAAACAATCTAGATCTACAGCCTTTTTGCCAGTGACAACACTTTGAATAGATGAGCAATCAACCACAACTCCATCATTTGGAAGTGCGGTAGTACTTTGTGAACAGCCCACAAGAAGAAGTGATGCGAGAGCGAGGCCGATTTTCTTCATCGAAAATCCTTCTCTGTCTTCACAAGCAACGCCGCCTTCTCTTTATCCATCTCACCAATTCCAACTGATGGGCAGGTTTTTGCAAGTGTGCAGGCACCACATGCCGGTTTACGGGAATGACACACCCGTCGACCATGCCAAATGATGCGTTGTGACAAGTTTGTCCATTCTGCTTGTGGAATCAATTCGCCCACTTCATGTTCTACCTTTACCGGATCTAAAGATTGTGTCCATTCAAAGCGCCTAGATAGTCGACCAAAGTGAGTATCGACTGTAATACCAGGAGTATCAAAGGCATGACCTAGAACTACATTGGCTGTCTTTCTGCCAACACCTGGCAAGGAAATCAACTCACCTAGCGTTGACGGCACCTCCCCTCCAAAATCGTTAATGATTTTTTCTGTTAATCCTTTGATATGCCGTGCTTTAGCGTGATAAAAACCTGTCGGATAAATGATCTCTTCGATCTCTTCGATTGGTGCTTTCGCATACGCTCGAACATTTTTATACTTCTTAAATAGTTTGGCGGTAACCTGATTGACGCGCTTATCTGTGCACTGTGCCGAGAGAACTGTTGCTATAACAAGCTGGAGTGGATTCTGGAAATTGAGTTCACAGTAGATCTCTGGATAAGTCTTACAGAGCCCGCGGTAGAGGGCCTTAGCCCTTTTTTCAGTTTCGCGATCCGCGCTCATGCGAGTAAACTACCCCTGTGACCATTGAAGATGAAGTCGTACGTAAGGCCCCACTCTTTACCGCACTCGATGATGCCGCCGCTGCTTCGCTGCGAACATCGATGGATTCAGTAAAAATCAATAAGGGCGCAATCCTCTTTAAAGAAGGCGACAGTGGCGAGCACGTCTATGTCATTGTCGAAGGCAAGCTTAAGCTCGGAACATCAAGTGGAGATGGGCGCGAAAACCTTCTCTCCATTCTTGGCCCCGGCGAAATGTTCGGAGAGCTCTCCCTCTTTGATCCAGGCCCACGCACATCAACTGCCACTGCAGTTACTGATGCCAAACTCTTATCTCTTGGACACGAAAAGCTTTTTCCATGGCTCCGCGAAAACCCTGAAGTTTCATTACAGCTTTTAGCCCGACTGGCACAGCGCTTACGTCGTACAAACGAGGCGGTCGGTGATCTCGTCTTCTCCGATGTTCCAGGTCGTGTTGCAAAGGCGCTGATTGATCTAGGCGAGCGTTTTGGAAAAGAGAGTCCCGAAGGTCTCTTTGTTCACCACGATCTCACACAAGAAGAACTTGCTCAGCTCGTTGGCGCATCACGCGAAACTGTAAATAAAGCACTCGCTGACTTTGCAGGTCGCGGATGGTTGCGCCTTGATGGTC
>JBILRA010000049.1:0-8205 GCA_044372915.1 Candidatus Planktophila sp.
TTCCTTGGAAAGGCCCAGTAGCGCAGTTGGTTAGCGCGCCGCCCTGTCACGGCGGAGGTCGCGGGTTCAAGTCCCGTCTGGGTCGCGAGTAGAGAGTGTCCACACACTCTCTACTTTTTACACATGTGAATATAAAAAGCGTGTGACCACAATTAAATATTGGCTCGGTAGCTCAGTTGGTACGAGCGCGCGACTGAAAATCGTGAGGTCGACAGTTCGATCCTGTCCCGAGCCACGCTAGATTTTTATTTAGAATTACTTGTTTATCTGTAGATCAGATGAATTAACCAGCAGAGCCAGAACCAGATGGTCCTGCTTTGCGTTGCACCTGAGGTGCACCACCGCTGCGTTGGCCACCGCGAATCTTTGATCCACCACTTGTTCCACCGGATGAACCTGGACGACCGCCTTTATTTTTCTTCGCTTCTAGCGCAGCAGCCATCTTTGCTTTGACATCATCTACTGGGTTTTCACCGGTTGAATTTTCTTGTTTAGCCATGGACTTAGTCTACCCCTCAGATGGAATTCTTAAGAAGAAAACGAGTTTTGCAATCCATGCAACTGATGCAAAGGCGATTAATTGCCAACCGAATGTATCTGGCCATGTATACACCGCTAGAGCAAGGCCGCCATACATCGCTGCCATCGCCCACAGGGTAATTGCTGTGATTTTGCGAGAAAGACCCACGCGCATCAACCGGTGTGACAAATGATCGCGTCCGCCCTGGAAAGGTGAAATACCGCGATGTAGTCGTGAGATAACAGCAACTGTTGTATCCAATATCGGCGTCGCCATCAGAAGTGCGGGGATAGCTAAAGATTTCTCTTGCGGAATGATCCCTGGGCTTAGACGAATAGTTAAAACAGAGATGATAATTCCAAGGAATAGTGCACCGGCATCGCCCATATAGATCTTCGCTGGATGGCGGTTCCAGATGAGGAATCCTGCTGTAGCCCCTGCAGTAACGATTGCTAGCGCACTCACCAACACTTGCTCGCGATCAAAGGCTATAAAGAATAAGAAAAGCGAGATGACCGCAACGGTTCCAGCGGCGCCGCCATCATGATTGTCAAAGAAGTTAATTGAGTTACAGACACCTACGATCCAGATTACTGAGATCGCATAGTTGAGAAAAGTGTTTCCGAAGGCAACGCCCATGGTGTCGGTGAGAGTCAAAATCACGGCAACAATTACACCTGTCAGAGTCTGTGCAATCAGGCGCGGCCAGGGCTGAAGACCTTTCAAATCATCAATGAGACCCATGATAGAAATCGCGATCGCTGGAACTAAAACAAAACTTGCTAGGCGAAAATTCTCCATTGTGAAATCTTCGGCCAAGAGCGCGGCATAGGATGCACCGACAACACCGATTGCAATTGCTACGCCGCCAAGATAGGGAACGGGCTCTTTCTGTACTTTGCGCGCAACATTTGGTGCATCAACTGCACCAACAGAGATCGCAATCTTTCGCATTATTGGGGTGAGGATGCCGACCAAAACCATCGTGAGTGCGCCAAGTAAAAGATACCTGCCAAAAGAAATATCATTCATAAGAAATGAATTGCCTATTTAGCCTTAAAGTAATTCGCGCGTAGGTCATCAACTTCAGATTTACGATAGCGACGATGTCCACCTAGAGTTCGGATCGATGTTAGCTTTCCAGCTTTGGCCCAACGTGTAACCGTTTTAGGATCAACACCAAAGAGATCGGCAACTTCGCGAGGAGTGAGGAGAATTTCTGCATCTGGCAGACGACTCATACCTTCTCCTCTAGTAAAAACTTCTAACGGTGGAGCACATGTGTCCGTTTTGCCCCGCAATGCCCCCAAGTATCCCCGTCTTTACCTGCTCTTGGCAAGGTGGCCAGGTGACTTATGTGCTGGTTTCAAATGCCTGTACTGCGCGCCAACGTCTTACTAGTCGTTCGTATCCGCTTCCAGCGATCGCACCATCTCCCTGGGCAAGACCATCGAGTGAGAGAAGTACATCTTCAATCGATGTATCTGCAACGAGTCCTTCTTGACCATCGGCAGTCAGCGCTGCAGAGAGATAGCCCGCGAGTCCGCCATAATCGAGTTCGACGAGTGATTCTGGATGAAAAATCTCAAGCCAGTCAAAAAGATTCTCAATCTCTTCTTCAACTGGGCCAACGCCAAATGCGCCTTCTACAGTTTCGTGCGCCTTCTTGGTACGTGACTTTGCCTGAGCAATTGTTGTACGTGCTCTTGAGAAGGGGCCGTGTTGATCACTACCAATCTCACGTTCATTTGGTGTAAAGATTGAAAACCAACGTGGTGGAATGATCCATGTCTCGCTCAGAGTATGCGGCACACGTTCGTCGATGAAATCCATTCCACTTGTGATTACTTCTTCAAGCGCGGGTGAAACAAAGAAGTGCGATAGCGGCGGGGGGAATTGTCCCTTGAAACTTTCCAGTGCAGCCCAGCAACGCGTTGCTGTTGACCATGGCGAAACATAGCGAGCGCCATCAAGATCGAGAATGTGCACACCATCAGGGCGAGCGCTAGGTGGCTGCGGAAAGATAATGCGTTCGAGTGCAAGGCGTTGTTCTTCTTCGCGCGAATTGTGATTTGCGGCAAGGTTCTGCCAACGTAAACGATCGACTGGATCAAATGCTTCGAGTGGTTCAAATACGCGCAGTGAGGCAACGTACGGAGTTGGATACATGTGTTGGCGCGCTAATTACGCACGTGGGATGTAATTGCCTTCGGCGAAGGGATCTTCGTCATCACGGTTCTCGCTCTTTGGAGCATCGCCATGGAGCTCTTTGGCGAGGCGATCTAGATCCATCTCTTGTGAGTTGTATTTAAGATCGCGGGCGACTTTTGTCTGCTTAGCTTTTGCACGGCCTCTACCCATGGGGCGGCCTCCTTACCAATAGCGTTCTGTGTGAGCCCCACTTTAGCGTGATTGGTACTTCCCAGCCAAAACGCTTGAACCGGGCATCTGCACCTGTGCCGCGGGCTCAATCTGGCCAGCAACCCAGGCTTTCATGCCTCGGGCGGCCAAAGAAGCGATGGTGAGGTCGGCAACCTGTGGGGCAACGATGGCGACCATGCCGATGCCGGCATTCCAGGTGCGCTCAAGATCGCCTTGAGGAACGCTCGCCAAATGAGCCAGATACTCCATCTCGCGTGGAAGTGACCAGGTAGCACGATCATAGGTTGCGATCAATCCATCTGGAATCACGCGAGCGGTGTTATCTGCAAGTCCTCCACCTGTGATGTGAGAAAAGGTACGCAGATTCTCTTTGAGTGATCGAATCAGTGCCAAACAATCGAGTGCGTAAATTTCAGTTGGGGTAATAAGGACTTCGCCAAGACTGTAGCCTAAGTCAGAAACATTTTTTGTTAAATCAATTTTTTGCGTAGCGATAATGTGCCGGACGAGCGAGAATCCATTTGCGTGAATTCCAGAAGATGGCATTGCAATAAGAACATCGCCAGCCTTTACGCGATCTGCACCCAGTTGAAGGTGGGCATCCACGACTCCAGTTGCTGCACCCGCAATATCGAATTCATCTTCCTTCATAAGCCCTGGGTGCTCTGCTGTCTCTCCACCAACGAGTGCCGTACCGGCTTTTTGGCAACCGCGAGCGATCCCAGCAACTATGGCTGCGATACGTTCTGGAATAACTTTTCCAACTGCAATGTAATCAGTCATAAAAAGTGGTTCTGCGCCGCAGACCACTAAGTCATCAACCACCATCGCAACAAGATCTTCTCCGATTGTGTCGTACTTTCCTAAAATGCGAGCGATCTCAGTCTTTGTTCCAACACCGTCAGTTGAAGTTGCAAGAAGAGGGCGCTGCATGGATTTCAACGCACTGGCATCGAAGAGCCCAGCAAATCCACCAATGCCACCGATCACCTCTTTGCGGGAAGCCTTGGCAATTGATGCCTTCATCAATTCAACGGCACGATCTCCTGCATCAATATCTACGCCAGCATCTTTATATGTGCTCATGGGTTCTGATCCAATATCTCAAGACGCAATTTACCTTCTGATAAATCTGTGGGAATTTTAATCGGGTATTCCCCCGTAAAGCATGCGGTGCATAGCTTTTCACCCGATACGTGGGTCGCTTCAATCAACCCTTCAGCGCTTACATAATCGAGGGAATCAGCTCCAATTGACCTGCGGATCTCTTCTATCTCTAGACCGCTTGCAATCAACTCAGCGCGCGTAGCAAAGTCGATGCCATAGAAGCAGGGCCACTTCACAGGTGGACTTGAGATACGTACATGAATTTCAAGAGCGCCAGCTTCACGCAACATCCGCACAATTGCCCGTTGAGTATTGCCACGCACAATTGAATCATCGACCACAACAATGCGTTTGCCATCAATGATCTCTCGCAGCGGGTTAAGTTTTAAGCGTATTCCTAATTGACGAATAGTTTGTGATGGCTGAATAAATGTTCGCCCCACATATGAATTCTTTACAAAACCTAATCCATATGGAATTCCAGATTCTTGAGCAAATCCAATTGCAGCCGGAGTTCCTGATTCAGGGACGGGAATGACAAGATCTGCAACAACAGGTGCTTCGATTGCAAGTTGTTTTCCAATTCGTACTCGAGTTGCATGCACGCTCTGTCCGGCAATCGATGTATCTGGGCGAGCAAGATAGACGTATTCAAAGATGCAGCCCTTTGGTTCAGGGGCTGCCCACATCTGAGAACGAAGTCCATCTTCATCAATTGCCAAAAATTCACCTGGTTCGACTTCGCGCACAAATGCGGCACCGACAATATCTAGCGCGGCAGATTCAGATGCAACAACCCAGCCACGTTCAAGTTTTCCAATGACAAGTGGTCTTACGCCGTGGCGATCGCGGGCTGCATAGAGTGTGCCCTCGTCCATAAAGACTAGAGAGAATGCACCTTCCAGTAATGGCAGGACTGCAAGAGCGCTAGCCTCGACATTATTCTCATGCTGCAGACCAATCAAAGCTGTCATGATTTCGGTATCTGTTGTCGCACCACGTTCATTTTTTACAGGTGGCTCAAGCTTTGAAACCATTTCGGCGAGATCGCCGGTATTGGTCAGATTTCCATTGTGGGCTAAAGCCAGTGTGCCGTACTTAGTTGGGCGTAGCGTTGGCTGAGCATTGACCCAGGTGCTCGACCCCGTTGTGCTGTAGCGACAGTGACCGATCGCAAGATTTCCAGGCAAGGTTGCAAGATCAGATTCAGTAAATACTTGTGAGACAAGACCCATATCTTTAAAGATAACGATGCGCTCACCATCAGAGGTTGCGATTCCGGCAGATTCTGTTCCGCGATGTTGCAAGGCATAGAGACCATAGAAGGTGAGCTTTGCAACTTCTTCATCAGGTGCCCATACTCCGAAGACACCGCATGCATCTTGCGGGCCTTTATCTTCGCCAGGGTAATTGTGATTGAGCAATCCATCTGCGCGTCTGCTCATGGCGTGATCCTTTTCTCAAATGGAAGTAGATGGGATAAATCTGCGCGGGCACCTGATGCGTTGATGAGTCCATCTCCGAGTGCAGCCGTCCATGAAAGATCGCCACTGACAAGTGCCAACCAGGTGTCAGCGTTCATCTCGATGACATTAGCTGGGGTACCGCGAGTATGTGTTGGACCATCTCCGCATTGAACTGCTGCATACGGTGGGACCCGTACTTCGATTGCGCGCCCAGGTGCAAGACGTACTAACTCGGCTAAGGAGCTCTTCACATTTTCTAGAATCACCGGATCGCGCATCTGCTACCCAAACAACTTCTCAAAGGTAGCGGTATGAGCCTTGCGTAACTCATCTAGTGAAATCACAACATCGTTAACGACCAGTGCATCTCCACCTGTTGCACCTAGGTGTGTCAGTAGAATATCCCCCGCAGCTTTCTTTAGGGCTTCAACTTTTCCGGGTTCTACTGCAACGACAACTCGTCCTGGTGTTTCAACAAAGAGGCTCACTCCAGGATTATCTAAAGTAATCGTTGCACCGATATTATGACGTAAGACCATTTCAGTAAGCGTTGCAGTAAGGCCACCCTGACTTAAATCATGTGCTGCGCTAAAGATCTTCTCCGTGCGACCCTTCACCAGCAGATCAATTAGGCGCATTTCACGCTGTAAATCAGCAGTTGGCGCTTGTCCCCCGCGCATCTTATGAAGGTATGCCCACTCAGAGCCTGACATATTGCTATCACTTGCTCCAAGGAGATAGAGATCTAACCCTGCTCGATCAAAACTCATTGGTGTACGAGTACGCACATCATCAATAACACCAAGAACTCCGATGACAGGTGTTGGCAAGATCGCAACATCGCCTGTCTGGTTGTAGAAAGATACGTTGCCACCCGTCACAGGTAAGCCCATCTCAAGACATCCATCTGCAAGGCCGCGAACTGTTTCGGCAAATTGCCACATCACACCTGGGTCTTCAGGCGAGCCAAAGTTAAGACAATTAGTCACAGCAAGTGGTTTCGCACCTGCTGTAGCAATATTTCGAGATGCTTCAGCGAGTGCTAACTTCGCACCTTCATAAGGGTTGAGGTAAGACCAATTTGCATTAGCATCCGTTGCTACAGCAACGCCAAGGTGAGTCTTCTCATCGATACGAACCATTCCAGAATCATCTGGTTGTGATTGCACAGTATTTCCTTGAACATATCGATCATATTGATTGGTGACCCAGCTCTTATCTGCCAAGTTTGGAGTCGCTGCCATCATCAGAATTGCATCTTTAATCTCTGTCGCTGATTGTGGAACTGGTGGTGAAATCAATTCAGCGTTTACACGCGCGATATAAGCCGGTTCTGCCAGTGGTCTGGAATAGACAGGACCATCGTGGGCCACAGTGCGTGGTGGTACATCGACAATGAGTTCACCGTGCCACGTGATTTCAAGATGGTCACCATCGGTAACTTCACCAATAACGGTGACAGTCACATCCCATTTCTTACAGATTTCCAGAAAGCGATCAATCTTGCTTGGTTCAACAATGGCGCACATGCGCTCTTGTGATTCAGACATCAAGATTTCTTCAGGCGATAAGGTCGCATCACGCAAAGGCACGCGATCAAGTGCGACCTTCATGCCGCCACTTCCACCTGATGCTAATTCGCTTGTGGCGCAGGATAATCCTGCCCCGCCAAGGTCTTGGATACCCACAACAAGATCTTCAGCGAAGATTTCAAGCGAGCATTCAATCAATACTTTTTCAACAAATGGATCGCCCACCTGAACAGCAGGACGCTTTGCCGGACCCGTTGATTCAAATGTCTCTGATGCCAAGACAGATACACCGCCGATTCCATCTCCGCCGGTCTTTGCGCCGTAGAGCACGACAAGATTTCCAGCACCAGCTGCTTTTGCCAATTTAATATCGCTATGTTTCATCACACCGATACAGAGAGCGTTTACAAGTGGATTACCTAAATACGTTTCATCAAAGACAACTTCGCCACCAATGTTGGCAAGACCGAGACAGTTTCCATATCCACCGACACCTGCAATCACGCCAGGTAAAACACGGCGAGTATCAGCTGCATCAGCTGGACCAAATCGCAACGGATCCATCACTGCAATGGGGCGGGCACCCATCGTTAAAATATCGCGAACGATTCCGCCCACACCTGTCGCGGCTCCTTGATATGGCTCGATAAAAGATGGGTGGTTATGTGATTCGATTTTAAATGTGATCGCATAGCCCTGTCCGATATCGACGACGCCTGCATTCTCACCGATTCCAACTAGCAAAGCATCAGACTTCACAGCCTTCTCGCCAAATTGCTTAAGGTGCACCTTTGAGGATTTATACGAGCAGTGCTCAGACCACATCACTGAATACATCGCTAATTCAGAAGATGTTGGTCTGCGGCCAAGAATTTCCTTAATGCGTGCGTACTCATCTGGCTTGAGACCAAGTTCTGCAAATGGCTGTGGTGTATCGGGATTCGAAGTTGCGATTGCAACGGTATCAAGTGCCATTACTTCACCATCGCCTTAAGGACAGATGTAAAGAAGGCGAGCCCATCAGCACTTGGCCCTGTGAGGGTTTCAATAGCGTGCTCTGGATGTGGCATTAGTCCAACAATGTTTCCGCGCTCATTGGTGATACCTGCAATGAGATTTCGTGAGCCATTGGGATTTTCGCCCACGTAGCGCGCGACAATGCGGCCTTCTTCTTCAAGGGCTGCAAGGGTTTTATCAT
>JBILRA010000011.1:0-28589 GCA_044372915.1 Candidatus Planktophila sp.
CTTCGCGTTAGAGGTGTTCCAACGGAATTCTTGTTTAGTGTTCGTCGGCGAGGCCGCCGGCGATGTAGAGCGCGGTTAAGAGTGTAAAGATGTAAGCCTGAAGGCATTGCACAAGGAATTCGAAGAATGTGAGTGCGATTCCCATTCCGAAAGCCAAGAAACCAACAGCCTTCATTGCAATTGCTCCTTGTAGCAAGTGCTCTCCACCCAGGATAAAGATCATCAACAAGAGGTGGCCAGCGAACATATTTGCAAAGAGACGAAGAGCAAGAGTGAGAGGGCGTACAACTAAGAATGTTGCAACCTCAATAGGTGTAAGAAGAATGTAAACCGGCTTAGGTACACCAGGCATAAACATGATGTCTTTCACGTACTTCTTAATTCCTTGCTTGCGGATACCCACATAGTGGAAGACACCAAAAGTGATAATTCCTAAGACATAAGCAAATGAGATACGTGAGAACGTTGGGAATTGGATAAAGGGAATAATTCCGTAAAAGTTATTGAGCAAAATAAAGGTAAAGAGCGAGAAGAGATACGGCATAAATCGCTTGAATTCATGACCGAGAATTTCCTGACCTAGATCTTTACGCACGAAGCCGTAGATCAACTCTCCTGCAAACTGAAATTTCGATGGGACGACAGCTGCTTTACGTGCAGAGATCGAGAAGACGAGTCCGATGAGTAGGGCAGAGATGAGAATAAGCACAATTGGTTTTGTGATGAACGAAATATTTTCAAAAATTGGAGGTAATACGAAATCAACACTGCTAGGTGGGACGAATTCATCGCCCTTGGCGCTCACAACAGATAACGCGCGCACTAGCTCTCCTTTGAGGATTCATGGTGAGGTGGAAGAGGGGTTCTTCCGCCCCAAACCTTAGGTCACACTCCGCTCAACTGTGAAATCCCGCGCGAGTGAAATTGCACTCCCTGAGCGGGGTTAGCGACCGAAGCGGAGCCAGACGAGGTAGAGCCCACCGCCCATGCCCGTCAGGATTCCAATGAGGGTCAAATATGAGGTGCCAAAGAACCTATCGGCGAAGTAGCCGACCCCACCCCAGAAAAGAAGTCCAGAAAGCAGGTAGCCGAAGATGGTCCATACAGCGCCCTCGTTGCTGCTTCCATTTCTTCTTTCACTCATGCCATTCGCCTCTTTCTGCTCTGATATCAATCCTGGCTATCTCGTGCCGGTGACTCAGGCAATGGTAGATGAGTTTTTAGGGATAGATAACCCTTAATCTCCCCACCGAGCCAGGCTGCCGTTGCCGCGATTGCTGCAATCCCAAATGCTGTGCGATCTATCGCATCACGTGGGGTGAGCTTGCTCAAGATTATGAGAAATGTTCCTATGGCGGTGAGCTTGGTGACATACGAGAGTAGCGCCAAAGCCATCGTGGCCATCGGATCGAGATTTCTCGATAGTTTTGAAACAAGCAAGTGCACGAGAAAGAAGATCACTACTACGAATTGAGCGAGTAAAGCGCCGAGGAATCCCTCTCGTCCAGAAACCACAGAGGAGATGACAAGAGCAATCACTCCTATGATGGTCGTTGGAATGAGCGCACTCTTAATCATGATTTTTTCATTCCCTTTATCTGCAAAACTCTCAGGCATGGCTGGTCTCCTCAGCTAATGGCTTCCCCTCTGGATACATCTTTGATTTTCCCAAAGAGAAAATGGTTGTGAATATCAGCAGACCCGCGGCAGTCATTGCAGCTACCCAGGTCGGCGCAAAAGCAAGAACCGTTACTGGAAATGCAACAGTTGCAGTCCATAGATACATAATAAATGCGGTGCGCTGTTGGGTGTTTCCTGCACGCATGATCCGATGATGCAAATGCTCTTTATCGGAGGCAAAGGGAGATTTTCCAGCTTTAATTCTACGAAGCACTGCCAAAATCAAATCAGCTAACGGTATCGCCAAAACTGCAAAGGGCAGAAGTAGTGGGAGAGTTGCTGGGCCGAGTTTTTCTGCAGAGATTGCGTTGGGATCAACCTGGCCAGTCAAAGTAATTGCAGATGCAGCCAACATCAGCCCCAAGAACATTGATCCGGAATCACCCATAAAGATAGTTGCGGGATGTGAATTGTGAGCCAGGAAGCCAAAGCACACTCCAATCAAGACCGCGGTAATCAATGAAGGTGCACCTGCTCGGCTGAATCCATAGACCACTGCGAGTAGATAGGCAAAGGAGAAAAATGCAATTCCTGAGATCGCCACAATGCCTGCTGCAAGGCCGTCAAGACCATCAATAAAGTTCACTGCATTAATCGTGACAAGGACAATCAGAACGGTGACAAGTTGACCAATACTTGGAGGCAAAGTGGTAACGCCGTTGATAGGAAGCCAGAGAATTTGAATTCCAAAGATCAATAAGATTCCGGCAGCAAGTGCTTGGCCTGCAAGTTTGGTTAGTGCATCGAGTTCAAATCGATCATCGAGCATTCCAAGGGCTACTAGGAAAGTTCCGGCCAAGAAAATACCTTGCGTTTCACGGCCAAATGATTTGCCGACAAGGGTGAGATTGTGAACGATCGCGAAGGTAATGCTCATTGAAATCCACATCGCAAGTCCACCCCAACGTGGTGTTGGCGTGGTGTGCACATCGCGCGTACGGATCTGAGCAACTGCACCAGATCGAATAGCCCAGGTGCGCACCAGTGGCGTCACCACATAACAGAGTGCAGCTGCAAGAAATAGTGTGAGTAGATATTCGCGCATGGTTTAGACCTAATTACCCAGCGCTACTTACGCTTGATAAATCGGAAACTGCGCAGTGAGGGCATGGACTTCAGCCTTGATTGCTGCATGAGTGTTTACATCATCAGTCTTAATTGCACGTGAAATCAGAGAAGCAATGATTTTCATCTGCTCAACGCCCATTCCTTGGGTAGTTGTTGCAGGTGTGCCAACGCGAATACCACTCGTTACCGAAGGTGCTTCTGGATCAAATGGAATCGAATTCTTGTTGAGCACTATTCCTGCAGCGCCACAGCGCTCGTCGGCAACTTTGCCATTAACACCGGTTGCTCGGATATCAATCAGGGCAAGGTGTGTCTGTGTTCCACCTGAAACTGCACGCATTCCTTCAGCTTCAAGAGCTGCAGCGAGTGCTTGTGCATTGACGATCACATCTTTTGTATATTTCTGATACGCAGGAGTTGCACACTCGGCTAACGCTACTGCTTTGCCTGCAACTGCAGACATGATGGGGCCACCTTGCATCCCTGGAAAGACTGCTTTATCAAGCGCCGCTGCATGTTCTGCCTTGCTCAAAATCATTCCACCACGAGGTCCACGAAGAACTTTATGTGTTGTAAATGAGACTACGTCGGCATATGGAACAGGAGATGGGATCGCCTTACCGGCAACGAGGCCGATGAAGTGGGCGGCATCAACCCACATAATCGCCCCTACCTCATCACAAATTTCTCTTACCTTTTCAAAGTCAATCAGTGACGGATAAGCCGTTGCTCCTGTGCAAATCATCTTTGGCTTATTGGCAATAGCGTTATCCCGAAGTTCGTCATAATCAATAAGTTCAGTATCTTGGCGGACACCGTATGAGACGACGTTGAACCATTTACCTGAAAAGTTAACTTTTGATCCGTGCGTGAGATGGCCACCGTGCGGTAGTGACATCGCAAGAACTGTGTCGCCAGGCTTTGTAAATGCTTGATACACCGCAACATTCGCACTTGCTCCTGAATGGGGTTGAACATTTGCATGCTCTGCACCAAAGAGGGATTTCGCGCGCTCAGTGGCAATGTTCTCGGCAATGTCAACTTCTTCGCATCCACCGTAGTAACGCTTACCTGGGTAGCCTTCAGCGTATTTATTTGACAGCGTGGATCCTAATGCGGCAAGGACTGCGCGCGATGTGAAATTTTCAGAAGCGATTAGCTGAAGATTTTTCTGCTGGCGCTCTAACTCTGATAACAAAACCGCAGAAATTGCAGGATCTTGTGATGCTAAGAGTTCAAAATCTGGTCCATAGAATGTATCGGTCATGGCGGCAAGCCTAGCCTGAAGTTATTAAAGGTGCGGTGATCACTTTCTCAATATCACTCTTCGAGATAGCCCCTTCCCGCACTAGGCGGGCCTGAGAGTTATCTATCTCGATGACCGTCGACGCTGGTGTTGCGCTGATGAGACCACTTGAAACGATTAATGCAACCTCGTGATCTTGAATCTTCAAACCAGCTAAATCCAATAAAGGGGGGTGACCCGCAAGAGATGCACTTGAGGAAGCGAGGGGGCCAGTCTCTTTCAGTAATTTCTGCAAAAAAAGATGGTGGGGAACGCGAACGCTAAACCAATCTAACTTTCCTCCATCACCAAGATCCCAACTCAGGCCTAACTGTGGTCGCAATGTCAATGACAATGGGCCAGGCCAAAAAGATTGAGCAAGTCCACGAACATCCTCATTGACCTCTCGTGATAATCCTTCAATCGCTAATGAATCTGGGATAAGAACTTGGCAGGCAACTCCAAGATCATCTCCACGGAGAACGTGCATAGCACGAACAGAGTCTGGGCTAAATGCATCTGCAAGGAAAATATAACCGTTCTCGTGTGGCCCAACTATGACAAACCCATCCCGTAAAGACTTGGCAGCCAACGCTACGTGTTCGGATGGATTGGATTGGTCAAAGGTAACGCGAGTGGCCACTTCTACTCCTTGTCTCGAATTGCAGTTGTGTAGCGAGGGCGCGCCGTGAGATCTCGATGAAGAATAATATTGACAAAACTCTTACTCAGTAAAGAAGCGATTGCATCTCCTTGATCTTCGGCGTGCTCTATGGCGAAGAATCCACCGGGCTTGAGTAGGCGTGTAGCTGCATCAATAAACATTTCTGGAATATCAAGACCTGAAGGTCCTCCGAACAGGGCAACCGCAGGTTCGTACTCTGCGACATCGCGAGGGAGTTCTTGGTTATTTGGCACGTAAGGCGGATTAGCTATGACTACATCACATTTAATCCCAACCAGGGCATCGGAAACTTCAGCTTCAACAATTCTCACTTGTTCGTTTATCCGTGCAACATTTTTCTTCAACCACTCGATGGCAGCCGGATCTTTCTCCACTGCGATCACGCGCGTTCTTTCATTTTCAGTAGAAATTGCCAAAGCAAGCGCTCCTGATCCAGATCCAAGGTCTACCACGCTGGTCATGTCATGTGAGTGATTAAGGTGATCCAAAACTGCCTGAACAAGTAATTCTGATTCAGGGCGAGGAACTAAAACACCGGGGCCTACCTGTATTTCAAGATGTCGGAAGTAAGCAACACCAGTGAGATACTGCAGAGGTTGATGTGATGCCCTGGCATCTAATAGTTTCCAGAAAGTTTCTTCTAGGATCGTAAGGTCTTCAAAGTGAGCTAGGCGATCTTCAACAATGACTGGATTATGTAAATCCATTCGGGAGATACCAAGGGCATATGCCATGAGGTGTTCTGCATCAATGGCTTCGATTCCTGCCGCACGAAGTTGTTCTTTACCTGCTCCGAGGAATTCTTTAAAGTTCATCATCTTCGACTTTTCTTAATCAGTTGAAGCTAATTTTGCAGCCTTATCTGCATCAAGCAGCGCTTGGACAACATCATCAAGTTCACCATTGAGAACGGCATCGAGGTTATTTGATTTGTAATTTACGCGGTGATCACTCAGGCGGTTTTCAGGATAGTTATAAGTTCTGATGCGCTCTGAGCGGTCAACTGTGCGAACCTGACTTTTTCGTTCAGCCATTGCCGCCGCCTCTGCCTTTTCTTGAGCATCAGCCAATAGGCGTGCTCTTAGGATGCGAAGGGCAGACTCTTTATTTTGAAGCTGAGATTTCTCGTTCTGACAGGACACGACAATTCCCGTTGGTACATGCGTGAGGCGTACAGCAGAGTCGGTTGTGTTAACTGATTGACCTCCTGGGCCAGATGAGCGATACACATCAACGCGAACATCATTCATATTTAACTCAACATCAACTTCTTCAGCTTCAGGTAAGACAAGAACTCCGGCGGCCGAGGTGTGGATTCTTCCTTGGCTTTCGGTTTCTGGAACCCTTTGTACACGATGAACTCCGCCTTCAAATTTCAAACGCGCATATGGAGTTGTTCCTGGTTCAGCGCTCCCCTTTGACTTAACAGCCATGGAAATGTCTTTATACCCGCCGAGATCAGATTCAGTCATATCGATAATCTCGATCTTCCATCCGCGTTTTTCTGCATACCTTTGATACATACGAACTAAATCACCGGCAAAGAGCGCTGATTCATCGCCACCTGCGCCGGCCTTTACTTCAATAATGACATCACGATCATCGTTGGGATCTCTTGGAAGTAAAAGTTCTTCAAGTCTGGTTGCCGTGCGTTCTACGGTTTCTTCAAGGGCTGGAATCTCAGATGCAAAATCAGGATCCTCAGCCGCCATCTCCATAGCCGCCTCAAGATCATCTGCGGCAGATTTCCATTCATTAAATCCTGCAACAACTGGACCTAGCTGGGCATAGCGACGACCGAGTTGGCGCGCCTTACCTTGATCCTCGTGGATAGATGGGTCTGCCATGAGTTTTTCAAGTTCTTGATACTCGCGAACCATCTCGTGTGCCGAAGCAAAGCGATCATTGCTCATAGCCGACTCCTTTCTCTCAATCCTGCGATAAAAATTGTTTCTGCTTGAAATAAATAAAAAGACCGCGCCGCTAGCCACAAGGGCGAGCGAAGCGGTCTCTTCGAAAAGCTAGTTAGCTGACTTTTTTCCAAAGCGCTCTTCGAACTTGGCAACACGTCCACCAGTATCAAGAATGCGCTGCTTACCTGTATAGAACGGGTGACAGACTGAACACACTTCAACATAGATTGAACCGCTTGCAACAGTTGAGCGGGTGACAAACTTTTCACCGCAACCACAGGTTACTTGGGTCTCTTTATATTCTGGGTGAATCTCTGGCTTCATTGTTTTTCCTCTGCTCGACTTGGGTCTTGCCTTCTTCAGGTAAGTGAACCAAGTGTTCGATTGATAGGGGAAAAGAGTATCGGCTCTCCCCCGCACCTGAGAAATCCGTGACTTCTCGTATGCGGGCAAGAGCCGATTTACGCCTCCAATGACGCGTGAATGATTTATTAGTCTGGACTAGTTTCCGCTCTTGTCAGCCTTAGATGGTTTAGCCGGCTTAGCTGGCAGGGTTGGTTTTCCAGGTTTGGCAGGTGCGGCACCCAGTGCATCAACAGCTGACTTGAATGTGCTCTGTGCCAAGGCGATTGCATCTTTGCGTGTTTTTACAAGAACATCGCGTGCTTCTTGAGTTGTCACATTTGCAATGGCTACCGTAAATGCCGTGTTTGCTGCTAACACTGCCGCTTGACGCGTATCAGCCAAAGCTCTGATTGCGGTCTGGCGAGTTGTCATCGCTGTTCGGTATTGATCAACTTCATTGCGATGCTTATCCATAGCTTCCCGAACTGAAGCTTTATATGCAACTAATGAGTTTTGAAAATCAATAACTGCTTGCTCGCGAGGAGTCAGTGAATTGATCGGAGTAGGGGTAGCAGTTGTTTCAGCAGCGACGGCTGCGGGAACTGAGAACATAAGTGTGGCTAAGGCCACAGCAGTTACTTTTTTTATTGTAAACATTTTCTAGTTTCTCCGACTCTGGCGTCACTGATTGTGCTGCCTATGGGAGAGAGTGTGCTGAACAAGTTTGTGATTTCTCGGTGAAAATCGTTCGAAACCCGGTCGGAAAAGCCCAGAGAGAACGCGCGTGAGCCAATTAGGCAAAATCGCGACTTACTTGCCAGAATATCGCCATGCCAAAGACGACACATCCCACTAAGACCGCTCTCGTTGAGTGTGCCGCCGACCTCTTAGACAAATACCGCTTTGACGAAATCACTGTTGAGATGGTCTTGGACCGCTCAAACATTTCTAAAGGTTCTCTCTATCATCACTTTGAAGATATCTATCATCTACTCGAAGCGGCGATGATTGCTCGCTTTGCACGTTATGTAGATACAAATATCGCATCTCTTCGCTCACTTCTTGAGACCGCAACAACTGCTGAAGGTCTCTATGCGGGCCTGGCACAAATTTCTGCAGTAACCCAGGGTGAAGGAATGCAACGGGCCCGACAGGAGCGAGCACTCACTATTGGGAGAGCGATTACAAGTCCACGTATGTCAGATCTTTTACGTCATGAGCAACAACGCTTGACCGATGTGCTTGCTGAGTTAATCGCTGGCGCTCAAACACGTGGACTCTGCAACCAAGAGATTGAGCCGCACGCATTAGCAGTATTGATGCAGGCATGGACATTAGGCAAAATTGTTGATGACTTGAGCGAAACGCCGGTGGATAACGATGCCTATATTTCTCTCGTTAATCGCGTGATTAAAGAAGTATTCGTCCCACACAATTAAGTAGGGTAAAAAACAGGGCACTGAGACTAATGTCTCGGTGCCCTGTTTTTTAACTCTTTACAGCTTGCTCTGATGTGCTCTCATCAGGAGATAATCAAAAAATAGTCGGTAGCCAAACATCACAAGCGCTCCGAGTCCACCGAAAATCAAACCTAGGAAGAAATACCGCAATGGAGTTCCGTACATTTCTTGTCCGTAATACAGACCAAAAATTCCTCCGCCAGCTAAGTAGATCACTCCGAGGACTGTAAAAATCGTTCGGAAAACCCCACCCCACCTAATGATTGAGTCGGCATACTTCGCCACGGATCTTTTTGCTAATACATTCTCTGCATAACTTGGTGGTGTAGTCATCACACACTCCTTTTATTGAAGGTCTGAGGTGACCTTCAGTATCAATAGTGTGACTGAAAATAGAGAGAAAGTATGAGGTGCCACTCAATAATGAATGGTCATCTCAGCTGAATTACTTGGAGTCGTCTGGCCCCGACGTTGTTTTCTGGATCTGCATCAAGAATTCAACATTTGATTTGGTGCCCTTCATCTTTTCAAGGAGAAGTTCAAGGGCTGCCTGTGGTTCTAGAGCGTGGAGAACGCGACGTAGCTTCCAGACAATATTGAGCTCTTCTGTACCCATAAGAATTTCTTCTTTACGAGTTCCTGATGCAACAACGTTAACTGCTGGGAAGATTCGCTTGTCGGCCATGCGTCGATCAAGAATAAGCTCCATATTTCCGGTGCCCTTAAACTCTTCGAAGATCACTTCATCCATGCGAGAGCCCGTGTCAACCAGAGCTGTTGCCAAGATCGTCAATGATCCACCGTCTTCAATGTTACGAGCAGCACCGAAGAACTTCTTGGGTGGATAGAGAGCGGCGGAGTCAACGCCACCAGAAAGAATTCGCCCTGATGCAGGCGCTGCGATGTTATATGCACGTCCAAGGCGTGTAATTGAATCAAGAAGTACAACGACATCGTGACCGAGTTCAACAAGGCGCTTCGCTCGCTCAATGGCAAGCTCTGCAATCGTGGTGTGATCATCTGCAGGGCGATCAAAGGTCGAGGCAATAACTTCACCCTTAACGCTGCGCTGCA
Organism: Candidatus Planktophila sp.; assembly: GCA_044372915.1. Classification (GTDB taxonomy): domain Bacteria; phylum Actinomycetota; class Actinomycetes; order Nanopelagicales; family Nanopelagicaceae; genus Planktophila. The sequence goes on from JBILRA010000011.1 coordinate 9,511, forward strand.
TATCCGTTACTTCTTCTGGGCGCTCATCAACGAGTACAACCATTAAGTGACACTCAGGATTGTTTGTTGTGATGGCATTTGCAATCGACTGCAAAACCATAGTTTTTCCCGCTTTAGGTGGTGAAACGATGAGTCCGCGCTGACCTTTACCGATAGGAGCAATGAGGTCGATAACACGAGTTGTAAGAATATTTGGTTCAGTTTCAAGACGCAGACGCTCTTGAGGATAGAGAGGAACAAGTTTTCCAAATTCAACGCGTCCACGAGCTTCCTCAGGGGTTACTCCGTTGATTGTTTCAAGAGTGATTAGCGGGTTGTATTTCTGGCGTTGTTCACCCTCGCGTAATTGACGTACCTGCCCCGTAACAACATCACCTTTACGAAGACCGTATTTACGCACTTGGCTCTGTGAAACATAGACATCGTTTGGACCAGGAAGGTAGCCGCCTGTGCGGATAAATGAATAGTTATCCATAATGTCGACGAGTCCGCCTACAGGTACAAGAACATCATCTTCACCGATCACAGGTTCACGCTCTTCGCGGGGACCTCTATCGCGGTTGCGATCACGGTTGCGATCACGACCACGGTTGCGATCACGACCACGGTTGCGATCATTGCGATCACCTCGGTCGCCACTATCCTGTGAATTCTCAGACGAATCATTCTCGCCTTGGTCATCATCGGAATCCTCTTTTGAATCACGCCCAGCGTTGCGCTTAGCATTGCGAGCTTCACGGCGAGCTTCGCGCTCAGCCTTTGCTGCATCTCGGTTCTTAGCCTGTAAATCTGCAATTGCACCAGCGAGTTGATCTTTTTTCATCTTCGCTGCGCCTTCAATACCTAACTGTGAAGCAACTTCCTTTAACTTGGGAAGGGTCATTGAAGTGAGTTCAGGGCTGCTTGAACGGACAGGCTCTTTTTCGGTCATCTGTATCTTTTCAGTTTGGGGTTCGCCACAAATAAATGTGAGTCAAATAATTGTGAATCAAACCCAAGGGATTTTTATCTATCAACTTAACTTCTGGCCCTGACTTGCGGGCTATAAGGTGATGGCCAAACTATAACAGGGTCGCGCCACGAACTGCAATATCGAGAGATTTCGCCTCAAATCCATCTCCTGCCACCCGCATCAACTCTTCGAGCTCGGATTGATCTGATGTATGAAGCACAAGAACAGTCGGCCCCGCCCCGGAGATGCATGCAGCGACTCCGGCCTTACGCAGGGTGTTCATTAACTTTAAGGATGATGGCATTCCTGAGCTGCGATATTCCTGATGGAGAAAATCTTCAGTTGCCCGAAAAAGTAAGTCGGGGCGATGAGTGAGAGCATGCGACAAAAGTGCGCTTCGAGCCGAATTTGCAGCGGCGTCTGCGTGAGGGATGCTTTCAGGAAGAAGTTTGCGCGCCTTACTTGTTGAGAACTCTTGCTTTGGAATAAAGGCTATCGCTCGAATTCGAGAATCCACTGCAAGTGGAAGAGCTTGCGCAACAAGCTTGCCATGATGATCTTCCTGCCAAGCAATAGTTGCGCCACCAAAGAGTGCTGCTGCAACGTTATCCGGGTGGCCCTCCATTGACGTTGCTAAATCCAAAAGCGTTTGATCACTCATTTTCTCGCTTCCCGTGAGCACAAGAGAACGGGCAAGAACTAAGCCACCAACGATTGCACTTGCTGAGGAACCCAAACCGCGTCCATGTGGAATCACATTGAGCGCACGCACTGCAATGCCTTTTGGCTTGCCGCCAAGGAATTCAAAACCTTTATTCATTGCCTTTATGAGAAGATTTTTATCACTGCGTGGAAGGATTTCTGCACCTTCGCCTGCAACATCGATATCAAGACCGGGCTCATCAAGAATCTGTGCGATGTAACGGTCATGCAGATCAAGAGCTAATCCGAAACAATCAAACCCAGGCCCAAGATTGGCACTTGTTGCCGGAACTTGAACCTGCATTGGGTTGGCTTTAAATGTTGGTTTTGCCATTACTTAAGACCTAGCGCTTTGGCCGCAGCCTTCACATCAACTGAAACCACAATTGGTTTCTTTGCAGCTTCGAGGGCATAAGGGATGTCTTTAAGTCCATGGCCGGTAACGGTGATGACAATTGTTTTTCCTGACGGAAGTTTTCCTGCTTTCTTATATTTAATCAGCCCTGCAAGGCCCGCTGCTGAAGAAGGTTCAACAAATATTCCTTCTTGTGCTGCAATGAGTCGGTAGGCCGAGAGAATTTCCTTATCTGTTACCGAGTCAATGACTCCGCCAGATGTATCGCGTGCCTCAACTGCCTGCTCCCAGGATGCAGGGTTTCCAATACGGATTGCGGTAGCGATCGTGTCAGGATTTTTTACAATTTTTCCCTTAACAATCGGTGCCGCACCTGCTGCTTGGAATCCATACATCTGAGGAAGTTTGGTAGAGATCCGATCAGAGCGGTACTCCTTATATCCCTTCCAATACGCGGTGATATTTCCGGCATTTCCAACAGGGAGGGCGTGAATATCAGGAGCATCTTTGAGCATGTCAACAACTTCGAAGGCAGCAGTCTTCTGTCCTTCAATTCGATATGGATTAACTGAGTTTACAAGTGCAACAGGGTAATTTTCTGAAAGTTCACGCGCCAAGGTCAGACAGTCATCAAAATTTCCATTGACCTGCAAAATTGTTGAGTTATGAATGACAGCCTGCGCAAGCTTGCCCATTGCAATCTTTCCCTTTGGAATGAGAACTGCCGGAGTCATTCCTGCCTTGACTGCATAAGCCGCGGCAGATGCAGAGGTATTTCCTGTCGATGCACAGATGACCGCCTTAGCGCCATCTTCTGCAGCCTTTGATATCGCCATAGTCATTCCGCGATCTTTAAATGATCCAGTTGGATTCAAACCCTCATACTTAATCCAGACGTTATTGCCCAGTAGCTCAGAGAGATTGCATGCGTAGATAAGTGGAGTACCACCTTCGCGCAAGGAGACAATAGGAGTTTTATCGCTCACAGGAAGTCGATGACGATACTCCTCGATCACACCACGCCATTGATGTGCGCCTGAATTCTTCTTTGATCCGAAAATACTCATAGTGAGGTCGATCCCTCTACCCGGATAACGCTTGAGATTTGCGTGACGATGGAAAGCTTCTTAAGAGCCTCGACAGTAGCTTTGAGTTCACCTTCGGTTGCACCATGGGTAACGATGATGAGTTCTGCATCATCATCACGGCCATTCTGATCAACTGTCTGTATTGAGACATCTTGTTCGGCAAAGGTTTGGGCAATCGTCGCCAAAACACCTGATTTATCCTCTACTTCAAGGCGAATGAGAAATTTGGTCTTTGTCGTTTCAATCGGGGCAATATCTCTATCTGCATAATCGGTTTCTCGTTGGCCAATCGAGTTCAGTGCAATGTGTCTTGAAACTGCAACGACATCGCCGAGGATTGCAGATGCGGTGGGCGCTCCACCTGCGCCACGACCGTAAAACATTAATGGTCCAGCAGATTCTGCTTCGATAAATACAGCATTAAATGCATCACGAACAGAGGCCAGTGGGTGGCTCTTGTGGAGCAGGACTGGGTGCACACGAACTGAAATTTCATCAGTCGGCGTCAACTCTGCAATGGCCAATAACTTGATTACATGATCCATGGATTGAGCAATTCGAACATCTTCTAAAGTAATCTGAGAAATTCCTTCACGGTAGACATCATCTACGGTAACCCGTGTATGAAATGCAAGTCCAGATAAAATCGCAGCCTTTGCCGCTGCATCAAAGCCTTCGATATCAGCAGTGGGGTCAGCTTCAGCGTAACCAAGTTTCTGCGCTTCGGCCAATACATCTGCAAACTCGCGATGATCTTCATGCATTTTTGTCAAAATATAATTTGTCGTTCCATTAACAATTCCCATAAGGCGAACGACATGGTCGCCTGCCAGTGAATCTCGCATAGGGCGAATAATTGGGATTGCACCTGCCACGGCAGCTTCGTAGTAAATATCTTCACCTTGTGCATAAGCGGCTGTAAACAAGTCCGCTCCATGGCTGGCAAGCAGAGCCTTGTTGGCGGTAACAATTGATTTTCTATTACTAATCGCCTTGAGAATAAGTGAACGAGCAGGCTCTATGCCGCCCATCACCTCAATAATCAAATCGATAGTTGGATCGTTGACGATTGATTCTGCATCAAGGGTAAATAGTTCAGTTGGTATTCCCGGGCGAGATTTGATTTCGCGAACAGCGATTTTTGCCAGTTCAATCTTGGCCCCTGCACGTGTCGACAGTTCGGCAGTGTCTGCCAGAATCAAACGCGCTACTTCGCTTCCGACCACACCACAGCCAAGCATGCCGATTCGAACTGGCTGATCTGGGGATCTCATCTGCCTATTCTTTCACATCGAGTGCGAGTAGATCTGCCTCATTTTCGCGGCGAACTATTACGCGGGCTTTCCCATCTTTAATGGCAACAACAGGGGGTCTAGGCACATGATTGTAGTTACTTGCCATGCTCCGGCCATACGCCCCGGTGGCGGGAGTGGCAAGAAGATCACCAGGTGCGATATCTGATGGAAGCTTGATATCGCGAATAACAATATCGCCAGTTTCGCAATGTTTACCTACAACGCGAGATTGTTCCAGTGGTGCAAGAGATGCGCGATCGGCTAAGGCAGCAAAGTATTCTGCATCGTATAGAGATGTTCGCATGTTATCGCTCATGCCGCCATCAACTGATATGTACTTACGAATTGAACCGTCTTCAAGAGTGACATCCTTGACTGTTCCCACTTCATACAATGTAAATGTTGTGGGACCCACAATGTTTCTTCCAGGTTCAATGGAGATCAGTGGGAGTGCAAGCCCTGCAGCAACACACTCTCTCTTTACTACCGCACTAAGTGATGGCAGGACATTGTCAGGCTCAACCGTTGAATCTTCTGGAAGGTATGCAATGGCGTACCCACCGCCCAGATCAAGTTCAGGAAGTTCAGTTCCGTATTCATCTTTGAATTGAGCCATGAGTGCGATGATGCGAGTCGCCGCAAGCTCAAATGAATCAGTCCCAAATATTTGGGAGCCAATGTGAGTGTGAAATCCTCTGAGCTCTAACTCTGAATGTGACATTACTTGGGCAATGGCTGCCGATGCAGCACCGCTTGCAATCGAAAAGCCAAACTTCACATCTTCATGCGCAGTCGAAATAGATTGGTGGGTATGTGCTTGAACTCCAGGAGTCAATCGGAGCATCACTGCCTGCCGAACTCCTTTTCTCTTTGCTGCACCAGCCACACGTTCAATTTCATAGAGTGAGTCAATCACGATGACTCTGACACCAGCGTCGATAGCGCGTTCGATCTCTGCAACTGATTTGTTATTGCCGTGAAATTCAATTTTCTTTGGGTCAATGCCCCCTGCTAGCGCCACGGCAAGTTCACCGCCGGTGCAGACATCAATTCCAATTCCGATTTCTTTAATCCATCGCGCTACATCGGTACAAATGAATGCTTTTGCTGCGTAGTAAACAGTGCCTGCAGAGTCGCCAAAGGAATCTTCGAGAGCATCAGCCCACAATTGCGCTCGTGAGCGAAAGTGATTCTCGTCGACGAAAAAGGTGGGCGTTCCAAATTCTTGAGCCAAAGTGCGCGCACTCAGGCCACCTATTTCAAGATGGCCGCTGTTAAAAGAAACGGCAGATGACCACATATCGTTACATCCTCTCTGGAGCGCTTACGCCGAGAAGGTCTAGGCCATTTTTTACAACCTGTTTCGTTGCTGCGCAAAGATTAGCGCGAGCTGAATGCAATGAAGAGATCGGCTCGTCCCCAAGGGGCAACACGCGACAATCAGCGTAAAAGCCGTGATACACGCCGGCTAATTCTTCGAGATAGCGAGCAACCCTGTGTGGCTCACGGAATTGTGCAGCAGCTGCAACTACTCGGGGAAATTCTGCCAGAGTCCCTAGGAGTTCGTTTTCGCGATCATGTGTAAGTTGAGTGGGATCAAAGTGTTCAAGACCCATTGGAATAGAAAGTTCGGCGACATTACGTAGAACTGCTGCGATGCGTGCATGAGCATACTGAACATAAAAAACAGGATTCTCATTTGTATTTCTCCGCAAAACATCGATATCCATCACCATCGGAGTATCCACTGGATATCTGATTAAGGTATATCGCGCTGCATCTACGCCCACCTTTTCAACCAACTCTTCAAGGGTAATGATTGTGCCGGCGCGCTTTGAGAGTTTAACTTCTTCGCCGCCCTCCATGATTTTGACGAGCTGACCAATGAGCACTTCAACATTGTAATCAGGATTATCCCCAGCACAGGCTGCAGTTGCGCGTAAACGATTAACATAGCCGTGATGATCTGCACCTAGCATGTAGATACAAATTTCAAACCCACGCTCGCGCTTATTGATGTAGTACGCAGTATCTGAAGCGAAATATGTGAGATCACCATTTGCCTTTGTGATCACGCGATCTTTATCGTCACCAAAATCAGTTGTGCGAAGCCAAATCGCTCCTTCAGAATCAAACACATGTCCCTGTTTACGTAATTTCTCAACTCCATGTTCGACTGCTCCAGCATCATGAAGTGAGCGCTCAGAGAACCAGATATCAAAATGAGTGTTAAAGGTATCGAGCACGCCTTGCTGTTGAGCTAGCTGCACTTTGTAGGCAGCCTCACGAAAGGCTTCTCGGCGTTTATTACCCTCAAGAGAAGTGATCCCAGAATTTTCTTTCATGACTTGTGCCGCAAGATCTGCAATATAAGCACCTTGATAGCCATCTTCTGGGATGGGTAATCCAAGGGCTGAAGCTTCGACAGATTGACCGAAGAGTTCCATCTGATTTCCGCGATCATTGATATAGAACTCACGCGTAACTACTGCACCGGCTGCAGAAAGAACGCGACCGAGTGCATCACCAACAGCAGCCCATCGTGTGTGTCCCAAATGAAGTGGTCCGGTTGGATTTGCGCTAATGAATTCAAGATTAATTGAAATTCCGGCAAGGGCGTTTCCAGAACCATATGTTGCTGGCGAAGATAAAATTGTTCGTACGAGCTCTGCTTGACTGCTTCGATTTAAGGTGATGTTAATAAATCCTGGACCTGCGATATCGACTGCGCTTACCTCGGGCAATCCTGCCAAGTTATCTCGAAGTAGTTCTGCAACTTCGCGAGGGCTCTTCCCTGCAGCTTTTGCAAGCTGTAGGGCAATAGAAGTTGCGTAATCTCCATGATCACGATTTTTTGGCCGTTCTAGAGTGATGACTTCGGGCACCGCTGCCTGTAAATCACCTCGCTCAATTGCCTGCTCGATTGCTGCGCGAATCGCTGCCTCGAGGGATTCTGAGCTAGATAGCGATTCCATTGCGCAAGGTTACCTTCTCGCAACAACTTGCAATGGCTGGTATTGCGAATCAGCAATGAGGATTTAGCCCTTAACTCCCATGAGATGCTCCAGCGCCAACTGATCAAGGGCTTCATAGTGGTATCCGCGAGCTCCTGCGTCCTCTACATCAAAGTCCTCAGGTTCACGCAGCGACTTCCATGTCTCGCCTGCTCCAAGAGTTGGTTGGGCTAGGCCAGGGATATTTGATACCTTCATTGCGGCAATTACACGTGGATCGCTACGAAATGCACGTGCGCGCTCTTTTAGTAGGAGATAGGTGCGCATATTAGCTGTCGCAGATTCCCATACACCTTTGTCGTTTTCAGTACGTGTTGGCTTGTAATCAAAGTGTTTTGGTCCTGAGTATTGATGACTTTCAAGGAGATCGACAAGGAAGAAGGCGGACTTCAGATCTCCGTGGCCGAAGACAAGATCCTGATCGTACTTGGGACCATGTTGTCCATTAAGGTCGATATGGAAGAGTTTTCCATGCCAGAGCGCTTGTGCAATTCCATGAACAAAATTAAGGCCAGCCATTTGTTCGTGACCTACTTCAGGGTTGAGGCCGACGAGCTCTGGACGATCAAGTGAGTTAATGAATGCGAGAGCATGTCCAATCGTGGGCAAGAAAATATCGCCACGAGGTTCATTAGGTTTAGGTTCAATAGCAAACTTAATCTTGTATCCATTATCAGTAACAAATTCACCCAGAATGTTAAACGCTTCACGGAATCGATCGAGTGCAACAAAGGCATCCTTAGCGCCATCTGATTCAGCGCCTTCTCGTCCACCCCAACACACATAAGTTTCAGCGCCAAGTTCCACTGCAAGTTCAATGTTACGCATGACCTTTCGAAGTGCATATCGGCGAATATCGCGATCATTCGATGTAAATGCGCCATCTTTAAAGACGGGATGAGTAAAGAGATTTGTGGTTGCCATAGGAACTTTCATTCCGGTATCAGCGAGCGCTTTCTTAAATCGATCAATATGGGCTCGGCGATCTGAATCATTGCTTCCAAAAGGGATGAGGTCATCATCATGAAAGGTCACTCCGTATGCACCTCGGGCAGCCAATTCATTGACGGTGCGCACAGGATCAAGGGGTCCTCGTGTTGAATCGCCAAAGGGGTCGCGTGCCTGCCAACCAACGGTCCAGAGTCCGAAGGTGAACTTATCTGCTGGGCTTGGCGTAACTGACATGGTCATCTCCGGTTTCCTCGAGGGTCTTACTAGCGTTCTGGGAGTTGCCAGTTTGGAAGTATCCCGAACTTACCCGTAACCTAGACCAATAGCCACCAGATTTAAACATTAATTCTGGGGGCGAGTTCTTTTAACAGTAGAAAGATCGCTCTTTTGCGGGAGTGGTGAAATGGCAGACACGCAGGTCTTAGGAACCTGTGTCTTCGGACGTGCGGGTTCAAGTCCCGCCTCCCGCACCAGTGTTACCAGTTTCATCCTTATCCAATGTGAGTGAAGTTAAAAAAATTATGGCAAAACCTTCCAGAGCAAAAGTGAAAAAATTACAGTCTGAGGCTATGGCCGCAGCCGCAGCACGCCGCGCAGAAAAAAGTACGAGCAAATCTGCACTGACGCGTGGAGAAGTTGAACATGATCCTTATTCAGAGGTAGATCAAGAGTGGCTAGCTATAGGAATAAGTGCGCCAGCCCGCCGTGCCCTCATAGATGAGGGGTACTACACAATTTCAGATCTTCGAAAAGCATCCTTGGGTGCGCTCAAAGAGTTGCATGGGGTTGGGCCAAATGTGATTCGAATTCTTATCTCTGAGATGAAAAAAGCAGATATTGAATTTAGGAGCAAGTAAGAAAACTACTCTTGGGCCGGTTTCACAAGTACGTTTGCAATCAGATGACCTATGAACGCTCCGATGAACTGTGCGGCAATGAAGAGAGGCACAGAAGCGATTGCGATTCCTGAGAAGCTATCGGTGAGGGAGCGGCCAAGAGTGATTGCCGGATTGGCAAAACTTGTTGATGATGTAAACAAGTATGCGCTTCCAATCCATGCCGGTACTAACCAGAAAGCATTCTGGCCACGTCCTTGATTGCTTGCAATAAATATTGTGGCAATGAGCCCAGCAGTTGCAACAATTTCACTTATAAAAAGAGCGCCGCCATCACGAACATTTGTTGAAGGCTCAATCAGAGCGCGGCTAAAGAGCGCATGAGCCAGGATCGCTCCACCCGCAGCGCCAACAATTTGTATAACTGAAAAAGTCACTACTGTGACCAGAGATTCTTTCTTGCGTAGAAAAGCAATGAATACAACGGCAGGATTGAAATATGCTCCACTGACCGGTGCTAATAGCCCTATCGCCAGAGCTAGGGTCAAAACGGTTGCAAAGGTATTAATAAACAATTGCAAGAGAAGATCTTCCGTTAGATTCTGAGCCATAATTCCAGAGCCAACGACTGTTGCGGTAATGAGTCCTGTACCAAGAAACTCTGCCAGATGTGCCCGTAGCCTCATCTGGTCATCCTAGTAACTCTGCAAGAAGTGTCTGGACTCGAACTTTAATTTCATCTCGTATCAAGCGAACGCTTTCGATTCCTTGTCCTGCGGGATCATCAAGCACCCAATCTTCGTAACGCTTTCCCGGGTAGAACGGGCAGACATCACCACAACCCATGGTTATCACCGCATCAGATTGCTCCACTGCATCATTAGTTAAGACCTTTGGTGAGTTATTTGAAATATCAATACCAATCTCTGCCATCGCTTCAACGGCGATGGGGTTGATTGAATCTTTTGGAGCCGAACCTGCAGAGAGGACTTCGACTCTGCCTTGGCCAAGGTGAGCCATAAATCCTGCAGCCATCTGCGAGCGCCCTGCATTGTGGACGCAGACAAAGAGCACGCTAGGTTTTCTGGAGGTGGTCTCAGTAGAGGTCATCATGGCTCCGAAGGTATCTCTCGTTGATGAATGAGTGGTGAACTATGAGTTAAGTTCGTGACTTAATTCAAAAATGAGAGCCCGACAAGGATCGCGCCAACTGCAGCAATCAGAGACATTCCTACTCTGCTGCCCATAAATCTATCAAGGGGCTTGATGAAGGTCATCAGGATGATCAATGCACCTGGAATCACTATGAGGAGTGAGCGGGTTGCAACCCCGGCATCATTATTTTGGTACTGCCAATTAATGAACCCGATGGCCAGCAGAAGGTAGCCGCCCATTCGATAGTTATTGCGCACCATGTTATTCATTATTTTCCATCCCATATTGAGAGTTCTTCTGCAAAGGTATCAAGACCCATTGGTCCGATTCTAAGTGCATGTGCGTGGAATTTCTTGAGCGAGAATTCGCTGCCCAAACGCTTCTTTGCATTTTCGCGAGCTGCAATCCATTCGCGCTCTCCAACCTTGTAGGAAATCGCTTGACCAGGCCAGCCAAGATAACGATCTGTCTCACTGGTTGCGTGGTGCTCATCGAGAAGTGCCTTATTCATGAGAGCTTCACGACCAGATACAGCATCCCATACGCGTCCATTTTCATCTGTGTAACCCAGGTGCATTCCGATATCGATCACAATGCGTGTTGCTCGAAGTGCTTGTCCAGATAGAAATCCCATCTCGATTCCAGGCTCATCAAATGCACCGAGATCATCCATAAATCGTTCTGCGTATAAGGCCCAACCTTCACCGTATCCACTGATCCATGCACCAAATCGTTGGAAACGTGAAAGGCGGTCACGTTCGATTACAGAGGTTGCGATCTGTAAATGATGTCCCGGAACTGCTTCGTGATACCAGGTCGTTGCAAGGTGCCACCAAGAAACTTCTTCATTTTCAAGCAATGGAAGCCATGTGGTTCCCGGGCGGGAAAGATCCTCACTCGGTGGCATGTAATACGGCGCTGATGCACTTCCTTCTGGCGCAATGCGCGCATCGCAGAATTTCATTCGCTCATCGATATCAAAGTGGGTGCCATCCATTTGAGCGACGGCGGCTTGTGTGAAATCGAGAAGCTTCTTGATAATTGCTTCTTTGCCATAAATTTTGTATTCCGGGGCGTTATCTAAATAGTCCGCGACCTCACGAAGACTCTTTGCATCGGGCTTAATCTTTGCCGCTACCTTCCACATGCGCTCATTAATCTGCGCTAGGTCCTGTAGACCCCACTCGTAGGTTGCGCGAAGATCTAGATTGGCACCGGTGAAATAACGTGCCCACACCGCGTAACGTTCTGCACCCACTGCATCATTGGGTGTAGCAAGAGCCATATATGTTCCACGCAGGTATTGGGCAGTCTCTGCAGAAGATTTCGATGCCGCCTTTGCAGCTTCATGCATGGCGGGGTACTTTCCATCAGGATCAAAGGTTGTCGCCATGCTCGCATAACCACTATCGGCATAACTTTCTAACTGTTTAGCTATGCCATCAATCTGGCGCTGAGCAACAGTTTTGCCCTGCTTGGCCAAGGTATCGATTGTTGAAATCCAGCTGGAGTGGGCCTTATCTACAGCTAAGAGACGCTTTGTGATGTTATCGAAATCTGTAGCGCTCTCGCGTGGCATCATTTCAAAAACTTGTCGAATATCTGCAGGTGGGGATGTAAGAACGTTAAATGCAAGATGTGATTCAAATGAATCATGGAGATCAAGGCTGGAAGTAAGGCGCTCTTGCATCACCGATTGTGCAACACGATCAATCTCATCAATAGGTGTAAGTGTGGCAAGTTCAGCCAGCGTCTCCCGCGTGAGCTCGGCCTCGATGGCTCTACCTGCAATAGAAAAATCATCAAGCTGATCATTAAGTTCGGTCAGACCTAGATAGGTGGAGCTCATCGGGCTTAGTCGTGCAGATTTTTCAACATATGAATCAGAGAGTGCAAAAATTGGGGAGCGATGTGTTGTCATTTCGTGATTCTATTCTCAAAAGCATAAAAAAGTAAGGGTGAGCGCTTGCGCGCTCACCCTTACTTACTACTTACTGCAGTTACTTAGTGATCTGCAGCCATTCCTTCAGCATGTGACTTCATGCGTGCGATCTTTAGAATTGTAAGACCGAATACGCACTTCGCCAATACATCTGCGATTGTGTATCCAAGCTGAACACCTACGAAGCTGCTGGCTGATGGATCTCCAGCCTGCATTCCTAGGATGTATGCGATTGGATAAACACCCCATGTTGCAATGAGAAGAAGACGTAGATTCTTTACAGTCTTTACGACACCTTCTGGCTGACGATCAAGGGATTTGGTGAGCTCTACGAAGAGTACGTAGAGAATGTAGAGGAATGGAAGTGTTGAGAGAATTCCGTATACCCATTGTTCTGTTGAGTTTTGTGAAATTTCTCCTGGGTATCCAAGTGCAATCATTGCAACTGATGCAGGAACAAGGCGCATGATCAATGACTTTGACACTGTTGCAGCGAGTGCTAGAACTGCAATGACCTCAACGAGTAGTAGTGGGACAGTCAATAGCCAGTCAACGTAACGATAAGCCTCGTTGAACGCTCCTGGTGCACCTGAGATATCGATTGTTGTAGCTGTGGTTCCAGCTTCGCCTGCAATTGGTCCTGATGCTTCTGAGAAAGAGTTGAAAATTCTCCAGTAGTGGTATCCAGCGATGAATGTAACCATCGATGACATTACGAGAGCATTGCGGTATTTAGGAAGAACGCGTGCCTGTGACACAAGCGTGTAGACAGTGCATGCGAGCATAGAAACTAATCCAAACGAGAATACGTTATAGACAAGGTTCCATTGGTTTTGATCTAAATTAACCATGTAAAAGATCCTCCGTGGGGCCTCTTATTGAGCTCCACCGACCGGGCGGCCAGTGAAATCGTGGTATCGGTGCTGTCCTCGAGGAACATCACCGATGTGCGATAGATATGATTGTGAACCTGTTGCGATCACTTTGCACCTATATCAGTACATATTTTCCATTAATTTCTAGACTCTTTTTCTAATTTACGCTCAGCTCGCCCCTGGATCTCCCCCTCCGGTAGCCCAAAAGAGTACCTTCTGGTCATTGCCGGTCAGCCCCAAAGCGATGGAAGATGGTTACTGTTACCGCCATGGCCATGAGTAAAACGTCAGAAGCCCCTCTAGTGACGCCTCCAAAGCTCCGAGGCTGGTTTCACTTAGGCGCGACTCCGGCAGTAATCGTGGCATCTCTGGTGCTTTTTATTCTCAGTAAAGAGTCTCTAAAGTTTTCTGTGGCGCTCTATTCCCTGACCGCGATCACGCTCTTTAGCGTTTCAGCGATCTATCACCGAGTCCCCTGGTCGCCAGCGAAGAAGAAATTCTGGAGACGTTGGGATCACGCCAATATCAACCTCTTGATTGCTGGTTCTTATACGCCATTTGCAATGACCCTCCTTGAAGGGCGCGATAGGACCATCTGTTTAAGCGTCGTCTGGATAGGCGCACTTGTCGGTGTTGCTATGCGTATTTTTTGGGTCGGAGCACCTCGTTGGCTCTATGTTGTTAACTACCTTGCCCTGGGTTGGGTCGCCGTTTTCTATACCCCTCAACTCTATAAAGCAGGGGGGCTCTGGGTTCTGATCCCAATCGTTCTGGGCGGACTCCTCTACTCAGTCGGTGCGATCTTCTATGCCCTCAAAAAGCCGGGGACTCATGCGAAGTACTTTGGCTTCCACGAGCTCTTCCATGTTTTCGTGCTCGCAGCCTGGATCTCACAATACCTAGCAGTCTCATTTGCAATTTATCGAGCGTAATTCTGAGCGCTACTGCCCTTGATTTAATCTCACCCCTATGCACTTTTGGGGATTCCAGTCGGTGCCCTAATCTATAGCCATGGCAAACGAGAAGAGCACATTTCTAAATTGGGTTGGATTTAAAGAGGGCGAAACATCGACGCAAAATTCGGTCGAACGTATTCGCGAACTCGAGGCTCAATTATCTGACTTGCGCTCGCGCCGCGACATCACATCGCTAAGTAAAGAAGAATTTGAAATCTTGGCAACTGAGACTGCTATGACGATGATTAAGTCGGCACAGGCACGCGAACAGAAAGCATTTACTTCATCTGAGCGCTTGGTGAGTGAAGCGAGTAAGACTGCTCGTGAGGCTCTTGAGTCTGCTGAAACAAAGGCTCGCGCCCTGCTTTCAGGAGCAGAGGCCCGCGGACGTAAGTACATCAGCGTTGCTGAAAGTGAAGCTGCAGATATTCTTTCGCAAGCAAATGCCGATGCCCAGGCTTTAATTGAAGAAAAGCGCCGTGAGGTGACAGCGTTAGCTCTTGCTGCACGACGCGAGGGAGAACGAATTATCTCAGAGGCTCACAACGAAGTTATTGAGTACCGCCAATGGCTATCTCAAGTAATCTCCGAGGCCGAAAGACTGCATCGCATTCAAACTCAATCACTTCATTCCGCCGAAACTGCAATTGCGCAGGGACGTACCAGTCTTGAAACAGCCTTTTCGCGTCTAAATGACTTGCAAAGCAAAGTCTCTGAAAACCTCAAGGAAGATGGTGGGCTTTTGCCACAGCTTCCAAAGAAAGTTGTCAGTCAACGCACGAAGCCCGCTCTTGAAGCTCCAAATAAAAAGAGTGCTCCAAAAAAGAGCGCGAAGAAATCTCCTACCAAGCGTAAGTAGATCCGATGGCTACCACTAGAGGTATCCAGCACATTCCAGCCATTGATGGTCTACGTGCAGTTGCTGTTGCTGCAGTAATTTTCTATCACTTGGGATTCGCTTGGATCCCTGGCGGCTTCCTCGGTGTCGATTTATTTTTTGTAATTTCTGGATACGTGATTACTCGCTTACTTCTTGATTCGATTGAGCGTAGCGGTGGTTTGGATTTAAGGGGCTTCTATAAAGCTCGAGCTAGGCGTTTGCTCCCACCGATGATCTTCATGATTGTCGTGACAGGGTTTTACATCACGATTTGGGCCCAAGATTCTGTAAAAAGATTTGTCACAGATACACCATTTGCATTGACTGGAACCATAAATTGGTGGCTCGTTGCAAAGGAGCAAGATTACTTTGAAGCTATCGGCAGACCTCCACTTTTACAGCACACATGGTCGCTTGCAGTTGAGTCACAGTTTTATCTTCTCTGGCCATTGATTCTTCTGCTAGTACTCAAACGATTTGGAAAAAAGGTTATTCCGCTCGCCGCACTCACTATCGCTCTCATCTCTGCATCATTGCTTTTTTACGTCTCGCTGCAGCTCGACGCCTCCAGCGATGTCAGCCACATTTACTTTGGTACTGACACGCACAGCGTTGGGTTATTTCTGGGTTCAGCTCTTGCGGTGAGTTGGATCCCTCAGAACTTTAAAAATGAAGTCAGTAAAAAAGCCCAGAATTTTATTGATTTCATCGGAGTCTTCGGCTTTGTCGGAATCCTCGCTTCATTCTTACTCATTGACGAGAGCTCACCCACTGCCTACAAGATCGCGTTTCCGCTTGCAGCAGTATTTGGTGTTGCAATTATTACTTCAATAGTTCATCCAGCTTCACGATTTGCACCCATATTACAGAATCGAGTTCTGCTCTGGATCGGAGAGCGTTCATACGCAATCTATCTTTGGCACTGGGTGGTTTTCCAGATATCTCGGCCTCGCGTTGATATCGATGGCCAAGATTGGGCGCTTATCGCCGTGCGAATTCTGATTGTGCTCGCTCTTGCCGACATCTCGTTGAAATTAGTAGAGCTTCCAATCAGAAGTGGGGCGGTTGAATACTGGTTTAAGGGCATGAAATATCGAACAGCCGTGATTCGCAAACGACAGAAAGCAATTGTTATCTCATCAATTGCCATGATCGCACTCTCACTCACCTTACTTTCAACTCATGCAATCATCTCCAGTAATCGCACTGCGCAAGCATTTCAGGACTCCCTCACTATAGAAATACCAACGAGTGAGACAGAGACGGCCCTGATAAATCCTGAGGAAGCGATTTGGCTGACCGGAGATTCGGTGATTCTTGGAATACGTAGTGCCCTTGCCGAGATTCAACCCGTCATTGTTGTCAATGCACGGGTAGGTCGCCAGGCACCAGAACTTCTTGAAGAGATGCAAAAAGATTTAGTGAAAGCTTCAGGCGCAACTGTTGTGATGGACCTTGGGAACAATGATCTTCTTCAACGCGAGACCGTCCGAGATATTTTCACACTGGCAAAGGAGAGCCCTCGAATTGTTGTGGTTAACACCGCAGTCCCACGACCATATAGGGATGAGAATAACCAGATTATTCAAGAGGTTGCTCAAGAGTTTTCAAATGTGAGGGTGGTCGATTGGAATTCGATTTCTAAAGATCATCCTGAGTACTTTGCACCTGATGGTGTGCACTTAGTCCCAACAGGTGTCTCCGCCTACGTTATGGCAATTGATCAGGCGCTGAAATAAAAAACCCGCACCATCTCTGATGCGGGTTTTTATCTAGTTCGAATTATTCGAATTCGCCACTAAAGCCAAAAGTGTTTCCGACTGCTTCTTGGCCATCTGCATAAACCGATGAAACCCGGAATGCTGTTTCTCCGCTTGCATTAGACTTTGTGAAATCTATAGAGAGTTGATCTGAAGGAACTTCAGACTTAACTACCCAGTCTCCACGATTGACTCGGATTTCAATTTTGTATCCAGTGAGTCCATCAGATGCTGCAGGAGCTTTCCAAGAAATTGACATCACACTCTTAGCAGAATCTTTCCAGTTACCAACTGCCTGTGGCCCCTCAATATCTGTAACTGGGGCAGAAGTAGCATCTTCTGTTGCAGTCGCTGAAGGTTCTGCTGATGGTTCAGCGGTAGCTGACGCTGTAGGAGTTGGAGCTGGCGCAGCATCATCGCTATCTGGACGAGTAGCAACAAGAACTGCGAGCAAGATAATTGCAACGATTATTGCGACAAGTACTTTGCCAGAAGCACCTTGCTTAGGCGCTGCCTTTGGCTTAGTTGGCTGCGCAGGTGTTGAAGTATTACGTGAGACAGGCTTTGGTGTAGAGCTCACATCTACGCGACCCACACCCACTGATGAAGGGACTGGAGGAATAACAACCGAAGAAGCTGATGTTGAACGCTTCTTGACTGCAGACTTCTTCGCAGTCTTCTTGACTGCAGACTTCTTAACGGCCTTTTTCGCACTCTTCTTGACTGCAGTCTTCTTAACGGCTGACTTCTTTACAACTGATTTTTTAGCCACAGACTTTTTCGCTGCGCTCTTCTTAGCTGCAGACTTTTTGACGGCTGCCTTCTTGACAGCAGGTTTCTTCTTAACGGCTGCCTTCTTGACAGCAGGTTTCTTCTTAACGGCCACGTTCACTCCTTGCTTTGGGTAGCCCTAGTTTAGCCTAGCCCTGCGACCATTTTTCTTACATGCGGCGCGATTGCTCGAAGAGCTTTTCCGCGATGGCTCATCGAATCCTTCTCGGCTGCTGACATCTGTGCACTCGATATAAGTAGTCCTTCAGGCTGGAAAATCGGATCGTAGCCAAAACCATTATCACCCACCGGGTGATCTAGAAGAGTTCCATAGAAGCGACCCTCCTCACAATGACTAGTGCCATCTGGAAGAACGAGCGCAGCTACGCAGATGAAGTATGCAGATCTCTCGCTACCTTTCACATCACGTAACTGCTCAAGCACTTTGTTCAGGTTTGCCTCATCATCTCCATGTCGGCCAGCCCATCGTGCAGAAAATATTCCAGGATCGCCGCCCAAAGCATCAACGCAGAGCCCGCTGTCATCTGCAATGGCTGGCAACCCTGTTGCCTCACTCATTTGACGTGCCTTTAAGAGAGCATTCTCTTGAAAAGTCTTTCCTGTTTCTTCTACATCAGATGTATCTGGAAATTGGTCGAGGCCAACGAGATCAATTTCTCCTGGAGCTATTGTTTCAAGAATGCGGTGGAACTCTTCAATCTTGCCCTTATTGCGTGTGGCAAGTAATAGTCGATTCACTTATCCAGACTATTTCTCGAGAGCTTGATTTTGAAGCAGAGTAAGTTCAGCGCACCCTGCAACGGCAAGATCAAGTAATGAGTCAAGGAGTGCGCGATCAAATGGTGCACCTTCTGCTGTTCCTTGCACTTCGATGAACCTTCCATCTCCGCTACAAACAACATTCATATCAGTCTCAGCGCGCACATCTTCTTCATAACAGAGGTCAAGCATCGGTACTCCATCAATGATTCCTACACTTACCGCAGCAACCGAATCGGCGAGGGGCTTTGCTGTTGCCTTGATGTGACCCTCTTTCTGCGCCCATGTGATTGCATCAGCAAGAGCTACATAAGCTCCTGTGATTGCCGCAGTGCGTGTTCCACCGTCAGCTTGTAAAACATCGCAGTCAATAACAATTGTGTTCTCACCCAACTGGGCTACATCAATAATTCCTCGGAGTGATCGGCCGATTAATCGTGAAATTTCTTGTGTACGTCCGCCAAGTTTTCCCTTAACCGATTCACGATCAGAGCGTGTGTGTGTCGCACGAGGAAGCATTGAATATTCAGAAGTCACCCAACCTTTACCGGAATCCTTAAGCCAACGGGGAACTCCGGGAGTAAATGATGCGACGCAGAGCACTCGAGTCTTACCAAATTCAACAAGGACAGAGCCTTCAGCATGATCTAACCAACCGCGAGTAATTTTGATTTCACGTAAATCACTATTGGTACGTCCATCTATCCGTGTCATTTATTCCTCAATCGTTGAAGGTAGTGGTTTTAAGATCTTGGTAGTTTAAAGCT
>JBILRA010000050.1:0-8097 GCA_044372915.1 Candidatus Planktophila sp.
ACACCTTGGTAACAATTGATCGCTTACGTCAGAGTTATGCAAGCGCTCATCCGCGCGCTAGATAAGTTTTAGATACCGCGGAGGCGACGAGCAAGAATGCTCTGATCACCTTTCTGTTCTAGGTCAGCGATGATCACGGCGATTGATTCGCGAACAATGCGCCCACGATCTACTGCAAGCCCCAAGTCACCGCGGAGTGAGAGACGTGCTTGATCGAGATCAAAGAGTTCATCTGGAGAGAGATAGACAGTAATCTTTTCGTCGTGACGTTCACGACCTGATGGAGATTTATCAACACTGACAACGCGACGACGCGGAATTGATCGTACGCCCTTCTTTGCTTTCGGAGAAGAAGCAGTGCTTGATGTTGGGGGAGTCGTCGTGGCGGGTGCTTCACTAGGAACTTCACGGACTGCACTCAGCGCTGGGCTATTCTGCTTAAAAAGTTCATCGGCCCCCGGCAAACTGGCTCTACGTGTCATCGTGCTCCTCCTCGTGCAATTAGTTCTCGCGCAAGACGTCGGTATGACGCAGCGCCTCCTGAAGATGATGCATAAGTGGTGATTGGTTCACCGACAACTGTTGTTTCTGAGAACCGAATTGTCTTCGAAATGATCGTATCAAAGACATCGTTAGGATATTTCTCGAGAATGGCGCTCAACACTTCACGATTGTGAAGTGTTTTTCGGTCATACATGGTCGCAAGGATTCCAATTAGTCTTAATTCTGGATTCAGAAATGTCTTTACCTTTTCGATATTTCCACTCAGTTCAATAAAACCATGAAGCGCGAAATACTCACACTGCAACGGAACAATAACTTCGTGTGATGCGACAAGTGCGTTCACCGTCAATTGACCCATTGTTGGTTGGCAGTCGATAAGAATCACATCGTAATCATCAGTGAGAGTTGCTAATGCGCGCTTAAGAAATTGTTGTCCACCAATCTCAGAAGGTAATTTAGACTCAGCAGCACCTAGGTCGCGGCTTGCTGGTAGGAAATCAAGATTGGCAACAGAAGACTTTAGAACGATTTGCTGAATATCAGCGGCTGGATCCATGAGAGCGTGATAAACGGTGTTCTCTAATGGGAGTGCATGAGCGTTCACACCAAGACCAAGCGAGAGACCACCTTGTGGGTCAAAGTCGACGAGAAGCACGCGTCGACCAAGTTCTGCCAGCGCCGCACCGAGATTAATCGTCGTAGTTGTCTTACCTACGCCACCTTTCTGATTGAAGATCGAGATGATGCGGGCGTTGCCATGATCTTCTAGCGGTGCCGGAATGGGAAACTGCGCGACCTTGGCCCCGGTAAGGCTAGCCGTTGTCACAACATCATCATCTTTTGTCGATATAGCGCTCAATCGAGAAACCTCTTTCTTCCAAGGCGACTCTACGCGTGAAGAGCGTGTAACGGCAAGTAAGGTGTGAGAAAAACAAGTATCGTGCACCCGTGGATATTTCCGTAGAAACTGCTGAGCAGATTGCTCCTGAGAGCGGCTTTAACGTCCACCTTTCAAACTTTGATGGCCCTTTTGACCTTCTACTGCAGCTGATCTCGCGTCACAAGCTCGATATCACTGAAGTCTCACTCAGCCTGGTGACCGACGAGTTCATCGCCTACATCCGCGCCTTAGAGATCTCCGGTGAAGGGTGGCAGCTAGATCAGGCCACCGAGTTCCTAGTTGTGGCTGCAACCTTGCTTGATCTCAAGGCTGCTCGACTGCTTCCAAGCGGTGAGGTCG
Source organism: Candidatus Planktophila sp. (assembly GCA_044372915.1). Lineage (GTDB taxonomy): Bacteria > Actinomycetota > Actinomycetes > Nanopelagicales > Nanopelagicaceae > Planktophila. Next base: position 1,745 of record JBILRA010000050.1, read on the forward strand.
AAGATGAGGAAGATCTAGCCCTTCTTGAGGCTCGCGATATCCTCTTTGCCCGCCTCTTGCAGTACAGAGCCTTTAAAGAGATCGCCTCTTCGTTCCAAGAGATGATCGAATTTGCCGATAAATCCTTCCCTCGTGTCGTAGCCCTTGATCCCGCCTTGGCGGCCCTTCTCCCTGAAGTGCTCATTGGGGTAGGCGCTGAACGTTTTGCTGCCATCGCTGAGCGGGTCTTGACCCCGAAAACCCCGCCGATCGTGGCTATTGAGCACCTTCACATGCCGCTAGTGAGCGTCAGCGAGCAATCTAGGCTTGTCGTTGAGGCTCTACGCCTCTCCAAAACCATGAGTTTTCGAAGCCTTTGCATGGGTGCCGAGTCAACGCTGGTCGTGGTCGCCCGATTCCTGGCTCTCCTTGACCTCTACCGTCAGGGCAACCTGAGATTCAACCAGGTCATTGCTCTCGGCGAACTCCAGATCAGCTGGACCGGCTCGGAATCTGGTGAAGTCGAGATTACCGACGAATTTGATATTCCAGTAGTGCTGATGGACGAGACAGATGAGGGTAATAATGTCTAATGTAGAAGTTGATAGATCGATTGAAGCCATCTTGATGGTGGTGGATGAGCCCGTCACTGAGCTCACCTTAGCGACCGTTCTCGAGGTCACAGTCGATGTGGTTGTGGAATCGCTCAATCGCCTCGCCCTCTCATATGACGATCGTGGCTTCACGCTCAAGGCGATCAATGGGGGATGGCGCTTCTATAGCCATCCGGATTGCGCTCAGGCGGTAGAGAGATTTGTCCTCGATGGTCAGCAGAATCGCCTCACTCAGGCTGCTCTTGAGACCCTAGCCGTGATTGCCTACCGCCAGCCGGTATCGAGGGCGCGAGTCTCAGCAATACGCGGGGTCAACGTGGAAGCGGTGATGAAGACCCTCGTCAATCGCGGCCTTGTTGAGGAGTACGGCGTGGAGAACGAGACTGGAGCGATCTTGTACAAGACCACCAGCTACTTCCTCGAGCGTTTAGGGCTCAAATCACTGGAAGACCTATCGCCACTGGCTCCGCATCTGCCTGACCTCGATGGTCTCGATGAGATTCTTGAGAGTCTGACCGACTAAATCTGCCTTTGCTTTACCACCCGGGCTCGCGGTAAAATCATCCCGCGCCTTTCAGCGCAGCAAAGCTAAGACTGTCGAGAATGGATAGCCTACAAATGAGCCTACTTCGCCTGAACAAAATCATCGCTGACGCTGGGGTTACATCCCGCCGGGGCGCCGACGAACTCATCATGGATGGACGAGTGAGCGTCGATGGCCACATCATCAGAGAGCTCGGAGCCAAATTTGACCCAAATAAGGTCAAAGTCGAGGTTGATGGTGAGACAATTACAGCAACAATGACTAAGTCTTATTTAGTACTTCATAAACCAAAGGGTGTTCTGTCTACGATGTTTGACCCAGAAGGTCGCCCATCGCTAGCTGACTTTCTAGACTTCCGTAAAGAGAGACTCTTTCACGTAGGGCGCTTGGATAAGGATTCTGAAGGGTTAATTCTGCTCACAAATGATGGAGATCTGACCTTCCGAGCGACCCACCCTTCCTATGGCCTGGTCAAGAGCTATCTGATCGAGTTCGAAGGTCAATTGCCGCCAGGTGTCGATAAGATCTTATTGAAGGGGATCGAACTAGAGGATGGAATGGGTCGAGTTCTCTCATTCAAACATCTCTCGCCTCAGTGGATCGAAGTCAGTATCCATGAAGGTCGATACCACATCATCCGTCGCTTGATGGAGGCAGTGGATCTCCGCCTGATCCGCCTGATCCGCACCAACTTTGGCCCCATCAGTTTGGGGGACACCCCTCCTGGTCGATGGCGAGATCTCAATGACGGTGAATTAGCAAATTTACAAAACGCTTTAAATATAAAGTAATTTATAGACACTCTACTGATATAGCCATATATAGATATATAGATAATCAATCCGAGGGTTTTAAATAGTTTATTTATCGATAACTTAAAGACATTGCACGCTCAACTCCTGTGAAAAAAACCTATTTATCGATATTTCATTCTTGCCCGACCTTGGGCAGCGTTGGCAATGTAGCGTCTAGATCATAAAGGGATACATATTAAGCCATCTATTTATTTATCGATAAACACGCATACAGAGATCTGCCGCGATCGACCGTCAGGGGTTATCCTTATCTCATGAGCCAGGTTCGTGCGATTCGCGGTGCTACACAGTTAGAAGCAAATACCGCCGAAGCGATGGGTGCTGCCACAAAGGAGCTCCTTCTAGCGATGCTCTCAGCAAATGAACTTACCCCGCAGGAGATCATCTCGGTCATCCTTACCGTGACCCCTGATCTCAACGCAGCTTTTCCAGCAGCTTATGCTCGAGAAGTGGGTTTCGAGGCTGTCCCACTCATCTGTGCAGTTGAAATTGATGTCCCGGGAGCTCTTCCACGAGTCTTACGCGTCATGGCCCACTGCAATACCGAGCGTGGACTCAACGAGATTTCCCATATCTACCTTCACGGTGCGAGCGCGCTGCGAAGAGATATCGCTCAGTAAAAAGTGGCCCAGAAATGACCTCGAAACTCTCGCATGTACGCATAGTCGGTGCCGGTTTGATCGGAACATCGATCGCTTTAGCGCTCAAATCTGCGGGGATCCACATCTCCTTGGCGGATTCAAACCCACGAGCGCAGAGTCTGGCTCGCGATCTCCTTGGAGATAGCAAAGTTGGGGATAGCAATGAGGATGTATTAGAGGTCGAAGACCTCTGCATCATTGCAACACCGCCAGATGCCCTTACCCAGGTCATAGAAGCCGAAATTCAACGGAACCCTGAGTTGAGAGTTATGGATATATCGAGCATTAAGACTAAACCTCTACTAGATGTATCAAAAAGTGCGCTTTCGACTTCACGATTTGCGCCCACCCATCCGATGGCCGGACGCGAAGTGAGCGGACCAAAGTCAGCGCGAGGAGATCTCTTTGCAGGCAGGCCCTGGGTTCTGGTTCGAGAAGGAGTGGATCAAGACCTTCTTGCTCACGCGGAAGCGGTGATTGCTATCTGCGGTGGTGTGCTGATGAGCCGAAGCGCTCTCGACCATGACAGGGCGGTGGCTCAGGTCAGCCATCTTCCCCAGATTGTGGCATCGCTTCTGGCCAGAACGCTTGAATCGGCAGATAGATCAGACCTTGAGCTTGCCGGCGCGGGCTTGCGCGATACCACTCGGCTGGCGGATTCAGATCCAGCCTTATGGGGGCAGATTATTGCCGGAAATGCCGACGCAATTAGGCCATTATTGATAAGTCTACAAAACGATCTTGCTTCGCTCTTAGCAGGGCTCGACGAGAGCGAGTTCGCTCAAGCCTTTATAGCCGGTGGAGGTCAGGGGAGGGCTCGTATCCCAGGAAAGCATGGCGGGCAACCGCGTGAATACTTCAACGTCACCATTGTTATTGAAGATAAGCCAGGTCAACTCGCAGCAATTATCGAATCGTGTGCCCAGATTGAGGTAAACATTGAAGATCTGCTCATCGAGCACACGCCAGGTCAAGATACAGGTCTGATTACTCTCTCATTTCTACCCAGCGATGGTCCAACTGTGATGGCGCATCTTCATCATGAGGGATGGAAGGTTCATCCTTCTCGGTAGAATAAGTGCGCTACATAAGTGTGCGCCCGATGATTTTCGTGATTATTAATGAAGAGAGCTCCTAGATGATCGTCATTGCAATAGATGGTCCTAGCGGCGCCGGAAAATCAAGTACCTCGCGCGAAATCGCAGCAAGGGCTGGCTGGAATTATCTTGATACCGGTGCGCTCTATAGAGCGGTCACATGGTTATCGCTCTCCTTGGATTCACAAGTACCTTCAGTCATTCTTCAAGGGTTGAAGACGTCGCCGATTAGATTCATCTCTAATCCAAAGAACCCTCAGATCTTTTGTGGCGATACCGATGTAACGCAAGAGATTCGAACTGAACGCGTGACTGCTGCGGTCAGCGCCATTAGCGCCATTCCGCAAATCCGTACTGAACTTCTTACCTTGCAGCGCGCAATTATTGATAAAGCTGATCGCGGCATAGTTGTTGAAGGACGCGATATTGGAACTGTTGTAGCGCCAAAGGCTGCGATGAAAGTTTTTCTTACTGCAGATCTTCAGGCAAGAGCGCAACGTCGTGATGCCGAGCTCGGTTCAGAACATGGCAGTGAGGTTGTAGGTCAATCATTAAGCGAACGAGATCATGTCGATTCGACGAGGGCGGTATCTCCGTTAAGCGCTGCAAGTGATGCGGTAATCGTCGATTCAACAACACTTAATCTTGAAGAAACTATTGAACGTATCTGGGAACTTCTTAAAGAGCGAAACCTGCTTGGGCTTCCGATCGTGGCTATCTTAGGTCGCCCTAATGTTGGAAAATCAACACTCATTAATCGCTTTCTTGGTCGTCGCGAAGCGATTGTCGAAGATACTCCCGGAGTTACTCGTGACCGGGTGCAGTACGAGTGCGAATGGAACGGTCGCAGATTTATCATTATGGATACCGGGGGATGGGAGTCAAAGCCCGACGGTATTTCAGTGCAGGTATCGGCCGGTGCGGAACTTGCAATGAAAGAAGCGGATGTTCTCGCATTCGTTGTTGATGCTCATGTAGGAGCACTTGATGAAGATGACATTCTCGTGCAAGAGCTTCGCAAGGCAAAGAAACCAACGATTTTGGTTGCAAATAAAGTTGATGGAGATTCGGATGAAGCAGACGCTCACGCGCTATGGAATTTGGGCCTTGGGCAGCCATGTTTTGTTTCGGCTCTTCATGGTCGCGGTAGCGGTGATCTTTTAGATTTAATTGTCAGAGAACTGCCTGAAGTAGGTGGGGCGCAAACACAAGATGGTTATCGTCGTATTGCTTTGATCGGACGACCTAACGTGGGCAAATCTAGTCTTCTTAACGCACTTGCTGGCGAGGCGTTATCAATCGTTGATGATGTTGCAGGCACTACGCGCGATCCAGTCGATTCACTTATTGATTTCGGAGGATCCATTTGGAGATTCGTGGATACTGCAGGGCTGAAGAAGCGAGCAAATCAAGCCAGTGGCACCGACTACTACGCAACGCTGCGTACTCAAACAGCACTTGAGCGATGCGAGTGTGCAGTTGTTGTACTAGATGCATCTCAGCCCATTTCAGAACAAGATTTACGTGTAATCACAATGGTTGAAGAGGCAGGTAAAGCACTCGTCTTGGTAATGAATAAATGGGATCTCGTTGATGAAGATCGCCGTGATCAATTAGATCGAGAGATTGATCGCCATTTAGATCAGGTCGAATGGGCCCAACGAGTCAACGTCGCAGCAAAGACCGGATGGCATCGTGATCGCCTTGCACCTGCAATTCGCACCGCACTTGATTCATGGGAGCGACGTGTACCAACGTCAAAGTTGAATTCATTCCTTGGCGCATTGATTGGGGCGACCCCTCCACCAGTACGTGGTGGCAAGCAACCAAAAATTTATTACGCTACTCAGGCAGGAATCTCGCCGCCAAAATTCGTTGTCTTTTCAAGTGGCTGGATTGAAGCTTCGTATCGTCGTTTTATCGAACGTCGCTTGCGAGAAGAGTTTGGATTCCCAGGGACCCCTGTTCAAATAGCGATTCGCGTGAAAGAGCGCGACAAAGAACAGAGTTAATGTGATGACAGCACCCGCCTCACGATCTCCAATTCTGACGTGGCCTAATGCGCTGACGGGGCTGCGAGCCCTTGGCATCCCGCTCTTTATCTATCTCGCTCTCGTTCAAGAGGCCGATGTATGGGCGATTGTGGTGTTGGCAATCGGCGGTGCTACTGATTACTTTGATGGAAAGTTAGCCAGAGCGCTCGGGCAAGAGTCCAAACTAGGCGAGATCATGGATCCGACGATTGACCGCCTCTACATCGTCTCTACTCTTATTGTCTTGGTGATGCGAGATGCGATCCCATTGTGGTTGGTACTGGTTCTCGTTGCACGAGACGCACTTTTAGCTCTTGTCGCTGGTGCTCTTGCGATCGCAAAGAAGCCTCCACTTACAGTTACTTTTCTGGGGAAGGCAGCGACTTTCAACCTCCTCTACGCCTTTCCATTCCTTCTGCTGGCGTTAAACACCTCATGGATCGGAACCGCAGCTTTTATTCTGGGGTGGGCTTTCGCCTTGTGGGGGGTTGCTCTTTATCTGGCTACGGGAGTTTCATACTTCCTCACCGCCATCAAAACTATTAGAGTGTGACGCTGCGCAGATAAATATCGGGGGAGAAATAGATGTCGTTGATTCCAGATTCACTCAAATATACAAAAGAGCATGAA
>JBILRA010000051.1:0-7953 GCA_044372915.1 Candidatus Planktophila sp.
AAGAACTTGCTCAGCTCGTTGGCGCATCACGCGAAACTGTAAATAAAGCACTCGCTGACTTTGCAGGTCGCGGATGGTTGCGCCTTGATGGTCGCGCAGTATTAATCACCGACCTTGAGCGTTTAAGTAAGCGCGGTAAGTAATCGCCTTTTAGGCAACTTCGACAGTGAGCTCAACCTCAACAGGTGAGTTCAGTGGCAATTCAGCAACACCTAGCGCGCTACGTGCTGCAACGCCGGCATCTCCCCAGATATGCATAAAGAGCTCTGATGCTCCATTTGCAACTGCTGGCTGACTAACAAACCCGGCTGCTCCATTGACGTAACAGACAATGCGAACTACTTTCACAATTGAATCAACTGGTGCAACAAGTTCAACAGCAGCGAGTGCGTTAATCGCACAGATCTTTGCTAACTCGTAGGCCTCTTCGACGCTCACATCTGCGCCAACTTTTCCAGTTTTAGCAATTGCGCCATCGACCATTGGAAGTTGACCCGCGGTGAATACAATATTTCCGGTCCGAACTGCAGGTACGTAAGCGGCTAATGGCTTGGTTGCAAACGGAAGAGTGATTCCTTTTTCAGCTAACTTTGCCCGGACATCTACTGACATTACTTAAGTTCCCGCTTCATATATGCAACGAGTTGCTCTCCACCAGGTGCTGGAATAACTGTGACAAGTTCCCAACCATCAGAACCCCAAGAATCAAGAATTTGCTTAGTTGCATGTGAAAGTAGTGGAACTGTTGCATATTCAAACTTCATATTAATTTCCCCCCGCTAGAGCAGCCTTAACCAAAGTGGAAACCATTCCACCATCTGCTTTTCCTGCGACTTGTGGCTTAAGAACTCCCATGACCTTGCCCATATCAGCTGGCCCTGCAGCACCCGTTGAAGCGATTGCTGCTGCAACTAATTTCTTCACATCATCTTCTGACATCTGTTCTGGCAAATAACGGGCGATAACTTCACCCTCTGCCTTCTCTTCTAGCGCTTTATCTTCACGCCCCGCCTTTGAAAACTCTTCCGATGCCTCACGACGCTTCTTTGCCTCGCGTGAAAGAACGGTAATAATCTCGGCATCGCTTAATACACGCGCCTCTTTACCGGAAACTTCTTCGTTGGTGATCGCAGTTAAAACCATGCGGATCGTGCCCGAAACGAGTTTGTCGCTTGAGCGAATTGCCTCAGTCAGGTCACTCTTGAGTGTCTCTTTTAGTCCCATGCCTGTATCTTCTCATGTAATGACATACAGATTACGCGAGGCGCAGATCCCGATTCTGCCCAAGGGCCATGCCCCGATACGCATTCTCCACTTCTCAGATCTGCACCTTACTCCTGCCCGGAAAACTGAAATTGCAGATATTAAATCTTTTGCATCCCTCAAGCCCGACCTAGTAATTAGTACAGGTGACTTCTTGGCGCATATGGATGCTGTGCCGGTAACACTTGATGCCCTCGAACCATTACTTGATACACCTGGGCTCTTTGTCTTTGGATCCAATGATTACTACGCGCCGAAACCAAAGAATCCGTTGAAATATCTATTGCCCGATCACGGCGAACGTATTCATGGCCAGGATCTACCTTGGCCTGAGTTGGATCTCGGTTTACAGGCTCGCGGATGGAAGAATCTCAACCATCACCGCACAACGATCACAATCAATGGAACAACAATTGAAGCGCGCGGCACAGATGATGCTCACCTCGAATTCGATGACTACTCACTTGTTGCTGGCCCGCCAGGAGATTGCGATATTGCAATCGGTGTAACACATGCGCCATATCTGCGAATTCTCAAAGGAATGTCAGATGATGGACTCGATGCAATTTTCGCCGGACATACTCATGGTGGACAAGTGCGATTGCCATGGTTTGGTGGATCTCGCGCACTCACAACAAATTGCGATCTGCCTCATTGGCGAGCACGCGGGTTAACGCAATTTGGCCGCGAGCCTTACCTGCATGTCTCGGCTGGAATGGGGACAAGTCCCTTTGCACGCATTCGGGTAGCTAGCCCTCCAGAAGTTTCCTTGGTTACCCTCAGCCCAAAAAATTGACCGCTGACTCGTTACCGATTACCTAAGAGTAATCCTGCCTCAATGGTTTAATAAAACTTATTCCTAAGGGGGGATCTCATGTTTTATAACCTAAATGCGCGCTCAAAGTACCTGCTCTTGCTCACAACAGCCTTGTTAGTTCCATATCTATTTAGATCCACTTTCTTTTACGATTCATACTGGGATGAGTACTACGAGGGCGGTAGCTCGAGCGGGCTGGGCACTATCTCCTTTATGTTTATCTTTGCGGCATTGATCGCACGCTCAGAATATGTTCATCGCTCGCTTCTGGCTCTTTCAGGAGTATGGGCAATCGCTAACTTCATTCCTGTCGAATTCAGCGAGTGGAGTGATGGAGATTTTGAATCATTGTTTGCAGTTCTGCTCTATGTTGCCGGATTGGTTACTTTGGGAACTGTATTAAATGCAGAGAAAACATTTGTTAACTTTCAGTTCGCTGCATACTTTGCTCGCATCGTAAGTTCACAACATAAGATATTTAGCGCAGTATGGGCGGTGCTCACAGTTCTAGCAGCACTGTTCTTCTCTTGGGCAACATATACATACAATTCTGAGGCATCTCTAAATAGTGTAATCAAGGTTCTCGCGGTATTTATCACTGTTGTTGCAGTGTTCGATTTCATTCACCGATTCTTTGACCAAAAATCTACTGCGGTTTTAAGCGTTGTGAAACAGTTGAATGATTTCTCACTCAATAGCTACCTCACCAGAAGAATCTCATCATGGATCTACGGGTTACTACACACCGTCATCCTGTTAGGTGCGCTGTATCTAGTTCCCTACACACTCTCAGATACATTCTCGACCTGGGGCCTCATTCTAGGATTCCCTGTTCTAGCACCTCTTGCGATAGCAAGTGCCTACCTCTTCATCATGATAATTCGACTCGTATTTGAATATTCAAATGCACTCGTTCATATTGCAGAGAACACATCTAGGAGATAATCAAATCCAGCCTTACTTTGTGAATTCAGCAGCAAGTAATTCAGCGATTTGAGCAGTATTGAGCGCTGCGCCTTTACGTAAATTATCGCCGCAGAGAAAGAGATCGATCGACTTTGGGTCATCGAGAGATTGACGGACGCGCCCCACCCATGTCGGATCAGTTCCAACTACATCTGCAGGAGTCGGATATTGCTTCTTCTCCGGATTATCGTAGAGATTCACACCCTCTGCTTTAGCAAGGGCTGATTGCGCAGCCTTGCGAGTGACTACCTTTGAAAATGTTGCATGAACTGCAAGTGAGTGAGTTGTAATCACTGGAACGCGCACACATGTTGCAGAAACTTTAAGTTTTGGCATCCCCAAGATTTTGCGTGATTCATTGCGAACTTTAAGTTCTTCAGATGAATAGCCTGCTTCCTTAAGAGAGCCTGCCCAAGGAATGACATTCATGGCAAGAGGGGCAGGAAATGGTCCAAGATCTTTGACCACACCACGTACATCTTTTGCTACAGAGCCTAAGTTCTTGCCTGCAACTTTTGAGATTTGATCATGTAGCGCATCAATGCCTGGCTGTCCCGCACCTGATGCCGCCTGATACGAAGCGACAACTAGTTCTTTCAAACCAAATTTCTTATTGAGAGCGCCCATTGCGACAATCATTGAAAGCGTAGTGCAGTTTGGATTCGAAATAATTCCCTTAGGGCGCTTCTTCACATCTTTTGGATTTACTTCAGGAACAACAAGTGGGACTTTCTTATCCATGCGGAACGCACCTGAGTTATCAACGACAACCGCGCCTCGCTTTGCTGCAATCGGTGCCCATTCGGCAGAGACTTCATCTGGAACATCAAACATTGCAATATCAATTCCATCGAATGCTTCAGGTGATAACGCCACTACTGTGAGCTCTTCACCCCGACAGATCAACTTCTTGCCTGCGCTGCGCGCAGATGCGATTAAGCGAATCTCACCGTAAACATTTTTGCGAGTACTTAAAATCTCGAGCATCACTGTACCGACAGCGCCGGTGGCACCGACTACGGCTAGCGATGGCAACTTCTTCTTTGACTTAGATTTTTTTAGTGTCATCGACCGGTTCCTCCATATACAACCGCTTCTACTTGGTCAGCGTCGAGTTGGAAGGCGGTGTGTGCAGCCTTTGTTGCGCGATCAAGATCTGCCTCACGGACAATAATTGAAATGCGAATTTCAGAGGTAGAGATCATCTCGATATTTACACTTGCATCAGACATGGCAGCAAAGAATGTTGCGGTCACCCCTGGGTTTGAACGCATTCCTGCGCCGACAAGTGAGAGCTTTCCAATGGTGTCATCGTAGAGAATTGATGCGAAGCCAACTTCTCCTTGGATACGCTGCAATACAGCAGTGCCATTTGATCCCTCGGCCTTTGGCAGAGTAAATGAAATATCTGTGAGTCCTGTAGCGGCGGCAGAAACATTCTGCACAATCATGTCAATGTTGATATCAGCATCTGCGATTGCCTGAAAGATGCGCGCTGCAACACCAGTGCGATCTGGAACACCCACGATGGTGATCTTTGCTTCGGACTTGTCGTGTGCAACGCCCGAGATGATTGCTTGTTCCATGATGCCTCCTTCAGGGTGATTAGCAACCACCCAGGTTCCTTCGTTGGGTGAAAATGATGAACGTACGTGAATAGGTAAGTCATAACGTCGCGCATATTCAACGCAACGTAGGTGAAGAACTTTCGCACCTGCTGCTGCAAGTTCGAGCATTTCTTCATAGGTAACAGTCTTTAATTTACGAGCCGCCGGAACAACACGTGGGTCTGCGCTAAAAACTCCATCGACATCTGTGTAAATTTCACAGACATCTGCCTCTAGTGCCGCGGCGAGCGCGACTGCAGTTGTATCTGAACCACCGCGTCCTAGAGTTGTGATGTCTTTGGTATCTTGAGAAATTCCTTGAAATCCTGCAACGATTGCAATTGCACCTTCATCGATTGCTTCGCGGATACGCCCTGGTGTCACATCGATAATGCGAGCCTTACCGTGCACCGAGTTTGTGATAACTCCGGCTTGGCTTCCAGTAAATGATCGTGCTTCGAAACCAAGATTGTTAATTGCCATTGCAAGCAGCGCCATCGAAATCCGCTCACCGGCGGTCAACAACATATCTAGCTCGCGCCCCTGTGGAATTGGTGTCACCGCATTCGCTAGTTCAATCAATTCATCGGTGGTATCGCCCATCGCGCTGACAACAACGACGACTTGGTTGCCCGCCTTCTTGGAGGCGACGATGCGAGCGGCGACGCGCTTCATCCCTTCGGCATCTGCTACCGAGGAGCCGCCATATTTCTGAACGATGAGTCCCATAGAGATAAGTGTGAAGCATCGCCATCGAGGCGGGCTATCTAAATTGCCGATATTTCACATAATGAGACGGCAAGCATCTCAGAGAATGAGAAAGTTAACCTTCTACGTTACGGCGTCCCTCAAAGGCGCGACCCAGGGTCACCTCATCGGCATATTCAAGATCGCCGCCGACAGGCAATCCGCTGGCAAGGCGCGAGACGTTCAGGCCCATCGGTTTAATCAAGCGGGCAAGATATGTCGCTGTGGCTTCACCTTCAAGGTTTGGATCCGTTGCCAGGATTACTTCGGTGATCTTTGAATCTGCAAGGCGCGTCATTAACTCACGGATACGAAGCTGATCTGGGCCGATGCCATCGATGGGGCTAATAGCCCCACCAAGCACGTGATACTTCCCCCGAAATTCGCGTGTGCGTTCGATTGCAATGACATCTTTACTCTCTTCAACAACACAAATTTGTGATGGGTCACGCCGTGGATCACGACAGATTCGACATTCATCTTCTTCTGAAACATTGCCACATTGAACGCAGAACTTCACGCGCTCCTTTACGGTGCGAATCGCATCAACAAGTGCGTGTGCGGTTTCGCTCTCACTTTGCAGAATGTGGAATGCGATGCGTTGGGCTGACTTTGGACCAATACCTGGAAGACGACCGAGAGCGTCAATCAGATCTTGTATTGCACCTTCATACATTCCGGATGTCATTTATTTGATTTCTTATCTGTAATAACTGTCGCGCCTAGCTCAGCGGCCAAGAGCGCTGCGCCTGTAAGTAGGGTCTTATCTGTAGGTTCCTCATCAGTGCGGACAGCACGCGAAACAGGGTTGCTGTTGATATCAATTGATGGATCAACAACCGCCTCAATCTTTCGATCAAGTCCAGTGACATCTATAAATGCCTGGCGCAAAATCTCATCCGACTCAGAGCGGATAAATGAATCGCGTGCACCAGGGTTTGCAATAGCGATTGTGATGATTTTGTCATCGAGTGCTAAGACTTGTGCGCTTGCACTTAACAATGACCATGTCAGGCGGCGCCGCTTCTTAACATTCTCAATAACTTCAGGCCACATACGACGCAGTGCACCGATATCAAGTGATTCAACTGGTGCTGCTGCCTGCTTCTTAATCTCCTGTACGACTTCCTTTACTTCTACAGTTGCTTCGACCTTCTTTTCAACGATAGAAGGTGCTGCTACTTTCTCAGCTGTAGGTGCAGGTGCTGCAGTCGGTGCTGCAGGCGTTGCCATTCCTTGCACTCGCTCAAGTCTTTCAAGGCGTGCAAGTAGCCCAGAATCGCCAGAATCACCCATAGGAAGCAAGATGCGTCCGCAGATGAGTTCGAGGATTAAACGAGGCGCAGTGGCACCGCGCATCTGAGTGAGGCCCTCTGCTGCGATATCTGCTGCGCGCGAAAGCGTTGCTGCCCCAAGGTTTTTGGCCTGCGTCACCATACGTTCCAGTTGATCCTCAGGAATCTCGCGCAGAATTGAATTCGCTTGCGTTGCAGCCAGTGCATCAACAATCATTAGATCGCGCAGGCGCTCGAGTAAATCACTAGTAAAGCGACGAGGATCGTGCCCTGATTCAATGACACGATCAACAGTCTTAAACAACGTTGCGCCATCTCTTGCTGCGAGTGCGTCAATAGCATCATCTAAAAGTGCGCCATCAGTGAATCCAAGAAGTTGAATTGCAATTTCATAGCTGACACCGTCAGGGCCAGCACCTGCTAATAACTGACCTAGGACGCTAAGTGCATCACGCACAGATCCACCACTTGCGCGGACAACAAGTGGGATAACACCCTTTGCGACTTTAACGCCTTCTTGTGTGCAGATCTTTTCGAGATGCTCACCCAAGATTCCAGGTGGAACTAAACGAAATGGGTAGTGATGGGTACGTGAGCGAATTGTTGAAATTAACTTCTCTGGCTCAGTTGTTGCAAAGATAAAGATGACATGTGGGGGCGGCTCTTCCACAACCTTAAGAAGCGCGTTCGCTGCTCCTGGCCCAAGTTGATGCGCTTCGTCAATAATATAGATCTTGTACTTACTTTGAACTGGTGCAAAGAATGCTTTATCGCGAAGATCGCGTGCATCATCAACTAAACCGTGTGTTGCCGCATCAAGTTCAATAACATCAAGTGATCCCGGACCATTTGCAACGAGATCTTTACATGATTGGCATTCACCACATGGATGAGGTGTTGGGCCTTTTTCACAGTTGAGCGAGCGCGCCATAATGCGAGCGCTAGAAGTTTTTCCGCAACCACGTGGTCCGCTAAATAGATAAGCGTGGTGTGTGCGACCTGATTCAAGTGCGTTGGATAAAGGAACCGTGACATGTTCTTGTCCGATGACATCTGCAAATACTGAAGGGCGATACTTGCGATATAGCGCTAGTGACATCGTCTCCCCTACTCGTCTCTGCTGATCGTGGCCTATGGCGATTCTAAAGATTAAAGGGACCCTCCGCGCACCCATCAGAGCACGCCTACCCTTGCTGTATTCCTACCCTGGGGGAGTTCAGCGCGGTAATGCCGCGCGGAGGATCTGGTGAAATCATAC
>JBILRA010000052.1:0-7896 GCA_044372915.1 Candidatus Planktophila sp.
TTATTGAATCCGTAACCGCGGGTACTGCAACTGGTTGCCTAGTAGTTGGTGACACGGTTACAACGACAACCGAAGGAAGTTGTTTTCTGACAGTAACCAAAGCGCAAGATCAAAATTATGAAACAGCAACAGTCTCAGCCTTTATCTATTTCATTACGTGGGCTGCGCCAGCTGCTCCAACAGTAGGAACAGGTCCGACCATAGCCCTGAATGGCAAGAGCGATGTAACCGTCGATATTGATTTAGCTCCGATGATCACATCATTATCTACATATGCAGCTACTGCAGGAGTTACATCCATATCTGTTAACGGCGTTGGTTTCAACGGAAGTGATCCACTCTTTGAGATTAAGTTCTGGCGTGGAATCACTGGGACTGGCTACACAATTAATCCAGCTAAAACCCAGATAACTGTCACTGTTCCCGCGGGCACTAGAACCGGAAAAGTTACTGTCATCACATCAAAAGGGCTTGCCGTCTCTGAATTTGCGCTCGTGATTACTCCATAGGACAGAAATAGCCGGTCATTTCACGATTTCTACCTCATCACTTGGTCGGGCTAACCCCTTCGTTTAGAATCGCCTTCTAATCATGAGTGGAAGGGGTTGATGTGATTTTTACAGAAGCACTCACCCCTCGCCGCATAGCTCGCTCGCTCGTCACGGTTTTAGCTCTCACGTTAGTTCAAAGTGTCGTGCCGACCATTGCCATTCCTGAAATTGTTACGCCAAAAGCGGAAGCTGTAACGGGCACTGTCACGGCATCATCAGGTGGTTCGGGTCAAACAATACAAATTCCAACGGGAGTTTTTAGTGTCACCTTTACCGTTGTTGGTGGTGCAGGTGGAAAAGGTGGAGACGACAGCAACATTGGAAAGAATGGAACGGTTGCTGGACGAACAATCATTACGATTGCAGTAACACCTGGCGATGTGATTGGCCTTTATCCTGGCAATGCTGGAACTGCAGCAGGTGCGTGTTTATCGAATGCACCAGGTGGCGCAGCCGGATCCGATAATTTTCCCGGTGGTGCCTATTCGATAAATGGAACTTACTTCCAAGGCATCGATTTTTCTGGCGGTGCAGGCGGTAACGCAGGTGCAGGCGGTTGTTCCGGCGCAGGAGGTGGTGCAGGTGCTGCATCAGTTGCAACTGTTAATTCTGAGATTGTTGCAATTGCAGGTGGAGCCGGTGGTGGTGGTGGAACGGGATCTGGTGACAACTACGCCCAAGATTGGAATGGAACGCGTCAAAATAACGGCACATCATTTTTTGGTGAAGTAGGCGTTAGTACCGTTACATGTACTGGCTCTAATCAGAACTCGGATGGCGGCGGTGGCGGCGGTGGTGGTGGCGGGTACTACGGTGGTAAAGGTGGATTAGCGCCAAAGATTAACGCCGAGTGCGCAGGCATCAGCGGTTCACCCGGCGGAAATTATGTAGTCTCTCGCGCAACAAGCGTTACAAATGATCTCATTGCACACTCTGCAACAGGCTATGTGACTTACGACTACAACGTTCAAGCGACAACAGCTTGCACAAAGTCCACAACAACGGTTGATATCTATACTGTTGAATCAATCAGCTTTACAGGAAATTGCACCTGGACCGTTCCCAGCACCGTTAACGTAATTGATTTCTTTATCGTCGGCGGTGGTGGTGGCGGTGGTGGCGACGGAGGTTCCGGCGGTGGTGGAGGAGCTGCACTTTCGCGAACCGCTGTAGTGGTGACTCCGAATTCGAATTTAACTCTTAAATCCGGTGGTGGTGGTGCTGGTGGCTCATGGGGATATTCATGGGGTCCCATAGCTGGCGAGTCAACGACAATTACGCTTGCAAGTGGAACAGTGTTTTCTGCGGCGGGCGGTTCTGCTGGAACTTCGGCGCCGGGATCTGGCTCGGCTGCAGGTGGCGTTGCAGTCAATGGTGGTTTTGCTGGTGGAGCGGGTGGTACCAGTCCGTCATGCTTTAATGTCGGCGGTGCAGGAAAGACAGGAATATCAACCTACTTTTTAGGCACACTAAGTTCGTATGGTGGTGGCGGAGGTGGAGGCGCCTGCCCGAACAGCGCAGCAACTACACCGGCTGCTGGAGCAAATGGTGGCGGTGCAGGTGGTTATGCAGTTTCGAGTTCACTTAACGCCCCTGGAAGTAATGCCACTCCCGGTAGCGGCAGCGGTGGCGGTGGCGGTCTCGCGACCGGTAGTGGACTCAAGATAAATGGCGGCAAAGGTGGATCAGGTGTCATCTTGATTCGTTATGCAACAAATGCGGCTGATGCTTTTCCACTATCACTTGCCGCTTCTGTCTCGGCTCGATACAGTCCTAGTGATTTACAGGTTTTGGATTTAACTCGAAAAGGTTGGATCGATTCCTCTGGTAATACTGCATCCGTAGCCGATGCTGCGATAACTGGCACTCCATCTCTAACCACCCGCGGCACAACAGATGGCGCAAATTCCACGCAATCAAGTAAGACATTGTTAGTAGCAAAAGGTGGAACAGGGGTAAAAATCAATCTCTTGACCCTTCCCACTGATTACACAATGTTCCATCTCACTCGTTATGTCACAGGTGGGGCTACAGGAAGAATTATTTCTGCAAATGCAGGAAATTTTTTGTCTGGCCATTACAGTGGAACCTACAAGTGCGCACATCACCAGACTTGGTTGACGCCTTCACAATGTTCCTCGGCGGGTGCTTACCGTTGGCTTCTTTCAACTGATCAACTGAGGTATTACCGGGCTGATGGTGTAGATGCAACCCTTGAGCCCAATGACGCAAGCTATCTAGCAAATCAGGCTCTGCCTGGTGGAGTTACGGGTATAAATAACTATTGGAATGGCGAATCATCAGCTTGGGAAGTTGCTGACATGATTTTCTTCAATCGGCGATTGTCGCATTCAGAAATCATACTGATGGAGAATTGGATTGCTCGCGTCAACGGATTGACAATCGAACGACCATCGACAAACTCGGAACTTGATACTGCTGGTGTTTTTAGCGGACAGTTCTACAAGGGCTTTTATAGGAATGACTTTGTAGTCAACGATACTTTTACAGTTCAATCTTGGGTCAAACCCGCAACCAGCTGTGCCACAGGTATTTGTGCAATCTTTAGCTCGGAGAACGTCCTCGTAACAAAAATCGACAATGGGGTATTTCAATTCGCATTGGATGGAACAACGAGTAGATGGGTTTGGGTCAACACTGGAGTCAAGGTTGCTTCAAATGAATGGCACCACATAGCGATGACAAAGAAGTTTATTGGCAATCAGGCTAATTCGGTTGAAATTCATCTCGATGGCCAACTTGCCTATACACATGTGGGTAATCCGTACACTGGGGGCGCAACTGCAAGTGGATCCACTTCAGATGTCGTGAGAGCACCGACTGATTATTATTATATTGGTGCGAGATCAGATAACACTCGATTTAGTGGCGCGATAGATGAGTTGAAATTTTGGTCAGTTGCACGGACTGGCGCCGAAATAGCTAGTGATATGCATTCGAATGCAACTAGCTCCCCTAACCTTTCTCTCTATTACGACTTCAATTCCAGCACCTTATCTAATTCCTCGGATTTACAGAACATTGCGCAATTTGGACCAGGGCGCAGTTATATGAAGGCAGTGACAAATATGGTCTTTGAGGATGTCAAAGTCACATCGACATTGGGACCGTATACAACAATTACTTTTCCGCGCACATACATTACGCAAACTGGTGGTTGGAAAGTTCCCGAGTCGGTAACCGCAGCTTCAACAATTGTTGTCGGTGGCGGCGGTGGAGCAGGAAAATCAGATTCTAAAAATGAATACCCTGCAGGTGCAGGAGGCGGTGGTGGTGTCACATACGTACCGGTGCAAGCATTTAATCCTTCATCATTTATTCCTGTGACAGTTGGCGCGGGCGGACGGGGTGCAACAGTTAAGGCAAATGATGCGAGTGATCGAAATGGACAAAGTAGTTATCTTGGTGTCGGAGCTGGTTTAACCGCTCTCGGAGGTGGCGGCGGTGGAAGCAATAACAATCCAGGCGCTGGTGGCTCAACTGTTGCCACAGGTGGCGGCGGTGGCGGAAGTCGAACAGCTGGTTCTTGTGCTGCGTTGGGCTCAAGCGGTGGAACTGTTCCTTCGGGATATAACGGCGCACAGGGTGGCTGGGGTTGGGGCGGACTCGGCGGAAGTGCGCGCGGAGCTGCAACCACAAGCGGGTGCTATGGAATTCCAGGAGATGGCTTTATCGATCCAGTAACTAATGTCGAATACGGACACACTGGAAGCAATCAATTCCATTCAACGTGGAGCGTTGATGCAAATTACACCACGCCAAATAATGGTTGGGGTGGTTCTGTTTCTTACGGTAGTACCGCTATCGCTAGCGGTGCAGGAATTAGTGGATCAGCAGGTGCCGTGATAATTCGCTACATCACAGCCACGCGCCCAACTTATACAAAGCCAACGACTGCATACCTTAACGTCGGAATGACAGAGACTTTCACTACCAATGTTGCGCAAGATAGCGCTACGGCGATGTTAACTCGAACCTTTAAGTGGGAATCAACCACTGCGGGATCTGGCGGAACTTTCACAACCATCAAACAAGGTACCGGTGCCAATAACGCCTTCTTTAGTTGGGTACCTACTGATACTTCAACAACAGGAAGTAATTACCTCTATCGATTAACTGTCACTGATTCTGATACAGCGGGATTATTTATCACTGATTCGTCAACGGTATTTGCCGTCATTAATGGGGCACTGTCGATGACAGGGATAAATACGATTAAAAAAACTATCAATGTGGCGCGTAGTGATACCTATACAGTCTTTGCTGGCACATCGACCTATCGATATTCACTGTCTCCGATAATCCCTGGAATTACATTGGATTCAACAACTGCGATGAGCCCAGTATTGAGAATTTCAGATACTGCAACAGTGGGTACATATTTGGAGACAATTACGGTTACGGATTCGGTCTCGGCAACCTTTAGCATTCCACTGACCATAACTATCTCGGCTCCACCATCGCTTACCGCTGGGGGAGAGGTCGTTAAGAACGGTCAGGTTCTTAATCTTGATGCATCTAATCGCTGGGGTGTATTAGGTATTGATGGCGTGGCCACCAATAGCCTGCCCTGGAATGATATGAGTGGCAATAAAAAGAATGCAATCACTAGTAATGCGACATCCACAGATACGGTGGGGACTCTATGTAAGGCACCAACCTTCTCCAATGATTTTGGCGGCCACTTCACCTTCAATGGAACCGATACGTGTTACTACACCCCGTATTTAGGGTCGCAATTTACCAGCGCCTACACAATCGAAGCGTGGATACGTCCATCTTCGGGAACTATACCTAATGGAACTCAAATACTGAGCCAGATGTATAACACTGCTGGTGAGCAAATCTCTCTCACGATAGGCGATCTCGATCAAAACACTGGAAAAATTTACGTCGGATTTTATAGTGGCAATGGCTGGCGTTTTGCGAATTTCCCTATAACGCCTATCGCGAATACTTGGATGCATATCACTGGAACTTATGATGGCACGACGTTGCGGACGTTTCTCAATGGCGCCCTACTTGGAAGTGCTACATATTCTCTTTATGGAACACTCAATACGAAGGGTTACTTTATTGGAAAACGTTGGGATAGCACTTACTTCTACACTGGCTCTATTGCAGAGGTCCGCGCATACAACGTTTCACTCTCCGATTCACAGGTTGCACTCAATTTCAACGCAACTAAAGATCGCTTTGATAGCTCGAGCCAAAGAATCTTGAAGCCAACTCAAAAATATGGAGCACTCAATATCGAAACCTTCACGGTAACTTCTGGTGGAGATACCAAGACTGTCACGTTGGCGACAGGCAACCGAACAGGGATTACCTGGGATACAGCATCAATACCGGGTCAGGTTAAGCTCAGTGTTCAAGAATCACTGACACCAGGTACCTACTATGACACCATCACCGTCACCGATAATTTCTCACAGTCAACCTCACTGCCAATCACATTTACTGTAACAAAAGCAGACACCATCACAGTGACTGCCGGAGTAGCAACTACACAGGTATTTAATAATCAGCAGGCAACATCACTTCCTGCATTTGGTATTTCAGGGCTTGTCTCATCTGATACTGCAACATTCACTCAAAAGTACACGGGTATCGACTGGACAAAGCCATGTTCACAAGGTGGTGGTTGCGAAGTTGGAGATACTGGTCCTGGTGGCGGCACAATCTTCTACATCTCACCTACAGCTATCAATTCGGCATCTGGCATAAGTACTGGCGGAAGATATTTAGAAGTTGCACCTATCAATTGGTCTGGACTCTCAGTTGAATCAACTACTGCGTGGGCTAGGGCTGCAACTTCTGTGACAGGAACGCTCAGTGCTATCGGTGCGGGCGCGGAAAACACTCGGTTGATAAACAACGCGCTGACCACAAATTCAGTTGCAGCAAAGGTTGCAGCAGATCTAACTTTTGGCACAAAATCTGACTGGTTCTTACCATCGACTCTCGAGCTGAAAGAGATGTATGACGCTCTCTATGCGCCCAGCTTGGCAGGCAATCTTTCAATCAGAAATTACTGGTCATCCACTCAAGATCCGACATTGAGTAGCCGTGCGGATACCTATTGGTTTGGCGATGGGGGATTAGTCTCACCAACGGATAAGTTGGGGACTGCGATTACCTTGCGCCCAATCCGCGCATATTCGCCTGACACAATCACTGTGACAACAGTTCCGACATTCGTTGATTCATATACCGTAAGCGTTGACACAATCACGATGACCAGTGGCCTTCTTTCTAGTTATCAAGCTGTTGTGTTTCAACGATCAGGACTTGATATAACTCAGGCACGACAGGATTCTTTGCGAGTAAACACATACGGTGCGACTTTGGGACTTCCATTCACAGTCACAATTCTTGGTGGTTCTGGCTCAGGTGCTCGCACGCAAACTGTCGTGGCGGGCAGTACTGCAACGGGATGTGCAATTAGTGGTGACACTATGACTTCCACTTCTGCAGGAGCTTGTAATTTGCAGATTAAGAAAGCGTATTCACGCAATTACTTAACGGAGACAACAACGGCCACTGTTTTCTTCTTGCTCTGGGTTATCAATCAACCAGCACCAGCTGTGGGAAGTGGCCCAAATATCGCTCTCTCGGGAGAAAGCGATGTGACAGTTGATATTGACTTAGCTCCGATGATTTCATCTCTATCTACTTATGCAGCAACGGCGGGAGTAACTTCACTACTAATTAACGGTGTGGGCTTTAACGGAAGCGATCCACTCTTTGAACTTAAGTTCTGGCGTGGAATCACTGGGACTGGCTACACAATTAATCCAGCTAAAACCCAGATAACTGTCACTGTTCCCGCGGGCACTAGAACCGGAAAAGTTACTGTCATCACATCAAAGGGGCTTGCAGTCTCTGAATTTGCGCTCGTGGTGACCCCATGAGGCGAGAGGTAAGATGTGGGTCTAGTTGCACCATCGCAATACAAGGGGGAGGGTCATGAGTTACTTTAACGACCCTGCCAACCCCGATGACTTTGAAGACGGAATCGTTGAGCAAGAGAGTCCGCGCTCATCTCGCGCAAAACTCAATATCGGAATCTTCCTTCTCGTTATGGGTGTCTTGAGTTCAACAGTTGCTGCCAATATTTCGCTCAGTGGCGGTCGTCAAGAATTCGGACAGGGAATCTTCCAAGTTAAAGCCTGTGATCAATGGGTTGGCGTCAACTTGGTTACCGGAGAAGGCGCTGCCAATCCATATGTTGTAAACGTTGAGATTCTTGGACTCGATCCACGTCAATGCCTAGGAACAATTTTTCGCATTAAGTTCTTCTCGTCTGGAAGCACAACGCCAC
>JBILRA010000053.1:0-7883 GCA_044372915.1 Candidatus Planktophila sp.
ATTGCGCGGATTCTGGTCGCCAGCACCCCAAGTAATGAGGGAGAATACGGGTTCCGCCATTGTGTAGTGGCTAGCACATGGGCCTTTGAAGCCCAGGGTCCAGGATCGATACCTGGTGGCGGAGCAATGCAAGTGCCCGCCGAATAAGCAGGCGGAGCAAGATAGACTTCACTCATGAGCCTTGAAACAGTGGTTGTTCTCGCCGCTGGAGAAGGCACGCGGATGAAATCCACAACTCCCAAGGTTCTCCACGAAATTTCTGGTCGCACACTCCTTGGCCATGTTCTTCATGCAGTCAGTGGGCTCAAGGGTAAAAATCTTTGCATTGTTGTCGGTGCAGGGCGTGAACTTGTTGAAGCACACGTTGCCAAGATTGCACCTCACGCGACAACGGTTTTTCAAGAACACCGCGGTGGTACCGGCCATGCAACCCAATTGGCGCTCGCAGGGACAAGTTCCCAAATCTCCAGTCCACAGGGAACAGTCTTAGTTCTTGCAGGAGATACCCCGATGCTTACCGGCGCTTCACTCGAAGCACTTTTAGAAGTTCACCATAAAGGAAAGTTCGCAGCATCTGTCATGACTGCTGAGCACCCAGATCCAACAGGGTATGGCCGAATTGTTCGCAGCGAAGATGGTTCATTACTTCGTATCGTTGAAGAGCGCGATGCCAGCGATGAAGAGAAGGCAATCTACGAAGTTAATTCTGGGGTCTACGCATTTGATGGCGTAAAACTTGCAGCAGCGATTGGGAAATTAAAAAACGATAATTCACAAGGCGAGCTCTATCTCACCGATGTTCTTGAAATCCTCCGTAATGATGGTGGATCAATCGCAGCGGTTCTCATCGAAGACTTTATTGAGATTCTCGGAGTCAATGACCGTGCTCAACTTGCTGAAAGCGCCGCTCTTCTGCGCGATCTGATTAATGATAATTTAATGAAGGCTGGCGTGACTATTGTTGATCCAATCTCAACCTGGGTTGATTCAACTGCCACAGTTGAAAGTGATGTCACGTTATTGCCAGGTACATGGATTGCCGGGTCAACAAAGGTTGCAAGCGGCGCCGTTATCGGGCCTCGCAGCACATTGCTTAATTGCACCGTTGCCTCTGGTGCGCAGGTGATTGAATCTCACTGCACAGGTGCTGTTATCGGTGCCAATGCAAGCGTTGGACCATTTACATATTTACGTCCAGGTACCCAACTCGGTGCATCAAGTAAGGCCGGAGCATTTGTTGAGATGAAGAATGCTGTTGTTGGTGACGGTTCAAAGGTTCCGCACCTTTCATATGTTGGCGATGCCACAATCGGTGAGGGCAGCAATATCGGTGCTGCGACAATTTTCGTAAATTACGATGGCGTTGAAAAACACCACACCGTGGTTGGAGATCATGTGCGAATCGGCAGCGATTCCATGTTGGTGGCCCCGATCACGATCGGAGATGGCGCGTATACAGCCGCTGGCTCAGTGATTACTGAAGATGTGCCACCCGGAGCAATTGGGGTTGCTAGGGCAAAGCAGAGAAATGTATTAGGTTGGGTCCTGCGCAAGCGATCCGGTACACAATCAGCAGATGCGGCCTCGCGTCATGATGATGGGAAGAAGGGCTAACTTCTGTGAGCGAACTCAGATTAACTTCCGAAAAAAGATTACGACTCTTTACGGGACGAGGTTTTCCAGAGTTAGCAGATGAAGTTGCATCCGAACTAGGCGTCCCACTTACCCCAACCTCTGCTTATGATTTTGCAAATGGTGAAATTTTCGTTCGATTCGAAGAATCTGTTCGTGGATGTGATGCATTCGTACTTCAATCACATGCTGCCCCAGTAAATAAGCAGATCATGGAACAACTCATCATGGTTGATGCTCTCAAGAGAGCTTCGGCAAAGCGCATTACAGTCGTTGCACCCTTCTACGGATATGCTCGTCAAGATAAGAAGCACCGTGGACGTGAGCCAATCTCTGCACGTTTGATGGCTGATCTTTATAAGACTGCTGGTGCTGATCGTTTAATGGTTGTCGATCTTCACACTTCTCAGATTCAAGGTTTCTTTGATGGTCCAGTAGATCATCTCTTTGCTCTACCAATGCTCGCCAATTATGTTGGAAGCAAAGTTGATCGTTCGATGCTCACAATTGTTTCTCCTGACTCAGGACGAGTTCGCGTTGCAGAACGTTGGTCAGAACTTCTCGGTGGTTGCCCGATTGCATTTATCCATAAGACACGCGATCCGCTTGTACCAAATGAATCAGTAACAGGTCGCGTCGTAGGTGATGTCACAGGCCGTACATGCGTTGTTATCGATGACATGATTGACACCGCA
The DNA here is from genome assembly GCA_044372915.1 of Candidatus Planktophila sp. Lineage (GTDB taxonomy): Bacteria > Actinomycetota > Actinomycetes > Nanopelagicales > Nanopelagicaceae > Planktophila. The sequence continues at coordinate 2,328 of JBILRA010000053.1, forward strand.
GGAACAATTACGAAGGCTGTTGATGCCCTCTTTGAAGGTGGCGCAAAAGATGTCATCATCGCAGCAACCCACGCAGTCTTTTCGGGCCCTGCTGTTGAGCGCTTGAAAGAGTCTCGTGCTGTTGAAATTGTTGTCACAAACTCACTTCCGATCGCTGAAGATAAGCGTTTCGACAAGCTCACCGTGCTCACCATCGCCCCACTTTTGGGTCGGGCGATCCGTGAAGTCTTCGAAGATGGCTCAGTAACAAGCCTTTTTGACGGACACAGCTAACTCAGGCTAATCTTTGCCCTGTTCCGGCGAGGGTGAAATTTATCCGTGATCGACGGCGTAGGGATCAACTCCTGCTGGAACTTCATGCAATCACTTCAAGAATTGCAAGTGAAGTATCTACAGCGCTAAGGGAGTAAGACAATGGCAGAAGTATCAATCAAGGGAACATCACGTACCGAATTTGGTAAAGGTGCTTCACGTCGTGCACGCGTTGCAGGACTTGTCCCAGCAGTTATCTACGGCCATGGAGCGAAGCCACTTCACATCACATTGCCAGCACGCGAACTTGGCGTAGCCCTCAAGGAGTCAAACGTTCTCCTAAACATTGATATTGATGGAAAGGTTGAACTCACACTTCCAAAGTCAGTAGTTCGCCATCCACTTAAGCAGATCCTCGAGCACATCGACCTCGTACTTGTTCGTCGTGGTGAGAAAGTTACCGTTGACGTTCCTGTTCACACTGAAGGAAAGCACGATCCAGACGGCATCCTTGAGCACGTTAACCACACAATCGAAGTTGAAGCCGAAGCAACATCTATTCCTAAGTTCGTCACACTTGATATTGAAGGAATGTCAGCTGGTACTTCACGTTATGCATCAGAGGTTGTTCTTCCTGCAGGCACAACTCTTGTGAGCGATCCAAAGATGATTATCGTTCACTTGTCTGAGCGTTCAACAGCTGCGGTAGAAGAGGCGGCAGCTCCAGTAGCAACAGATGCTGCGGCACCAGCTGCAGATGCTGAAAAGAAAGACGCTTAACCCGTACCCTTTCTCATTATGACGTGGTTGGTAGTGGGCCTTGGTAATCCAGGGGATCAATACGCTGCCACCCGTCACAATGTGGGTCAGATGGTTATTGACCATCTTTTAAAACGCCACAATGTAAAGCTTGCAAATCACAAATCTCGCACCCAGATTGCTGCCTATAAATTAGGCGTTGGTGTTGATGCGCATCCAATAATTCTCGCTAAATCAAATAGTTATATGAACGAAACTGGCGGGCCGATAAAGGCTCTCGCTAATTTTTACTCGGTTGAACCTGCAAAGATTATTGTCTTGCACGATGAGTTAGATATTGGATACTCAGTCATCCGTAGCAAACTAGGCGGTGGCGATAATGGCCACAACGGTTTGAAATCAATGACCTCTGCCTTTGACACTCCAGATTATTACCGCGTCCGTCTAGGTATCGGTCGCCCAATGGGCCAACAAGATCCAGCAGACTTTGTCTTAAAACAATTCAGTAAGGAAGAGAAGCAGTCTTTAGGCGAGTTTATTGAGCGCGGTAGTGATGTTGTTGAATCCCTGATCGAAAAAGGGCTTGAATTCACCCAATCAAAATTTAATTCGTAGATCAGCCAGTATTTCGAAGGCCTGCAGCAACACCATTAATCGTCAGAAGTAGCGCACGAATCAGCGTTGGATCTGCAGAATCACCCTTGGCACGGACGCGCTGTAGAAGGTTGATCTGCAGCAAGTGCAGAGGTGAAAGATAGGCATCACGTACTTGTAGCGTGCGTGCCAGAACAGGCTGTTCACTCAAGAGCGAATCTTTCTGGGTGAGTAGCAGGATCTCAGAAACAGTAAGCTCGAATTCGGCAGTGATTTCATCAAGGAAGTGATGGAGCTCTTTCGGAACAAGAGTTTCTACATAACGACGAGCTGTCACCAAATCTGTCTTAGCCAGCGTCATCTCTACATTGCTGATAAATGTATGGAAGAAGTGCCAATCTTTAAGCATTGATTTCATATCATCGCTCTTGCCAGCATCGCGTGCGGCCTTAAGTCCTGATCCCACACCAAACCAGCCTGGCACAATTTGTCGTGATTGGGTCCATCCGAATACCCAAGGAATCGCGCGTAGTGATCCCAAACCTGATGTTGCATCTGGCCTGCGCGATGGGCGTGAACCAAGGAATAGATTTCCGAGTTGTTCTACTGGTGTTGAGGCGTAGAAATAAGCCGGAAGATCAGGATGATCGACCAACTTTCGGTATTGCGCAAAAGAGGCATCAGAGATGACATCCATGCAGAGATTCCAACGCTCTAACTCTTTCTTATCTTGTCGTGGAGCACGGTTTAAAATCGTTGCTTCAAGTGATGCAGCCAACGTGAGCTCAACATTCTCGCGGGCTAATGCAGGCAATGAATACTTATCGCTAATTACTTCACCTTGTTCGGTTACTTTGATTTCACCATCAATAGATCCCCAAGGAAGAGCGACAAGAGCTTCATAGGTAGGGCCGCCACCGCGACCAACAGATCCTCCGCGACCGTGGAATAAACGAAGACGAACGCCGTATTTCATTGCGACATCACGAAGTTGACGCTGTGCGCGGTGAATCTCCCACTGACTTGTTGCAATTCCTGCATCTTTATTTGAGTCAGAGTATCCCAACATGACTTCTTGAATATTTCCACGAAGTTCAACAACTTTTCGATATGTCGGATCAGATAAAAGTGTTTCGAGAATCTCACCTGCTGCGCGGAGTTCGGCAACAGTTTCAAGTAGAGGAGCAAATCCGATCTTTGCACGGTCTGCCGATACATCAACCAACCCAGCCCATTTAGCAAGCACCGTTGCAGCGATCAGATCGTCAGCACCCTTTGTCATCGAGACGATGTAGGTCTCAATAATCTCTGGTCCGAAATCCTCAATCAATTCGTTGATGGCGACGAAGGTATTAAAAGTCTTGGCATCATTGCCGGTAAGGGATGAGGTCTGCTGGTTCTTCGGCTCTGCGAGTAAAGCAATGAGAGTTTTAAAGCGTTCTTCGTGGCTCTGTGTTGGATATGAACCGCCGATAATCTGAGAAAGAGCTGCATGGTGGGCATCAGAATGCTCACGAATATCAAGGGTTGCATGGGTAATTCCAAAGGCTGCAACAGAGCGAATAGTTCTTTCGAGTAATCCCGTAGCAATTAACTCTCCACGATGAGCAAAGAGTGAATCACGCATCAACGTTAAGTCAGATAAGAGCTCGGCAGTATCTTTGTAATCACGATGCGGTACATGAGGTCCGCCTTGTGCGTGACGCTCACGAGTGAGAACTAAACGGTGCACGACTGCCGTCGCCTTGAGACGATAAGGCTCTTGGACATTGAGGCGTAAGAAACGAGGTTCAAATTCAGGTATGTGCTTTAAATCTTCCTCGACAGATGCTGAAAGTTCAGGAGTTGCGCCTGTGATGCGAGTGGAGACGGAGAGCATTTGGCGCAGTTGATCCATGGCTGCAATCGTTGTGCGAATTGCATGAGCCACTTGTAAAGCTACGGCAGCCTTAGTGATCTCAGGAGTGATATTTGGATTGCCATCACGATCGCCACCGATCCACGTTCCAAATGTGAGTGGTTTGGCAGTTACTGGTAAATCAACACCTAAACGTTTTAACTCATGTGCAAACTCATTCAACACTTCTGGCACTGTCGTGCGAGCAAGATCATCTAGATAATAAAGAGCGTTCATCGCTTCATCGAGCGGCTCAGGTCGATCAACGCGCAGTTCATCTGTCTGCCATAGCAGATCAACAATTTCAGCTAGTGATTGTGTGTTTGTCACACTCTTTGGTAAATCAAGAAGGCGCGAAATCTCTCCGAGTTTATTAAGAATCGACCGTCGCGCAGCCTCTGTTGGGTGAGCGGTGAAGACTGGGCGAACACTTAATTCACCAACCCATTGTTCGAGATCTTCTTGTGAAAATTGATGACCAGGAAGCTGAGCCTTCTGTGCTGCAATGATTTTATCTACAGCACGAGAAATCCATGAACCGTTGATCTCGCGAGATTCTGAGATAATGCGTACACGGTTTACCTGCTCAGCAACATTTGCCAGGTGAAAATAAGTACTAAACGCTCGAACGAGCTGGATCGAATCATCTACCGATAAATCCTTAAGAACTTCCCCGCCCGTTCCTTCGCGTACAGCCTTTCGCACGCTTTCCACGAGATCCAGAAGCTCTTGCCCTTCTTGGCGAACAAGAGTGTGACCGAGGAGATCGCCTAATCGACGGACATCAGCGCGTAGCGACTCATCTCGGTTTGTCATGCGCATATTCTCGCAGGGAAATCTGTGCATCGCACACACCGTAGACTTTGCTCATAGCCCCCTGGTCTTGACCAAGCGGGGCCAGTTGCTATTGGGGGGTGGATTATGCGCGGTGTTATCTCAGCAATCGAGATTAACCCAGAGGTCAATGACGCGCTGCTTCACTCAAGCAAAATCATTGCACCAAGTTCGTCATACCCATTTCTTCTTGCAGCACGCGCAAAAGAACGTCCCGTACTTGTCATCACAAGTTCTTCACGGAGTGCAGAGGATTTGGCACACGAGCTACGTGAATTACATGATGTAGTTCTTGAATTTCCTGCCTGGGAGACACTTCCTCATGAACGCTTGAGTCCACGCAGTGACACAGTGGCTCGTCGAGTTGCCACGCTAAACTCATTAGCAGCAACGCACGCTCTCCATCCAATTGTGATTACACCGGTGCGAGGAGCAATTCACAGATTTATTTCGGCAATCTCTTCACAACCGTTACTCACGCTAGAAGTAGGGCAAGAAATCTCACTGACTCGCCTTGTTGAGCATTTGGTTTTAAATGCTTACTCCAGAACTGATCTTGTCGAAAAACGTGGAGAGTTCGCTGTTCGCGGTGGAATTATTGACGTGTTCTTCCCGCTAGCTATTCATCCCGTGCGCATTGATTTCTTTGGTGATGAGATTGAAGAGATGAAGTACTTTGATGTCTCAGATCAGCGTACACAAGCCCCTGTTACTGAGAAGATTGAAATTCTCCCTTGCCGCGAATTTATTCTGACGCCCGAGGTTCAGGAACGTGCTGGCACACTCGAGAACAAATATCCTTCGGCCTCAGAGATTCTTGGAAAAATTGCTCAAGGAATTTCATGCGATGGGATGGAATCCCTAGTTCCGATGCTCATCGATGAACTTGAGACGATTGCTTCGCGCATGCCTGCAAAGAGTGAAGTAATTTTTATTGATGACGAACGAATCAAATCGCGTACTGCAGACCTTATTGCCACAAATGATGAGTTCTTTCAGGCCGCTTGGTCGAGTGCATCAATAGGCGCTACTGCGCCTCTTCCAGTTGAAGCCACAACATATCTTGATTGGGATGAACTGCATGCAGTTATTGCAGAAGCTGGCCTCACCGTCAGATCACTTAACAGCTTTGGAAGCGACCTTGATACAGGTGCCACATTCTTAGATTTCGTTGCGATAGAACCTATGCGGGGCGATAGTGATCAGGTCATCGAGTTACT
>JBILRA010000055.1:0-7656 GCA_044372915.1 Candidatus Planktophila sp.
CGAGTTTTCAGTTGTAGTAGATGCTACCTCTCGAAGTGATACAAGACTAAAGAATGTTGAATCACAGTTGGGGCAGTGACCAAAACGCTGGGCATCTTGATCCTGGTATTCAGTCTTACAGTCATTACATTTTTTAAGGGTCATATCGAAACTTTATCTATACTTCTAAACAAAAAACAAGGTCACAGCTGGTCATTACTTACATAGAGAGTAATCAATATCGGGATATCGAACAGTTTCGGCGATGCCAGTGTCGAGGGGGTAAAGATAGAGCGGACTTCGAACCCCGATGCCACTTACGCGGGCCTTGCCACGACTTGACCTAAACCAAGTCCAACTTCTCTCTAAAGTAGATCTGATTTTGTAGTAATTGTTGATATCCGGTCGAATCACCTTGGGTTCTGGATAAGAAAACCAGAATTTGCCATTTTCTAGTCTCATTTGGAATCCGCGGAATCCGCCGCCGTCATTAAGTGAGTAATTGTCGCCTCCAAAGAAATTCACTTCGTATCTATAGAGGTATTCATCATCTATGATCACGCAAGTGATGTTAGTAAATGTCACTGTTGGTTTAATGTAATCTGGCAGACCATCTCCATTAGCATCGTTTATAACGGTCGCATCTGGGGCGATAACTTCTTCACTCGGACTACTCGTTGGCTTAACCGACTTTATTGGTGCTGGGGTAGCCGTTTTGGTGCTTATCGCAGAAGGTTTAACGGTTGGTTTTGCTTTTGGTGAGGCAGGGTTTGAGACTACGGGAGATGTCTCTTCCGTAGGCATTTGCGGCGTTGACTCTTCCACTATGGGTATTGATGTAGATGTTGGTGTCGGCGCGAACGTAGGCGCTTCAATCGATCGAGATTCGATTTGGTTTGGCGTGCAACGCGAGAAAATCAATATGGAAAGGGCTGCCAATGCAAGAATGACCATCAGAGTCTTCTTGCGATTTGAGATCACTTCTACTCCCTATTTTCTTGATTACTGCTGATTACCGAATCAAACGTGAGTCGAAGTCGAATCCTTCAAGGCCTCGTTTTCAAATGGTAGCGAGTTGGGCAACAATTTAGAACATGTAAATACATTCCCAGCAAGGCTTGAATTCAATATTGAGCGCTTGAAGACCTAAAAGGCTGAGGAGTGGGAGCTTTGACTGAGCGGCGTAGGCTAACTCATTCCTTCTTAAAGGGTGCATCCGTAGCGAGAAAAGCTTTCGGAATAGGCATTCAGTCCTATTGTTTTAAAGCGCCCAACCCAAGAGGTGCCCCCGATCTTGTAAACAATTTTAACCTGCTTCGAGTTTGCCAGCTTCTTGTATAAGGGTTTTGGATTAACTACAGAAATAACATTAGCTACGGCTTTCTCTTTAACTTTTACAGAGAATGACTTTGAGTTATCAATTGATATTTGCAATTGAGTAGATTTGCCCATATATAGCAACTCATCTGTCTTTATATTATGTTCATATAAAAGTATTTCAAGGAGTCCTTCAGAGCAACCGATGGTGAAGGTTTTAACGATGGTTGCATTACTCCCAAGCTTGTCGGTTTGTCCGACGCCTACAACCTCATACGTTTGAGTATAGAAGGTGGACTCCCCCACGCTGTTCGTTACATTCTCTGCTTTCCAAGCTTGTGCTGCAGATAAAGGCAAGACTGATACAGCTAAGATTAGGATTATCAAAACGCTTGATTTGTTCTTCATGGATTAACTCTACAAAATTGTGACTGAATCTGGTGAGATTCGTTGGATAATGTACAAATTCTAACCAGTCACAAAATTAGCATCGGGAGTTTACTTCGGTCCAAAGAAAGATTCAGAGATGCGAGATCTATTTCCTTTTGTACCCAGAAGGGCACTTAGGCTTAACGGCGGTGACTTTCTTTGTCAACTTCCCTTTAACGCACGTAATTGTGATCAGTTTTGGTTTCGATGACTTGGTAACTGTAGGTGACTTAGTAGGTGTAGGTGACTTAGTAGGTGTAGGTGAAACCGAAGGTGTAGGTGAAACCGAAGGTGTAGGTGAAACCGAAGGTGTAGGTGAAACCGAAGGTGTAGGTGAAACCGAAGGTGTAGGTGAAACCGAAGGTGTTGCTGTTGCAGTGACTGTAGGGATTGGTGATGGAGAAACCGAAGGGATTGGAATCGCTATTTCCGTTGGCGTTGGTGTTGGCGTTGGCGTTGGCGTTGGTGTTGGTGTTGGCGTTGGCGTTGGTGTTGGTGTTGGCGTTGGCGTTGGATCCAAAACAGTAATTGATCCTACAACACCCCAATCTGAAACCTTTGCCAGATTATCTACAGCCTGTGCTTTCACATCATAATTTCCTGAAGGTAAATCCAGCGGAAGTTGTATTGATCCAGCGTAATTGGAAGACCTAGTATTGAATCGTGATACCAAGGAGGTTGAGCCAGTTACTACTTGATTGCCTTGCGAATTAAACAGTGCGATCGAGGCACTTGCACAGCAATCTTTATCATCATTGGCCCAGAAATCGCCACTAATGCTCTGCCCAGGAAGGAAGGATCCTGAGTAAGTTCCTCCAGACATTGATGGAGGACCCCAGTCCGGTTGATAAATTTCAATTGATCCCAAACCTTGGGTGGTGGATTTTCCAGAAAAGTCCGTCACCGTCGCACGAACATTGAAAGTACCGAGTAGGTCTCCAGTGAAGTTGATGCGAGCATTAAAAGTTGTGCTGAGGGGGAACTGTGGAGACTGCTGAGTTATCGCTAAAGATTTTTTTACTTCGCCGGACTGGGAAACTACTTCCATAAGACCAGAAGTACAACACCCAGCGTCATCAGTTACTCGGAACGAGACTCCAACATATCCGTACCATTGAGTTGTTCCAGAAGCAGATGAAAGAGCAGTGATTACTGGAGCCTCTATATCTGAAGCAATAGCGTGATTAGGCAACAATGATTGAATCATAATAAATGCCATCATTAAGTACTTTCGCATCCGGCCATTTTAATCATGCTTTGCAAATTGTGCCCTCAGTGGAGGTCGAACTCACGCTTGGAGGATTGAAGCTAAAGCCTTAGCGATTCCGATGTGAGGCGATAAGTGCTACTACTTTCTTCAGTCTTTCCTGTCTGGCTTGGATTATGTCCATCTCTGCCTCTATTGCATCTTTGATTTTCGTGTAGGTGAGGCGCTCCTCTTTCGCGAGCTCTTTCACCACTCGGGTCAGAGTTGCCTTGTGCTTGCTCTCTTTATGGATTAAACCAATCTCAATCAAACTATTGGAGTAGACCTGTTTCACCCGCTCGGACGAGATGACGCCAAGGACTTCGTGTTTACGGGCTAACTTTAGAACTTGAGCAATGTCTGTTCGAGAATCCTCAGAGAAGGCGAAGATCTCTGTATGTAACTCATCAATATTTGCCGGTGTGATCCCAAAAATCTCTGCCTGATTGAATAATTCAAGGCTCGCTTTCTCTGATTTCTTAAAACGTGCAATCATCTCATCCCGCGCAGATCTTTTCTGGGCTTCACGTTTAGCGGCGGCGGCGCGAGTTGCTGCCGTTGCTTGTGCAGCAATCTCCTCATTAGTGGCGGGAGTTGTTATGGAGATACTGGCGCTAGAAGATGTAGATGTTCCTACGCTATTTGATGCTCTAACCCTGAATGTGTAAGCGGTGGAGGAAGTAAGCCCTGTAACAATGAGGCTCCCCGATCCTGACTGAAATACTTGTCCAGTAATTGAGCCGGGTGTAGAAGTTACAGTGTAGCTTTGAATTGTTGCACCACCATTGCTGGTTGGGGCCGTAAAAGCTACTGATGCACTAGTCGGCGAGAGTGCAGTCACGATGCCAATCGTTGGTGCGCCCGGCACAGTGAAATCTGGAGTAGCAATAAGACGATAGGTACTGTTCCCTCCGGAAATAATGTCTCCATTTGATGCAATCAATAATCCTTGAAGAATATATCCCGAGGTAGAACTCAAATTAGTCAGAGTATTCGCAGAGATTGATGTTTGAAAGATAGTTCTGGAGGTCGGAGAAATTACCTTAGTTGTTCCTGCATAGACATTTGCATAAATTGCGTCAGATCCGTCTGCATCGATGCCCGCATATCTAGCAGTACCAAAAGCGTTGATTTTTTCAACCGTGTTAGCGGTAACTGCCTGTCCAAGTAATGTTCCAGAACTCACTGGCATTACGAAAACACCTTGCAAACCCCATCCATCAGCAAGAAAAACATTTCCAGAACTGTCGACGGCTAAGTCCCAGAACCAATTTGATCCTGAGTAGAGGGTTTTTGAAGTATTCGCAGTCACCGATTGCCCAAATAATGTGCCTGATGCGACTGGCAAAACAGAAAAGGTGCCCGTTGCTATGTATACGCCAAAAAGGTTTCCGGAACTGTCGAAATCTAAACCACCACGAAGACCCGTCCCGCTGGCTATTTGAGTTACGGAATTAGCAGTAAGGGAAACTCCAAACAGTGTTTGTCCTGTGCTAGCGAGTGCGTAAATATCTCCATTGGCTAATGACCAAACTAGAATTCCGCTGGAACTTATTGCAATACCTGCAGGGTTTGAAACCGCAACGATGGTTTTCGGCGTTCCCGCTGTGACCGCCTGCCCAAAAAGTGTTCCTGTGGTGGCGGGGACAACCACGATCCCTTTTTTACTTGCATCGGAATTGTGGTCGTCGGCTATATAAATATTGCCAGATGAGTCCTCAGCCAGACCCACCGGATATCCCAAGTTGTAAATGGTTGTTGCAGTGACTCCTGCGAAAGCTCGAGAGATGGAAAAAAACGGCATAAGTAAAATCAATATCAATAACATTGATTTCCGTAAGTTCATTTCTTTTCCTTCGGCTATTAATTCACCTGAGGAAGGGTAGTACAACTTTCTTGCTCACGCCTTGTGCCCTCGGTGGGGGTCGAACCCACACTTGGAGGATTTTAAGTCCTCTGCCTCTGCCGTTGGGCTACGAGGGCCATGTACGGTGAGGAAGTCTACACCGCTAGAAATTGCCCTCGTTCACTTTAAATCAGCGATTAGTTTCTTCTTCGCTGCTTCAAATTCAGCCTGGGAAAGAATTCCCTTTTCAACTAGAGCTGAGAGTTTTTCGAGTTCATCTGCAAGGCTTGCCGAATTGTTAATCACTGTAGTGCCCGACTGCTTGCTATGAACAGCCTCGATCATTTGCTTCAACTTGTTTATCTGCGGAGTTACTAATTTGAAAGTTTGCTTATCCAGTGGAAGTGTGTTGTTCTGCTGACGCGGGTCACTAGTTCCTCTGTTGGCACGGTTTACAGTCCAAAAATCTCTATTTGTATCACCGCTATAGCTGGCTGTAAGTATCTCTAGAACACCCATCATAAAACCCGCGTTGTATTCCACAGCTGTGACCTGTCGATAAGGAAAATGAGTAATACGTCCACCGCCGGTAGCCCCGGTGAGTAGCCCAGACATTGCACCAGTTTTTACAATGAGTAATTCATTCTCATATGCTGCCAGAGAGCCTTCGGCGCCACATACCAATACGAACCACGGTGGGGTTCCCCCGAGTGAATTCTCTTCAATAGTTTTCTGGACTTTATTTGAAAATCCATATTTTTTAGTGACAGTCGATGAAAGGACTACATCAGTGCTGCTGAAAAAAGCAGAGGTCTCGGCCATTTCTCTCCCTGGGTCATTGAGTGGGCTCATTATGGCTGACTTCACAACTCATATCAAAGGGTCTGGAAGCCATGGTTTCTCGAGTTAACGTTGAATCCCTGCAGCCTTTGCAGCCTGATTAAAGATTTTATCCAGCATTGGCCTGGTGAGTTTGCCGGTGAAAGTATTTTGCTGGCTTGGGTGATAAGAGCCGATGGCGGTAATTCTTTTTTCTCCGTCATCGAATGTAATTTTTACACCGTGTGCAAACCTTGTCGTAGGAATTGTGTGGCCGAGTTCGCGGAGAGATTTTATTAGTGAACTCCATGCAAAGGACCCTAGGGCGACATAGGCGCGAGTGGTGCTGCTTGCTAGTTTGATTTCATGTGTAAGAAACGGCGCGCAGGTATCGCGCTCTTGAACGCTTGGTTTGTTATCGGGCGGTGCGCAGCGCACAGCGCAGGCAATGCGTGTATCGATGAGTTTTTGACCGTCTTTGATCGAAGTACTTGTAGGAATTGTGGCAAGACCTGCACTGTGAAGTGAACCGTAGAGCCAATCCCCAGAGCTATCGCCGGTGAAGATTCGTCCTGTGCGATTGGCGCCGTGAGCACCTGGTGCAAGGCCGATAATCATTAACTTAGGTTTATCGCTGCCAAATGATGGAACTGGTCTTCCCCAGTATTTTTCGTCTTCATATGCTTTTCGTTTCGTGATGGAAACTTCTTCACGCCACTGAACAAGTCGTGGGCAGGCGGTGCAGGAGATGATCTCTTTATTGAGAAGTGGCAGAGTCTTTGACAAACTATGTGGCAAGTGACCAAGCCATTCCATCGAGAATGTCAGATTCTGATGCAACAAATTCGGTTGCACCGGTTGCGTGCATGATGCGAGAGAGAACGAGCGAGCCGGCTGAGATCACATCAACGCGACCGGGGTGCATGTAACCAAGTGCGGCGCGTTCGACCTGTGTGCTGCGTAGAAACATCTTTGAAGTGCTGTGCACTTTCTCAGCAGAGATTCGCGATAGGTGAATTGAGTAACGGTCATAGGTTGGTAGATCAAGTGCTGCTGCAGCAACAGTGGTAGCAGTTCCAGCAACTGCGATTAGGGTCTTTGCTTTAGTGATGGGAACGGTTTTTGCAGCGTGTGAGATGGCTTCATCTATATCTTCGATGGCAGATGCGACTTGGCCGCTATCTGGAAGATCGTGGGTGAAGTGGCGCTCGGACATGCGCACGCATCCGATGTTGACGCTCTTTGCAAATTCGACTTTATCTGTACCGAAGACAAACTCTGTCGATCCGCCGCCGATATCAATGACAAGAAAAGGTCCATCAGATGGTGGGAGATCGCGGGTTGCACCAAGGAATGACAGTGATGCTTCTTCCTCGCCAGAGATTACTTCGGGGCGAACACCTAAACGCTCAAAGACGCCTTCGATAAAGAGATCGCGATTACTGGCATCGCGTGTGGCACTTGTAGCGCAGAAGCGAATCTTTTCAGCCCCACGCTTTGCGATCTCTGCTGCGTATAGATCAACCGCTGCAAGTGTGCGAGTGATTGCATCAGGGTGGAATTGGCCGGTTTTATCAACGCCTTGGCCAAGTCGAACAACTTCCATGAGGCGTGTTACTTCGCGAAATGAGTCACCTTCGATATCTGCAATCAGTAATCGAATGGAGTTTGTTCCACAATCAATGGCTGCTACTCGCATGGCTCTGTTTTCCACCATTGCGGTAATTGTGCGAGTGCTTCATCACCAAGTGGATTTACACCAGGACCAGCAGAGAGTGAGTGCGCAACGAGTGAATGCAAACATTTCACGCGATTGGGCATTCCTCCTGCAGAAATTCCTTCAACTTCAGGAACATCCATCTTCAGAGCTGCACGGGCTGCAAGGTAATCATCGTGGGCTGCAGCGTAAGCACCTGCAAGTTCTGCATCGGTTTCAAGACGCTCATTCATGGTAGCCATTAGGCCGGTGGATTCAAGAGTTGAAATTGCTGCAGTTAATCGGGGGCAGGTTGCATAGTAG
>JBILRA010000056.1:0-7375 GCA_044372915.1 Candidatus Planktophila sp.
TTCCGGTGATCTACCTGGCAATTGCCCCAGAGCACTTTGCAAAAATCACGCAGGGATTGGCTAGCGTTGGGATTACCAAAAAGGCACGAGTCGTTGTTGAAAAACCTTTCGGGCGCGATCTTGAATCTGCCATCGCACTCGATCGCGAACTCAAGCAAGTATTGCCTGAAGATCAGATCTACCGCATCGACCATTATTTGGGTAAAGAGGCGGTAGAAGACCTCCTTGTTTTCCGCTTTGCTAACACACTCTTTGAGCCTGTCTGGAATCGAAACTACGTTTCAAATATTCAGATAACGATGGCCGAAAGCTTTGGTATCGAAGGTCGCGGAAAGTTCTATGACGGCGTTGGTGCTACACGAGATGTCCTGCAGAACCATATTTTGCAGGTGCTCACCATGCTCACGATGGAGCCACCCATCAGCATTAGCTCAGAGGACATGCAGAACGAGAAAATCAAAGTTCTCTCAGCAATACGCGATATCAAGAGCGATGATGTAATCCGCGGCCAGTATGTGGGCTATTTAGACGAAGATGGCGTTGCAGATCATTCAGATACCGAGACATTTGTAGCCATGAAGATTTTCATCGATAACTGGCGCTGGGCCGGTGTACCTATCTATATGCGCACAGGCAAGAAGATGCCTGAGACAGTACTTGAAGTTCTCGTTGAATTTAAAAAGCCACCGCGCGAACTCTTTGGACGCGGCAATCCCAATGCGGTGCGCTTTCGCCTAGGTGCTAAAGATGGTGTGGATATCTCACTCCTTGCTAAGAAGCCTGGTACCAAATTAACAACGGAAGAGATTGATCTCACCGTTGAGTTCTTCGCAGAATTTGGTGATCGCCAAGGACCATACGAGCGTCTGTTACGCGCTGCCATGCTCGGTGATCACTTCCGATTTACTCGCATTGATGCTGTGCTGCATTCGTGGAAGATTCTCGATGAAATCTTGAAATCAACGACACGCGTGCACCCGTACTTTGAAGGAACATGGGGTCCAGATGAAGCCCAAGAGATGGTCCCTGGCGGTTGGAACCCGGTAGGAACACAAGTTGAAGACTGACACATTAGGCTCTGGATTTAACCGACTCTTTGGCGCGAGCGCTATCAGTAATCTCGCCGATGGTTTATTAGCTGTAGCTGCACCCCTGCTGGCAATCTCACTTACAAAGAATCCAGTTCTCATCTCAATACTGAGCGCACTTGTGATGCTCCCATGGCTCCTCTTTGCGATTCCAATTGGTCTCATCGTTGATCGATCCAATAAACGGCTCCTATTGACACTGACTAACTCATTACGGTTTGTAATTGCCGGACTCTTAGCCCTTGCCATTTCTACAGATTTCATCACTATTTATTGGTTATTCCTAGCAACATTTCTTATCGGAATCTGCGAAGTTGCAAGCGATACTGCAGCCCAATCACTCATTCCAGTGATTCTGCAGAAGAAGCACTTCGAGCGGGCGAACTCTCGACTTAACATCGCCGAGACTGTTATTCAAAACTTTATCGGCGCCCCCTTAAGCGGATTTCTCTACGCTTCAGCGATCGTTTTGCCATTTATTCTCAACAGCGCTGGCTTTTTGATCGCAGCTATTTTCGTCTTTCTTATTCCCGCGCATCTTATTGTTCAAGCTAAAGATGACGACAAGGAGTCAGCGGAGAAAAAGAGCTTCGTTGGTGATATCAAATTTGGTTTAAAATATTTATGGAGCCACCGTGATCTCCGCGGCCTTGTAGCAATTACAACATCACTTGGATTCTTCTACGCACTCTCCACCTCAACAATCATCCTCTTCATCACCGAAACTCTGGAGTTACAGGCGAAGTTCTTTGGTTTGCTTATGGCTGGCGCTGGTTCTGGCGCAATTATTGGCGCCTTTGTTACGCCAATGATCTCCAGACGATTTGGTCGTGGCAAAGTTTTAGCTCTAGCAATTTTCATCTCATCAGTAACAGTGCTTATTCAAGCCCTCTCTCCTAATTACTGGTTCTTCGGCCTTATTGGTTTCATCTCATCATTTTTTATTACCAACTGGAACATCTTGTTGATGTCGTGCTATCAAGTGCTTATTCCAACAGAGCTCTATGGACGCATCCATGGCGCTCGACGCACTTTCGTCTGGGGCATGATGCCGCTCGGTGCATTCCTCGGTGGCGTCCTCGCGCATACAGGATTACGCACGCCGCTTTTTGTGGGAGGCCTAGCCACGACAGTTATCTCTCTTGCCTCGCTAAGGTTCATCAATCGTGTTGGCCATGAGACGAGCCAAGGGGATCACACAGAAGAGCTTCAAGCCCAAAAGTAATGTGAGCCGGCCCCAGCAGCATTTCTAGCCCACAAATCACCCCGAGCGGGCAGGCAATCATGCTCTAAACGTTACCTGGGCCAATTGCCTATTACTGGGGGGTAAGGCAGACTCTATCCACTCAAAGGTGGCTGTGAAGCAGGTCGACTCTTCACATTCACCTTAATTACCCTCAAGGAGGAAAGATGAAGTTAAAGCATGGCGCGAAAGCCGCCCTTGCAGTTGCAGCCGCTGCAGCGTTGGTCGTAGGACTAACTCAGCCAGCATCAGCTGCAACTCGTTCAACCGTTGTGATTATTGATTCCAATACATTCACATCTTTGAACTCAAGCACAACAGAACATAACCTTGTTCTCAACAGCAATGTTGGGTACATGACAGGTATCGGCTTCAATTATTACAACGACAAGCCTGAATTGATCGAAAATAAGACTTTCGGTTCATACAAGATAATCAGCAAGTCACCATTTAAGGTGAAGTACACAGTGGCTAAGGGCCGCGTCTGGTCAGATGGCACACCAATTACAGGTGTAGACCTACTTCTCACCCACGTGGTTTCTTCAAACCAGTACTCAATTGATGCAGGTCTTGGTGATCCAGCCTCAAAGACTCAAACACCAGTGTTTGACTCAGGCGCATACTCAAGAACCTATAACACACTTATCAAGGACGTAACCTTGGCTCCTGACCGTATGTCAGTTGTTCTCGAGTGGAAGTCATTCTTCCCTGACTGGGAAGTTTATGCTCCAGGTGTATCTCCAGTTCACGCCCTTGTCGCTTTGGCTGAAGGAAAGACAAAGCTTGGCACAAATGCGAACAACGTAGCGAACAAGAACAAGTTCCTTCGCGCGTACCTTGCTAAGGACACAGCTATGCTGACCAAAATTGGTAAGGTTTGGACAAATAGCTACAATCTCAAGGAAATCAACGACAAGACCAACCCATTACTCTTGGTATCAAACGGTGCAATGATGGTTGAATCAGTTGTCCGCGATCAGCGCGTAACGCTCAAGCTCAACCCACGTTACAACTCTGGTCCTAAGACAAGTGGCGTTGAAAAGATTGTATTTGTCACAATCGCAGATCCAACTGCTGCTGCACAGGCACTTGCAAACAAGGAAGCTGATCTCTATTCAGTGATCGCAACAGCAGATGCTGTAGCACAACTTGGCAAGATCAAGGGTGTAACTCTTGATGGTAGCCCAGAAGCAACTCACGAATTGATTCAGGTTCGTATCGGAGCCGCACCTGGTGGAGACCCTTACAAGGGTCCATTTGCTGGTATGTCACAGAAGGCAGTCGATCTTCGTACCGCTTTCTTGCTGGCATATCCTCGTCAAGAGATCATCGATAAGATCGTTAAGCCTGTTAACTCCAAGGCTGTTGTAATGAACGCTGTTGAGTACTACCCAACACAGCCAAACTACGCAAAGGCGATTGCCAAGAACGGTATGGATAAGTTCACAGATGGAACTCAGGCACAGCGCACAGCTAAGGCTCTTGCACTAGTCAAGAAGTACTTCCCAGAAGCAAAAGACGGAAGCGGTTCAGTCAAGGTCAAGTTGCTCTGGGGTCAGCCAAGCAACACACGCCGTGCTGCACAAGCTGCTCTTGTAAAAGCTGGACTTGCTGAAGCAGGA
Organism: Candidatus Planktophila sp.; assembly: GCA_044372915.1. Lineage (GTDB taxonomy): Bacteria > Actinomycetota > Actinomycetes > Nanopelagicales > Nanopelagicaceae > Planktophila. The sequence continues at coordinate 3,954 of JBILRA010000056.1, forward strand.
TTTGATGTGGATATCACTCCTACACAGGGTTGGTCTGCATTTACCACTGATAGCAAGTTTGATGCTGCATTCCATGCGTGGGGTAAGGGATCACTACTTCAGGCCGGTATCTATTCTGAGTTCAAATCCAGCGTTAGCGATTGGGGTTTCTCCAATGCTAAATTCGATGAGATCGTGGAAGAGCTAGAGGTTGGAAACTTCACGGATGCTCAGAAGCTATCTCGCTACATTGAGTTGGATAGTTTGATGGCAGATGCTGCTACTCACTTGCCAATCTTCCAGTGGCCAGGATTAACTGTTTACAACAGTGATCTCAAGAACGTATCTCCTGCACCATTGGTTCCAAATGCTCTTTGGAACTTCTGGGAGTGGAAGTACTAAATAGCGAAAGTGCTACATGAGAACTTCGGTTCTTTGTAGTACTCGCTTAGAAGCAGTAAAGTAAGTGCTCAGATGACACTCGAGTGATCGAGTGTCATCTGAGCCTTTTTCTGGAAATAGTTTTACTTGGTAAGGGAGCTAGCTAAATATGTTTGCATTCATTATGCGGCGACTCGGCACGCTAGGAGTTATTCTCTTTGGTTCGAGTTTCCTTCTCTATAACCTCGCTGCTATCTCTGGCGACCCAATTGGTGAATTGAGAATCAGCACCGACCCAGGCGCAGAAGCGGCGATTGCTGAACTCACTCGCTCTCTTCAGCTCAACGTTCCACCACCACTTCGGTACTTTCTTTGGCTTAAGGGAGTTTTAGGAGTTTTCGTTGGCAAGTTCACCCTTGGTGAAACGCGAACATCAGAGTCGGTTGCAGTCGCTGTATTTGAGGCGATTCCCACAACTTTGCGCCTTGTCACTACTGCAGTAATAGTTGCGATTGTTCTTGGAATCGCCATTGGAATCATCACAGCGCTTCGTCAATATTCTCGTTTCGATTATTCGATGACTTTCGTATCTTTTCTTCTTTTCTCCCTACCAATCTTCTGGGTCGCAGTTCTTCTCAAGCAGTTTATGGCGATTGAATTCAATAACTGGTTAGCTGAGCCCTCGATAGCTCCGCAAGCGATGGCAGTCATCGCATCTGTCATTGCCTTAATAGTTGCCTCCGCGCTCGGGGGAGATCGAAAACGTTTTTGGAAAACATTTGGATTTACAGCAGTTGGAACAGTGGTCACACTGACTGCGCTCCTTCAGCTCAATTGGTTCTTGCAACCAGCACTAGGTCCGGCCGGTTTCTTTGTGGCCAGCCTAGGTGCAGCCTTTTTAGTTACGCAGCTCTCTGTTGGATTGGGACATAAGCCATCCCTTCGTGCTGCGATCTCTATGTCAGTACTCGGCTTACTTTTCTACTATCCAGTCAACTGGCTCTTTGAGAGAGAGAATCAGCCACTGATAATCTTTGGATTGCTACTGATCACTATCGCAAGCGCGGTTGTGGCCTCAATTTACTTCGCAAAAATTGATAGAGGTCCGGTCATTCGAACTGCAGTATTGACAGGAATACTCTCAGGCTTGCTTATGATTTTGGATAAGTTAATGCGAACCTGGGAGCCATACTTCAACACTGATGCAGTTAATGGCCGTCCAGTACCGACGATCGGGCAAAGTAAGGCGTTACTAGATTCAACCGATTATTGGATTACGCTCCTTGACACATTAATGCACTTGATCTTGCCAACAATTGCACTCACCGCGATCTCATTTGCGGGATATATTCGATTCTCTCGCGGAACTATGTTGGAAGTCCTTAACCAGGATTACATAAGAACTGCACGCGCAAAGGGATTGAACGAGCGCACAGTGATTATGCGCCATGCATTTAGAAATACGATGATTCCATTGACGACCATCATGGTGGTTGATTTTGCTGGAATTTTAGGTGGTGCGATTATCACCGAAAGAGTCTTTGGTTGGACTGGCATGGGAACACTCTTCAATAATGCGATCAACTCTTTTGACCTCAACTTACTTATGGGAGTCTTCTTCCTAACAGGCACATTGGCGCTTCTTGCAAATCTTGTGGCCGACCTTCTCTATTCAGTGATGGATCCGCGAATCAGAGTAGGAGCAGGCAAATGATTTTTGGAAAGAAAAAGCAGGCAGACACCACTCTGGTTGAAAGTTCGATTATCAACAAGGAGACTGAAGGGCTAAGCCAAGGCCAAATCGTACGAAAGCGTTTCTTGCAGCATAAAGCCGCGATGATTGCCGTCTTTACGCTTTCGTCTCTTGTTATTTTTGTGTTTTCAGCCCTCAAGTTAAAGATTGGTCCCTGGACCTATCCGGGTTGGTGGCCTTATGGCATTGAAGACTTATCGGATTTAACAACTGGCTGTAAAGATGGTCTGGTTGGCTGTCCAACGATGAGTCTTCGACCAAAGTGGCTCGGAGGTGCTGGAATAGGTCTCGGCGAGCATCCTTTTGGTCAAGATGACATCGGTCGCGATTACTTTGCGCTAGTGATGCGCGGAGCACAACGCTCGCTCATGGTGACAGTGATCATCGGATTAATTGGCGGAGCTATCGGTACCGTAGTCGGAGCTTTGGCAGGCTTCTATCGAGGTACTGTGGATTCAGTCTTGATGCGTATCACTGACTTTATTATCACTGTTCCATCGATCATCATTGGTTCAGTGATCGGCTTCCACTTTGGAAACCTCGGCGTTGCCTTCCTTGCCTTCTATCTGGGTCTCTTTGCCTGGACTGGTTTATCTCGCCTCGTTCGTGGTGAGTTCTTGACCTTACGAGAGCGCGAGTTTGTTGATGCAGCGCGCGTAGCAGGTGCGACTAATCGACGCATTATCTTTAAACACATCTTGCCTAATGCGGTGGGAATTATCATCGTCTCTGTCACACTTTTGATGTCAGGTGCAATTCTGCTGGAAACAGCGTTGAGCTATCTTGGCTTTGGCGTTGTCGCACCGGATGTTTCTCTCGGTTCACTCATTAGCCAGTATCAAGAATCATTTACAACGCGTCCTTGGCTCTTCTGGTATCCAGGGCTCTTTATCGTGACGATCGCATTGTGTATCAACTTTATTGGTGATGGATTGCGCGATGCGTTTGATCCACGGCAGCGTCGACGAATTACTCGTAAGGATCGCCAGAATGCGCGTATTGCTAAGAAGGCTGGCGTTCAGCTATGAAAAATGATCAGAGCAGCGATCGCCAGAACATTGGCCAAGATAGAAAAGATGAGAGCGTCTTCGCGAAGGTGAAGATAACTCAGACCATCACTTCTACCTCGATCTCTAAAGGCAGCAAGTCGAGTACGACAGAGGTACGTCGCCACACCAGAATCAGTTCTCGGAGATTCTCCGGGGCGAATAAAGCCATCGAGTTGCAGCCCCTTGACCTCGCTGGAATGAATAGTGCGGGAGTGATATCTGCCGGGGGCTTGGGCGGCCCACATGCTTACCTTGAGGCC
>JBILRA010000057.1:0-7369 GCA_044372915.1 Candidatus Planktophila sp.
GGACCTAGCTCAATTGGTAGAGCACCGCCTTTGCAAGGCGGGGGTTAGGGGTTCGATTCCCCTGGTCTCCACAATTTTTATCTGGGAGCCAGTAAAACTGGTCTCCACAATTTTTATTTGTGAGCGAGTAAAACTGGTCTCCACTTACTAACCAAATATCTGCGCGAATTTGTAATACAACGGAATTCCAAGAATTAAGTTAAATGGAAATGTAATTCCTACACTGGCAGATAAAGCAACTGAGAGATTTGCCTGAGGAAGAGCAATCGATACTGCAGCAGGTGCTGCAATGTATGAGGCGCTGGCACAAAGAACACCTAAAACAGTTGCACCACCAATTGATAACCCGATGGCGCTAGCAGCACCCACACCAATAAGTCCACCAACAATTGGAAAAATTACTGCGAAGACACCAAGAGGAAGTCCAACCTTTTTTACTTCATGAAAATTACTTCCTGCCGAATAACCAAGGTGAAGCAAGAAAAGTGCGAGGAAACCAGCTAGTAGTTCAATAAAGAAAGGTTGCACTTTTTCATACCCTGATTGCGATGTGAGGAAACCGATAAACATTCCCCCAAGAAGAATAAGCACTGTTTTTCCAAGGACAACTTCCCTAAGAGTTGTAGCCCACTTAACGTCAGGATGTGAAACGGAGGAGCTAGCCAGAAATATTCCAACGATCAATCCAGGAATTTCCAATAACGTTAATAGCGCCGGGGCATATCCTTCAACAAAAATTGAATTACTCTCCATAAATAATAAGGCTGCCGAAAATGTCACCAATGATGTTGATCCATAGTGAGCGGCAATTGAACCTCTATCGATATCGGATAACACTCGCACTAAACGTAGTGAGTAGAAAGCCATTACCGGAATGACTACACCGCATGCGAGTGTGACCAAGCCCGGTGTAAGGATCTGGGTAAATCCAACCGATTTGAGCGAGTGTCCACCCTTAAGTCCGATTCCAAAGAGAAGATAGATCGATATAAACTGATAGATCGAGTCAGGAAGCTTCAAATTACTCTTGGCTCGAGATGCGATAAACCCGAAGATAAAGGCTAGAACTCCAACAGAGGTGATATTTGCCTGTGCGATCGACCATGCGCTCATACGAAAAGAATACATGATATATATTGCATGTATCAAATTACATGTATAATAAAGCCATGTCTGCTACAGAACAAGGTTCATGGACCTTTCTCTCTAACCATGGCCATATCTTGATCCGCATCGCCCAGAATCCCGACCTTAAAGTCTCAGAGATTGCGGCAGCAATTGGAATAACTGAGCGAAGCACGCTCTCAATCCTGAGTGATTTAGAGGAAACCGGATACATATCGGTAGAGCGCATCGGGCGACGCAATAGGTACACGGTCAACCCAAAGAAGAAGTTCCGCCACCCGAGTGAGGCCTCACACTCAATTGGAGAATTAATCGAGATCTTCGCTGGGTAGCAATGTCAATTCTTGATTCATATCACGGGCAATCTGTTGCTTTGCCAACCCTTCATCACAAAGGTTCACTTATTGCACCGTCATTCCTGAGAAATCTAGGAATGAAGATCATTGAGATAGATGTTGATACAGATCAGTTTGGAAGTTTTTCCGGTGAAGTTAAACGAGAAGGAACACAACGAGAGACAGCCAGAAGAAAGGCCCAATTAGGTGTAGAGGTATCTGGTCTGAGTTTTGCTGTCGCCTCTGAAGGCTCAATTGGTGCAGATCCTGAGATCGGACTCCTTACCTCAGATATCGAAACACTCATCTTTATCGATACGATTAATAACCTTGAGATTATCGAGAACTATCGATCTTTTGACATTACTGCGCAAAAAACAAATTTTAAAGAAGGAATGGATCTTGACCAATTTCTATCCAAGTCAGATTTTCCCCGCCATAAACTGATTGTACGAAGCGATTCTGGATACACCCATGTAGTTGCGAAAGCAATCTCCACTAAAGAAGAGTTGATGAACGCTATTACACAAGCGCGAGAGCTTACGATGGATCCAATCGTTATTGAATCTGACTTACGAGCACACTGTTCTCCAACCCGGGCAAAAAACATTGAGATGGTTGCAGAGCGTCTCACCAAAAAAATTGCATCACTCTGCCCTCGTTGCTCAACTCCAGGTTGGGGGGTAATTCAACCTTTACTAGGCGTACCTTGTCGGGAATGCGAGCAAGAGTCAGAGACAGCAACTCGCGCATATCTTTACGGTTGTTTGAAATGCACCCACACAGCTGAAGGCGAAAAAATTGCAGATTCAATCGATCCTAGTAGATGTAATTGGTGCAACCCTTAAATCAAGTGAATTTCAGCCAACGCTAGAGATCGTGTAATCTCTCCTTATTACTTTGTACATCCAATACACCTTCCGTAGATAGGCCAAAAAATGACAACAGCAACACTCCATACAAATCTCGGCGACATTGTGATTGAAATGTTTGAGCATCAAGCGCCAAAGACGGTGGCAAACTTCGTAGGTCTAGCAACCGGCACCAAGGAGTACACAGATATGTCATCGGGTGCCAAGAAGACCGGCAATTTCTACGACGGACTTATCTTCCATCGCGTGATTGAGGGTTTCATGATTCAAGGTGGTTGCCCTATGGGTAAAGGGTTTGGAGATCCAGGATATAAGTTTGAAGATGAGTTCCACGGTGAACTTTCATTTGATCGCCCTTATCTATTAGCCATGGCTAACTCAGGACCAAATACAAATGGCTCACAATTCTTTATTACTGTTGGTCCAACACCTCACTTGAACCGCAAGCACAGTATTTTTGGTGAAGTCAAGGATGCAGCTAGCCAAGCTGTTGTAGACGCGATTGCAACAACACAAACTGGTGCAGGAGATAAGCCAGTTAAAGATGTTGTAATTAAAAGCGTCACTGTTGCATAGGTAGATCATGGTGAAGGCTTATCGTTCTGGGACTTTAAGCCTAATCACAATTATCTGTGCCTTTTTTCTCTGGCAGAAGATAGATCCTCAGTTGATCAACAATTTCTATCTGCCACCGTTGGCAGAAATGCAGAGCTATGGTCAGTGGTATCGCCTCTTTACTGTTGCATTAATGCATGATCAACTCAGTGAAATCCCTTACCACCTCGCATTTAATATGTTGGCGCTTCATTCACTGGGTACTCAGATTGAGAGCATTGTCGGAAAAGCAAAGTTCTTCCTTATTTTCTTTGTCTCACTCTTAACAGGTTCACTGACCTCTGCATACTTCCTACCTTTTAACGGATACTCCATTGGAGTTTCAGGAGCAGTCTTCGGTCTCTTCGGTTCGATTCTGGTCTTAGGTAGACGCTACGGCGTTGGCATGCAAGCTGTGCTCGTTACTGTTGCAATTAACCTGGCGATTGGATTTACCATCCCTGGAATTGATTGGAGAGCCCACATCGGAGGTCTCATCGGTGGGGCGCTGGTCACAATGGTCATAGTTCGAATTACACGCGTGTAATTCCTCCACAACCTCACACACAGGTGTGGATAACCCATAAACTCTCCATAATCACACGAGGTGGCCCATTTGAAACGTGCTCTTCCAATTTTCTTGGCGACAGTTCTTCTCTCTTCGCCTCTGAACACCACCGCTAGCGCTATTGATGGCAAACCCACTCTCGCTTTAACCACACCTGGTTCATTTGGGCTAGGAGTCTGTGCAAGTGATACAGATACCAATTGCATCGTCTCTGTATCCTCATTTAACAAAAATGGAGTTGCTCTCGCCGGTAAACATCTCACAGATGTAACTTTCGACCCGATCCAGGATAAAGAGAACACTCGTCTTGATGCAACATCGACTTGGGAAATCCCGGGCGAAGCCTCCCCCCAAGACGTTCAATTAAAAGTTGATTTGGATACGCCAGCAAAAATCATAACAACGAATCAAACCGGTGCTGCCCTTAGAGTGTTTGTTGTAAATTCGGATGAGATCTCATCGAAGATAAAGATTGTTATAAGAACTGACTGGCTTAAGCCCCAGAATGTGCAACTAGTGGCCGAAAATGCAGAGTTTTTTGATAAAAAAGTTTCGACATCAAGAGAGTGGACATTTATTGGTTCCAGAACAAATGTTTCAAATTATTTTAATTGGATAGAAGCAGCAAAAAATAATTTTATGGATAAAGCAGACCAGGACACAGCAGCATTACATTTTATTATTCACCATGTTGGCAGCACCGATAACTCATCCTTTTTCCCAATAGCATGTGCAGATAAGGGCTATACGGTGCAATCGTGGAACTCGAGCTCCGCAGGAACACCATATTGGGATAGCTCGAGCAAATCACTAAATTTTGGTATTCAAGCACCGCACATCAAAGCCAACGGCGAACAGAATAAAGGCTTCTTCTCTTTGTGGGCCCCGGAGGAATTCATTGCATGTAGGTGGCCAGAAAATACCCTTGTTGGCGCACCTGGAATTACGGTTCAGGTTTTGAATCCTGACGGGACACCACAAGTTGCTGTGACATCTGTGTCGCGGGCCAACAAAATTTTATATTTCTCTGCCTCGGGCTTTCATTACTCCTCACCAATTATTCGCATCGGCGCATCAACCAAAGCGCTAGCGAAGAGAACATCAATCATCTGCGTGAAGGGGAAAAGTAGTAAGAAAGTAAGTGCAATAAACCCTCAATGTCCAAAAGGTTGGGAGAAGAAGCGAGGTTAACTCTTCATATTGCGCAGTAATACCTGAGCAACATCGAGCACCTCAACATCTGATTCTCGTGCCGTCATTCCATCACCAATCATGATGCGACAGAACGGGCAACCAACAGCAACTTCGGCAACACCGGTAGCAATTGCTTCATCAACGCGATTGAGATTGATACGAGTACCAAGTTTTTCTTCCATCCACATACGCGATCCACCACCACCGCAACAAAATGACCGCTCTTGATTTCGTGGCATCTCTTCAATGTCGCAACCAGATGCTTCTAGAAGTTCGCGAGGTGGCGCGTAAATTTGATTGTGGCGACCCAAGTAGCACGGATCGTGGAAAGTAATTTTCTGATCAGCCTTGTGTGGGCTCGTCTTAAGACGACCTTCACGGACTAGCGTGTTGAGCAATTGCGTATGGTGCAACATCTCAAGTTCATATCCACTTTGCGCATAGTCGCGACCGATTGTTGTAAAGCAGTGTGGGCAAGTAACTACAACTTTCTTCTTACCCTTAGGGCGATCTCCAAATGTCTCTTTAAACGTTTCGATATTCTCTCGAGCAAGGATTTGGTAAAGGAATTCGTTACCTGCTCGGCGCGGAGCATCACCGGTACATGTTTCACGCTTACCGAGAACTGCAAAATTAACCCCTGCCATATGCAGTAGCTCAGCGACTGCCTTTGTAGTTTTCTTTGCGCGCTCTTCATAAGCGCCAGCACAGCCAACCCAGAACAAATATTCAACTTCTTCCGGAAGTTCACCTTCAACAAGTCGCACCGGGAAATCGCACTCGGCAATCCACCCTTCGCGATCTGCGCGATTGGCACCCCATGGATTTCCAGTCTTCTCAAGGTTTCTAAATGTAGCTCCGAGTTCAGTAGGAAATTCTGATTCAACCAGCACCTGGAAGCGTCGCATATTTACAATGTGATCAACGTGTTCGATATCAACCGGACACTCTTCAACGCAAGCACCACACGTTGTACAAGACCATAGAACATCTAATGAAATAGGTGCGTTTTCGCCAACAATAGCTTCGTTTTCAACCACCTTTGTCATCGCATGATCGCGCATCGCCATAATTAAAAGTTTTGGTGAGAGCGGCTTATCTGTATGCCAAGCAGGACATTGTGATTGACAACGCCCACACTCGGTACAGGTAGACATATCAAGCAGACCCTTCCAAGAGATATCTGCTCGTGTACCTAAACCAAAGACATCATCTTCCTTCGGATCTTCAAAATCAATCGGCTTACCGTGTGACAACATTTCGGGTAGTGCACCGAGTGAGTTACTACCATCACTATTGCGCTTGTAGAAAATATTGAAAAATGCCAAGAACCGGTGCCAAGCAATACCCATGGTGAGGTTGCTGGCAATGACAACAAACCAAAGCATCGATGTAACTATCTTGATAGCAGCCACAATAACAATCAGATTTTCTAGCGTTGCAGTTGATAGCCCACTAAATGCAAGAACCGCTGGCCACGACAATAATAAGAATAGTAATTTCGACGTAATACGCCTTACCCATTCCAGAACCAGAGAAGCGGTTAGCACGCTCAGAGCGCAGACGTGTCACTTGACGAATACCAATAAGTGTCACGATTCCGATTCCAGTAAGCCACGCAATAAGTTCTGAGAGAAATTCGTAAGGGATAAAGTGTCCGATGAGTGGAAGTGCAAAACTCGGAGAAATTAATTGACCATATGCCGTAACTAAAGTTCCAAAGAGTGCACCGAAGCCGATCATCACAAACCAGTGCGCAATTCCTGTTGCAGTAAAATTAAGCATCTTGGTGTGGCCAAGAACTTCAACCAACATATGTCGAAGACGAGCACCCTTGTCATTATTTCTAGTCGGATCAGGCTGGCCAGCTTTAAAGATCGCGATTAGTGCGCGCACCCGGGTGGCCAGGAAAATCAGCGCAAAGATTGTGAGCCCGTAGGCGAGGGAGGCTGCGGCAATCTGGAGGGTGGTCATGGGCGTTAGGTTATCCCTCCGCCTACCAATAGTTGGGGTGGGAATATTCGGGGCGAAGACCATGTTCTACCTCTTGTAAACCTGAGTCGCATCGACTCAATCTCTTGGGTAAGATGGACTCAGGTTTAGCAGCCTCGACCTCAATAGTGAGCTCGAGTGGTATTTGAAAAGGGAGTAAATAAATGGCTAGAGCAGTCGGAATCGACCTCGGAACTACAAATAGCTGCGTCAGCGTCCTTGAAGGCGGCGAAGCAACGGTGATCGCCAACGCTGAAGGCGCTCGCACCACCCCATCGATCGTCGCCTTCGCCAAAAATGGCGAGGTCCTCGTGGGAGAGGTGGCCAAGCGCCAATCAGTAACAAATGTTGAGCGCACCATCCGTTCAGTCAAGCGCCATATGGGCACCAACTGGACCATTGATATTGATGGAAAGAAGTACACACCGCAGGAAATCTCTGCCCGTATCTTGCAGAAACTTAAGCGCGATGCCGAGGCATATCTTGGTGAAACTGTGACAGATGCTGTCATCACCGTTCCTGCGTACTTCTCTGATGCAGAACGTCAAGCAACAAAAGAAGCCGGCGAAATTGCAGGTCTTAATGTTCTTCGCATTATCAACGAGCCAACTGCAGCAGCGCTTGCATATGGTTTAGATAAGGCTGATCAAGAGCAGACAATTCTTGTCTTTGACTTAGGTGGTGGAACA
>JBILRA010000023.1:0-17360 GCA_044372915.1 Candidatus Planktophila sp.
GTGAAGTCATTCGGCGAACTTCACGAACGCTAGTACCTACTGAGTCCAGATTAAGCGCTCGGGCAAGATGGACAATGGGTGGTGCAATTGGAGAGTCCTTCAGAATCTGTTCGGGCAGATCGATGACAGCGCTTCCATCTGGAGAGATCGCAATAATGCGATCTGCAAATCCGATCACTCGCTCGAGTTTATGTTCTGAAACAACGACTGTGAGGCCCAGATCGTGCACGAGTCGGTGCAGAATAGAAAGCACTTCCTCAGCGGCTATCGGATCAAGGGCTGATGTAGGTTCATCTAAAACTAAGACCTTTGGGTGCATCACCAAAGCGCTGCCGATTGCCACTCTTTGCTGTTCGCCACCACTTAAAGTAGAAATGGAGCGACTGCGAAGGTGGGCCAGCGAGAGTAGATCGAGGATCTCCTCAACTCTTTTTCGCATGACCTCTGGGGCAATATTGAGCGCTTCCATTCCAAAGACGAGTTCTTCTTCCACCGTGTCAGTGACAAAACCATGTGCCGGATTTTGGCCAACAATTCCGATCAAGTGGGCTAAACCACCTGGTTTTGTTGTAGTTGTTGATAAACCGTTGACCGTGATGTTTCCGGCCAAGATACCTCCAGTGTGATGAGGGACAAGTCCATTAATCAAGCGAAGAAGCGAAGATTTTCCTGAGCCTGTTGCACCGATGACTAACACCATCTCTCCTTCTTCAATGGTGAAGGAGAGGTTTTCGAAGACAGTCTTTATGGAGTTGGGATAAATGAGGGAGACATTGTTAAAGGAGATCATGTGAACACCACAAGAGATGCTGGAATAAGTACAAACGCAGAGCTGATCAAAGTTAAATCGCGACGAGTGAATCTCTCCCGTCTATACCGTGATCTTTTGCGCGAGAATCCATAACCTCGAGAATCCATTGCCGCCGCTAGATCAAGTGAGCGAGAGAGTGATTCCTCTAGGAGGGCAAGTGCGACACCAGACCAACCTCTTCTGGTGATTCCGCGCATCCGCTGCGCAGTTTTAATTCGAGCTGCACTTGCAACAAGTTGTGGAAGCACGGAAGTTGTAATGACCAGCGCTACTCCAAACTCATATATAAAGATTGGCATTTGCCGCAACAACCGATGCGGAGAGGTAAGTGAGGTAGCGGCAGCAAAAATACAAATGAGTGTGGCGATGTAAATACCTTCAGAAATCGCGAAGGTGAGTCGCTCTTGGGTAATCGCACCACCCACTCGAATGCCAGCCATCCAATCGGGTAGATAGACAATTGGAAGATTAAATAGGGTTGTCCCCGGGATGGGTACACCAATTACTACTCCAACAAATGTTCGTATTGCAATGATGATTGCTGCGATCTTTAGAGCAAACCACAGACCGCCTGACCAGGGAGTGCGTTCTACCGATGATTTGTTGATGAGATAAACAAGACAAGACACTCCACCCACTACCAAAAGATTAAAGATCGTATTCTTGGTGAGAACAACTGCCATAGAAATAGCAGAGGCTCCTGCCCACCAGGTAAGTGGATGGAATGTCTTAGTCATGTATTGAGGCTTACTTACTCTTGAGTTCTGGTGGTGTTGCTAATTCGACACCGCATTCTTTGCGTGGGAATCCAGCTAAGCCACAAATCAATCCAGATTTATCGGCACGCACTCTTACCACTCTGCCTAATACATCAATACCTTGAGCCTTCTTGTCGATGACGATACAACGCTTAACTGTCTTTAGAGGCTTTTCACCTGTTGGTGCCAAGTAACTTGGTCCAAAATCAATAACGATTCCAATTCTCTTCTTACCCGATACTGCGCGAGTTTTACCGCAAAGAGCCTGAAAATCTGGCAGAACCGAAGGCGAAGATGCATCCGGAGTTGAACTTCCCGAGAAGGTAAAGGCCCACCCTTCAACTGAACCATCTGCGACATTGACCGTTGGCCCGGTCATTGCAGCTGTCCATGTGGTTGCCTTGGGTGGCCCTTGGAAGTATCCCCAATATCTGTAGCCAGTATCGGTAGCGTGTGCAGGGGATATCAACGATAAAAGTATTGCCATAACGGCGAAAGTGATGAAATGTTTCTTCTTCATACTGGAGCTCCTTAAAAATCAAGAGTCTCACAGGGGTAGCTCATAGAAATGCGTAGGTACGCCTGACTAAAGGACTACGCCCCGCAAACCTCGGCGGGTGTTTGTCTCAAATCCTTAGGTAGGTAATCCGACTTTGAGCGATAGCTCTTACGGTTGCGGGTCAGCGTCGGAATCTCACCGAACTTCCCCTACAAAAGAACGTGTATTAAGTTGTTGAACTTACCATAGCGGGTGTTTAGAACTTTTCGCCCGCCGCCACGCCAGGCTTTGGTGCACGCATGCGGCGCATCTGCGTCGATCTAAGCCATCCATACATTCCTAAACCCTTCAGAGATTCAGAAGGAAAGCGAGAAGAAATTTCGCGTTTGATTTTTCGATTGAGAAGAATGCCATCAATGACCGATGCAAAGAGAACGGTGTACATCAGTACTACGCCAATTGCTGCCGCTGCTCGGTAGGGAATCAAGGAGATAACAAGAACTACACCGATGATAGGTAAAAAATATTCACCGATCGATCTGCGGGAATCAACATAATTTCGAACAAACTTTTTTACTGGGCCACGATCACGCAATGGAAGAGCATTCTCATCGCCACGCAGATAGGCCGCACGATGGGCTACGCGAGCTGCACGGGCCGCCGCCTTTTGGCGCGCCTTCTCTTCTTTTGAGTGTGCAGGTGCTAGGGAGGAAACTTTGCGAGCGGATTCTGCATCCTTGCGCTTCGGGGTTGGGCGCCCCTTTTTCTGAGGCAATGAATCGTTGGTCATGCTCGGACTATAGAGCCAGCATTCGCTCAAGTGCTAGTTGAGAGAACTTCTTCACTCGGGGATCAACTTTGATCTGGTTAACAATGTGGCCGGCAACAAGGGATTCCATCACCCATACAAGATGGGGGAGATCGATACGGTTCATGGTGGAGCAGTAGCACAAGGTCTTATCTAAGTAGACAATACTTTTATCCGGATGAGATTTGGCAAGGCGAGAGACGAGATTGAATTCCGTTCCGATGGCCCAATGGCTGCCACTCGGGGCGTTCTCTATTGTCCTGATAATGAACTCTGTACTTCCAACGAGATCAGAGTGAGTGACAACTTCATGGGTGCATTCTGGATGTACGAGAACTTTTACCTCAGGAATTCTTGAGCGAACGTCGTCGATTGATTCCTTTGAAAAACGTCCGTGGACCGAACAATGTCCACGCCACAGAATTACCTTCGCCTTCTCTAACTCTTGCGCAGTGAGTCCACCCATCTCCTTCCATGGATTCCATAGAACACAATCATCGAGTGTGAGTCCAAGACTCTTTACTGCAGTGTTTCGACCTAAATGTTGGTCGGGAAGGAAGAGGATTTTTGATCCTTGCGTGAGTGCCCACTCCATCGCCGCCTTCGCATTTGATGAAGTGCAGATTGTTCCGCCATGTTCGCCAGTAAATGATTTAATCGCCGCTGATGAGTTCATGTATGTGACGGGAATAGTGTCAGAAGCAATGCCAACGCTGGTAAGTGCCTTCCAGCATGCATCTACTTGTGAAGCGGTTGCCATATCAGCCATAGAGCAACCGGCTGCAAGATCGGGCAGAATCACTCGTTGCTTCTCGCTTGTGAGTATGTCGGCACTTTCAGCCATGAAGTGCACGCCGCAGAAGATTACGAACTCTGCCGTTTCTTGCTTCTGGGCTGCTTGAGCAAGCTTGAATGAGTCACCAGTGATATCAGCAAAGTTAATGACTTCATCGCGCTGATAATGATGACCAAGAATTATCGCCCGATCGCCAAGTTGGGCTCTGGCAATCTTTGCACGCGATACAAGATCGGGATCGCTGGCTTCTGGGATTTCTCCCGCACAGGTAACCCCTCGCTCAGAGAGTGGATCTGATTTTGATCCCAACAAGAGGAGGTTGGTCAGGCTGTTCGTTGACATCTGCCTATTCTCACCTATAAAAGTCGCAAATGTGAAGTGACGCTAGTACTCTAAAGCCATGACAACCCAAGACACTTCAGTATCAACCACAACTGGCATTGCACTCTCCGAGGGAGCAGCAGCCAAAGTTGCAGCACTTTTGGCACAAGAAGGCGCTGATGACCTTTACCTTCGCGTCGAGGTGCAACCTGGTGGATGTTCAGGCTTGAGATATCAACTCTTCTTCGATAACCGTGAATTAGAGGGTGATGTTGTCCGTATGTTCGGTGATGTAAAAGTCATCACTGGAAAGCTCAGCGATCCTTATCTCATGGGTGCAACTATCGATTTCGTCGATACCATCGAAAAGCAGGGTTTCACGATCGATAACCCAAATGCGCAAGGCTCATGTGCGTGCGGTGATTCTTTCAACTAAAGCCAGCATTTACTTGTAGATTCTCGCCCTATGAAGATAGGCGTTGCAGGATCGGTCGGTCGCGATCACATCATGACCTTCCCTGGAAAATTCTCTGATTCAGTGGTTGTTGGCTCTCTCGAAAAGATATCCCTCTCATTTCTTGTTGATGGACTTGAAGTCCGACGTGGGGGATGCGCAGCAAATATTTGTTTTGGTCTTGGAGTTTTAGGCCACAAACCCGTACTGATTGCAGCCGTCGGTAAGGATTGGCCAGATTACAACGCCTGGCTCACCCGACATGGCGTAGACACTTCACACGCGCTTGTATCTACAACTCAATTCACCGCGCTCTTTACTGTTACAACTGATTCTGAACACAATCAGTTCGCATCCTTCTTCCCAGGGGCCATGTCTGAAGCTCGCGATATAGAGCTACAGCCGATCATTGATAAAGAGGGAAATCTCGATCTTCTTGTCATCTCGCCTGATGATCCATCAGCGATGCTGCGCCACACTGAAGTTGCACTTAAAAAAGGAATTCCAGTTCTTGCAGATCCCTCTCAACAAATGGCTCGGTTATCTGGCGAAGAGATACGTGCACTCATTGACGGCGCTACATATCTCTTCTTAAACGAATACGAGTTGGCACTAGCGATTCAGAAAACCGGTTGGAGCGATGACGAGATTCTCGATCGCGTGAAGTACCGTGTAGTGACTTTAGGAGCGGAGGGATCTCGAGTGGAGAGTCGCACGAGTCCCACCGTCACGGTGACATGTCCACAAGAGCGAGCAAAGATTGATCCAACCGGAGTGGGAGATTCATTTCGCAGTGGATTCGTTGCAGGCCTTGCGTGGGGACTTTCACATGAGCGATGTGCACAAATTGGATCAATGCTAGCCACATATGTGATTGAAACTATGGGAACTCAGGAATACTCCTTCACACACCAAGAGTTCTTAGATCGTTTCGAAATCGCCTATGGAAATGAAGCGCGGCTAGAGGTTGCTGCACACCTTAACTAACGCGTGAACAAGTTCATCAACTTCTGACTCGGTATGATCTTGTCGAATCTTGATGCGAATAGCACCTTCGGTGGGTAGTCCCATTGCAGCTAGAACATGGCTAGGTGCGAGATCAATAGGGGAGCAGGCAGAACCTGCCTCTACCGTGATTCCCATTGCATCTAGTTCTCGAACAACCATCTCACTATTTATCTCAGGGAGAATAATTGTCAGAAGGTGTGGCAGCGAATCCTCTAGTAGGCCTACACAAAGTGAGCCGGGTATTGCCGTAACGATCTGAGTACGAATCCTTTGATTGAGCGAGCGTAGATACTCACGATCCTCCTCGAAATTTTCAAGTGCAACGCAAGCTCCAAGAAGTAATGGGAGCGAGTATCCGCCAGGAGTTCTAATGGGAGCAATGTGCGGAAGTGGATATCTCCATTGAGCAGAATTTCGAATTGCCATTACTGCTATCCCAGCTGGACCACCCCATGAAGCCGAAGAGAAGATGGCACTATCCCAACGTTGTCCGAGAGGAACTCTGGGACCCGAAGTGGTTGCATCCATAACGACTATGTCAGCACTGTGAGCAAGGGTGTGAATGTTTTGCAAAATTCCAGTCTCACCATTGGCAACCTGAAGCGATAGTACGTTCTCTCTCGAATCTCTCTCGGAAAGCAATCTTCCTTGTTGATCAACAGGCATGATGTGATGGTCAGAGCGATTTCGCACTAGTGCACGAATCTTTCCCCGATCTATGGCACCAACGGTGAGCACCTTCTCGGGCGTGAGAAATCCAGTGATCGCAAGGTAAGTTGCTAACTCTTCCTCACCAATGATTTCTATCTCATCAACGGCAAGGCCAAGACCCGATGCCAGAGATTCCAATGCCTGAGATTCCAAAATACGCGAACGTGCTGCTGCTTGGGATAACTTCTTTGGGTCGGCCCATCCGGCATCGAATGCTTCAGAAAGGGCAGAGCGAACCACCTCAGGCAAGGGTGCCTGGCCTCCGAAATTTCCTGTGACACGAACCACCCGAGGAAGGCTACTCCCACCCGCGCAGAACTTCTCGCCCGCCCACTATCCTTGGCTCATGTCGCTGCATAAGAGCAAATCGCGCATAGTGCGCCTGGGGCTCGTTCTCGCTCCACTTCTACTTACTCTAACCGGTTGCTCACAGGTATCAGGGCTCGGATTTCCAGAGGGCGTTTCAAGTGTGAATGATATTTCACTCTCTCTCTGGCAAGGAGCATGGATTGCAGCAGGAGTTGTCGGAGTAATTACTCTCGTCCTCATCTTGTGGCCAGCAGTTTTCCATCGTGCACACGAATCAAAAGGTGAGTTTCCAAAGCAAACTCAGTACAACATCCCTGTTGAAATCGTCTATACAGTCATCCCCTTCATTATCATCGCTGTTCTCTTCTACTTCACTGCGGTCAAGCAAGAAGAGATCATTGAGAAGTCACCAACAGTTGCCCACGACATCACAGTCAACGCATTCCAATGGTCATGGCAGTTCACTTATCCTGAAGCTGGCGAGAATGCCACTGTTACGGGCACTCCTGATAAGCCACCGACGCTAGTAGTGCCGGTTGGGGAGCGCGTTCGATACACAATAACTGCAACCGATGTCGTTCATGGATTTTGGATACCGGCATTTATGATCCAGATACAAAATATTCCAGGCGTCACCAACAGCATTGAGTTCACAGCAAATGAAATAGGTGAGTATCCGGGTCGTTGCAATATTTTATGCGGTCGCAACCATGCTCAGATGATCTTTACGATCAAGGTAGTTTCTAAGGCTGACTATCAGCAATATCTCGAGACATTGAAGGCGAGCGTGGCATGACAACATATGCAGAGCGTCCAACAATCGCACCGGTTCCAGGAGTTGCCCCAGCTTCCAAAGGCAGACTCTTTGTAAAGTGGATTACCTCAACAGATCACAAGACCATCGGCTACCTCTACCTCTTTACATCCTTTGCCTGGTTTTTGATCGCTGGTCTCTTAGCCTTGATTCTGCGATTAGAGCTCACTCGTCCAGGAATGCAGTTCATTTCTAACGAGCAATACAACCAAGTCTTTACAATGCATGGCACCTTGATGTTGCTGATGTTTGCAACACCACTCTTTGTTGGTTTTGCAAATGTGATCATGCCGCTTCAGATCGGTGCAGCCGACGTTGCCTTCCCACGATTGAATATGTTCTCGTACTGGCTTTACCTCTTCGGTGGGCTCATGACATTTTCTGGATTCCTCGCTCCAGGTGGAGCCGCATCTTTTGGATGGACTGCATACGCCCCACTTTCTAATTCAACTCACTCTCCAGGTATTGGTGGAGATCTATGGGTAGTAGGTCTTGCAATTGGTGGACTCGGAACAATTTTGGGCGCCGTAAACTTCATTACAACAATCTTTACAATGCGTGCTCCTGGAATGACGATGTTCCGTATGTCGATCTTCTCGTGGAACGTACTGCTCACATCGATTCTGGTACTTCTTGCATTTCCGCCACTTGCGGCGGCTCTTCTGGCCCTTGAATCTGATCGATTGTACGGTTCACATATCTTTGATCCGGCTAATGGCGGTGCAATGCTCTGGCAGCACCTCTTCTGGTTCTTTGGCCATCCCGAGGTCTATATCTTGGCGCTGCCTTTCTTCGGTATCGCAACAGAGATTCTCCCGGTCTTTAGCCGTAAACCAATCTTTGGCTATAAAGGCTTAATCGCTGCAACCATTGCAATATCAGCTCTCTCAGTAGCCGTCTGGGCTCACCATATGTTTGCAAGTGGACAAGTGCTCTTGCCCTTCTTCTCCTTTATGACCTTCCTGATCGGCGTTCCTACTGGTGTGAAATTCTTTAACTGGATTGGAACAATGTGGCGAGGTCACGTCACATTTGAAACCCCAATGCTTTGGGTGATGGGCTTCCTCGTTACCTTCCTCTTCGGTGGAATCACCGGAATTATTCTTGCTTCACCTCCGCTTGATTTTGCAGTGTCAGCTTCATACTTTGTTGTAGCTCACTTCCATTACGTCCTCTTCGGAACTGTAGTCTTTGCAATGTTCGCTGGCTTCTACTTCTGGTGGCCAAAGATGACTGGAAAGATGCTCAATGAGCGTCTCGGCAAGATTCACTTCTGGACACTCTTCTTCGGTTTCCACATCACCTTCTTGATCCAGCATTGGCTTGGAATTAAAGGTTTCCCACGCCGTTACGCCGACTACTTGGCTACAGATGGCTTCACTGGAATGAATATGATTTCAACGATTGGTTCATTCTTGCTTGCGCTCTCAATGATTCCATTTGCCATCAATGTCTGGATTACTCGCAAGAGTCCAAAAGTTGAAGTCGATGACCCATGGGGTTATGGCTCATCTCTTGAATGGGCAACTTCGTGTCCACCGCCACGACATAACTTCTTATCCATGCCTCGTATTCGTTCTGAACGTCCTGCCTTTGATCTACATCATCCACACATCAAGACAGAGGGACATTAATCGTGAAGGCAAATTGGCAGCTCTTTACCGGCCTCAGCGTTTTTTACGTATTAATGACTGTCGTCTACTGGTATGTCGGTGGTGAAGCCGTTGGAATCACGGGCATGCTGCTAGCGGCATGTCTAGCGGGCATGGTGGGCTTCTATGTCTGGTTCACACAGAAGCGCATCGGAAAACTGATGCCTTCAGATAACCTCACTGCAGAAATTGCTGACGGTGCCGGCGAGCTTGGTTTTTATAGCCCTCACTCATGGTGGCCCCTACCTGTGGCCCTGGCTGCAGTAGCAATGGGTGTGGGCCTGATCATCGGATGGTGGTTAACAGTCATCGCAGCAACTGCTCTCTTCTTCGGCATTATCGGATGGGTAACAGAATATGAAAAACCCATTGATGATCCAGCATTGACCGCCTCACACTAAGGAGCGGTTACTTGCGAGCTGAAATTCTTACCTTGGAAACTCCTCTTATAGTGGGGGCTCGTATCATTATTGATGCCCCAGCGGAGAAGATCTTTTCCTACCTCGCCAATCCTCGCACACATGCACTCTTCGATGGATCATCAACGATTGAGTCCATGATTTCAGGACCAGATCGCCTCTCCCTAGGTGCTCGCTTTGGTATGAATATGAAGATCAAAGTGGGTTACAAGATCACTAATGAGGTGGTCGACTTTGAAGAAAATCAAGAAATTGCATGGCGCCACCTCATGAAATGGGTCTGGAGATATGAACTGGTCGAGCTAGGAGATGCTAGGACCGAAGTCACTGAATATTTTGATGCAACCCCTTGCAATGCAGCGCAGCGATGGTGGCTGAAGAGAACCAATTCGCTAGCTCGCAACCCTAAGTGGATGGCAAAGTCTTTGGTAAAGCTCAAAGTTTTATGTGAGGGCTGAATACCATTCAAGGGCGTGCGACACTCACTCTCTTTGATGTATTTGGGTTTTGCACCTATCTGTCATAGATTCAAGACATGACAACGGAGTCAGCATTTGAAACTGCGCGTGCGCAGTTGCGTAAAGCGGTAGATCAATTAGGCCTTTCTGAGAATGATTGGCAGACCCTTTCGACACCTCGGCGAATCTTAGAAGTAGCGGTTCCTTTGCGGCGCGACAATGACAAGGTCGAAATGTATAAAGGCTTTCGAGTCCAGTATTCAACAACCCGTGGTCCCTCTAAGGGGGGAGTGCGTTTTCATCCCCAGATTGATTTAGAAGAGACAATTGCTCTGGCCATGCTCATGACGTGGAAGTGCGCCTTGACCAATCTGCCTTTTGGTGGCGCTAAGGGTGGAATAGCAGTGGATGCTCAAACATTGTCTGAGCGTGAAAATGAACGGCTCACTCGTCGCTATACATCGGAGATCCTGCCCATCATCGGACCAGAGCGCGATATACCTGCCCCCGATATCGGCACTGATGAGAGAAATATGGCGTGGATGATGGACACGTATTCGGTCAATGCCGGTTTCTCTGTGCGTGGGGTAGTTACAGGTAAACCTATTGTTCTCGGTGGATCAATTGGGCGTAACTCTGCGACGGGTGATGGAGTTGCGATCTCAACCAGGGAAGCGCTTCGCATTCGTGGCATTGAACCGTCAGGTGCAACAGTTGCGATTCAGGGATTTGGGAAAGTTGGGTACTGGGCTGCAGTTGCATTAGAGAGCATGGGAATGAAAGTAGTCGCGGTAAGTGATGTCAATGGGGCAGTCATTGGTTTTGAAAATGTTAACGCCCTCTGGGCACATTTTCTAGAGCATAAGAATCTTGATGCACCTGGCACCGATCGATTGAGCAATACAGAGTTATTACACCTAGATGTCGATGTTCTTATTCCTGCTGCCCTCTCTGATGCGATCACAGCCCAGTCCGCTTCTGGAATAAGGGCGAAGATTGTGGTTGAGGGTGCAAATGCCCCTACAACGCCAGAGGGAGATGCGATTTTGAATGCGAACGGAGTGCTTGTCGTGCCCGATATTTTGGCAAATTCAGGAGGCGTAATCGTCTCTTACTTTGAGTGGGTGCAAGACAAGCAGAACTATCCATGGAATGTCGATGAAGTGAAAACCAACCTCAATAGCATCTTGATGAAGGCATTTCACGAGGTGGAACAGATGGCAACGAGTAGAAAAGTTACCTGGCGTGAAGCTGCGCACATGCTGGGAGTGGCACGCGTTGCCGAAGCCCACAAACTCCGTGGACTCTACCCATAAAGAGAAATTGGCCGATAGGGCCCTATACGGGCACATCAAGAAGAAGTGACATCTCCATTGAAGAGGTAACTACTTAGTGGTGTTCGATCTCCCGAACATCGTTCATCGTAGGCTTCTTCACCTGTTCGGCGTGGGCTACAGCAAAACGCTTGCGGAGTTTTGATTTGAGTAAGCCCGGACGACGTACACCGCGATGATCGCTATCTTCAAGTTCAAGAGGAGCATTCTGCTCGTGCTGTGTCAGTAACCACGCCTTCTCGGCTGAAATTGGCTCGTGGACTTCAACAAACTCTCCAGATGGCATCATCACAAGACGACCAGTTTCGCGGCCATGAAGAACCAATTCGCGATCAGCTCTCTGTAGAGAAAGGCAGAGCCTCTTGGTGACAACAAATGCAATTGGCGGCAGGACAATGATGCCAATTCTGCTGAACCACATAATCTGATTAATCGAGAGATCAAAGTGGGTTGCAATCAAATCGTTTCCACCATTAATGAGAGCTACAAGCATGAAGGTAAGAGACATGACACCAAGAGCAGTCCGATTCGGTGCGTTGCGTGGACGATCCAAAATATGGTGTTCGCGCTTATCGCCAGTAATCCATTGTTCGATAAATGGATAGAGCGCCATCCCTGTGAAAATAATGCCGGGGATAATCAATCCTGGAATCAGAATATTCAACGAGAGGGTGTAACCAAAGATGACTGGCTCAAGAGGAGGCGCCATACGCACCAAGCCGTCTAGCCATCCCATATACCAATCCGGCTGCGACCCAGCGGTGACCTGTCCAGGCGTATACGGCCCATAAAGCCAGAGTGGATTAATGGAGGCAACAGCTCCGAGGAGCGCTGTAATACCGAAGACAATAAAGAAGAATCCACCAGCTTTTGCCATGTAGATAGGCATCAGTGAGTAGCCAACAACATTCTTCTCTGTACGTCCAGGACCTGGGTACTGAGTGTGCTTCTGGTACCAGACCAACATTAAGTGAACTGTGATCAGCGCCAAGAAGATTCCTGGAAGAATCAAAATATGTACAGTGTAAATTCGTGGGATAAATGCAATGCCTGGAAATTCTCCACCGAAGGCGAAGAAGGCAAGGAATGAGCCAACAACAGGAATGGCTTGGATGATTGCATGCGCAATACGAATACCTGTTCCTGAAAGAAGATCATCTGGAAGTGAGTAGCCAAGGAATCCCTCAACAATTGCCAATGTGAGGAGGCCCACTCCAATGATCCAGTTAAATTCGCGAGGCTTACGGAAAGCTCCGGTGAAGAAGACGCGCATTAAGTGAACAACAATTGCTGCCATGAAAATCAGCGCCGCCCAGTGGTGAATCTGGCGCATAAGTAATCCGCCGCGAACTTCAAAGGAAATATCCAGTGCTGAGGCATAGGCAGCAGACATTTCTACACCTTGCAAAGGAAGATATGAACCTTCGTAGACAACTTCTCGCATTGAAGGATCAAACCAAAATGTTAAGAAGGTTCCCGAAAGCAATAGGATGATGAATGAGTAGAGAGCAATTTCACCCAACATGAAGGACCAGTGGTCGGGGAAGACTTTCTGCAGATTCTTCTTGACCCAGGCCGCAGCGCCGGTGCGATCGTCTACATAACTTGCTACATTGCCTGCAATTCGCTCACGTGCGCTCATGCTGATCGCTCCCAAAAACTCGGTCCGACTGGTTCGCTAAATGGTGCTTGTGCAACGAGGTAGCCCTCTGCATCTACAGTTATTGCTAATTGAGGCAACGGGCGAGCGGCAGGCCCGAAAATGACCTTTGCCGCGCGAGTTACATCAAATGTTGATTGGTGACATGGGCAGAGCAGGTGCTTGGTCTGCTGTTCATAGAGCGCGACAGCGCAACCCATGTGTGAGCAAATTTTCGAGAATGCAATAATTCCCTGATAGGTCCAAGACAATCGCTCAGCGTCTAAGTTAAATTCTTCAGGGCGCAAGCGAATTAGTAGAACCGCATCTTTGGCAATGTCATTAAGAGAGTGGTGATCTTTACCAGGTGCAAGCTCTGGCAAAGTTTGCGCTACTGCGCCAATTTCAAGATCTTCGGGACGGATCGGACGATCACCTGGGTCTGTCACCAGGCGGGTTCCCATCTTCCAACTTGTCGTGCGAAGTGCGTTACCGGGTAGAGGACCGAGGTCACCTAAAAGCAAGATAGGAGAGAGGCCAACGAGTCCGAGTGAGAGACCGAGTGTTCGTTTAATCAGGGAACGGCGACCTAAGCCGGCGGCTGCTGCACCCTCCTTAGCAGTTTTTACAAGCGCTTCTCGGTCAGCATCAGGTGATCTCATTTCGTGACGTTCTGCAATGACTTCGTGATCTGGCATAAGAGTTTTCGCCCAATGCACAGCGCCAAGTCCAATAAAGAGTAGGGCGGCTGCAAAACCTAACCCGAGTAAGAGTTGATGAACATTGTGTTCACCCATGAGCGGGATAAAGACGAAGAGGTCGGTAGGAACAAAGAGATAGGCATATATGAAGAGCACTGTTCCAAGCGCAGAGAGCAAGAAGAGCGTTGCAACCTGTCGCTCGGCGCGATCAGCAGCTTTTGGATCAATATCACTTTGACGCAATTTATGTTCTGGAAGACCAGGATCTTTAATTAGCTCAATTTCATTACTCATAGCAATTACCTATCTCGCCTTCGTCGTAAGCCATACAGCGATTCCGATCAGGAGTCCAAGTCCTAGAGTCCAAACAAGAAGACCTTCAGTAACCGGACCAACGCGACCAAGAGCTAAACCACCTAGCTGCGGTTCTTTCTCAGCAGCTTTTATCCAAGCAATTATGGAGAGTTTTTCTTCGGGTGTTAAGGTCTTATCAGAGAAGACAGGCATTGCCTGAGGACCAGTGATCATGGCTTCGTAGATGTGAACTGGCTTTACGCCCATTACCGTCGGGGCGTACTTACCTTTAGTTAGAGCGCCACCTTGACCTGCAAAGTTATGGCACATTGCACAGTTTGTTCTAAAAAGTTCGCCACCTTCTGCCAGCGATCCATCTCGCTCATAGTTGAGCATCTCATCAGTGGGGATTTCCGGACCTGGTGCAAGAGAGGCGATGTACGCGGCTAGCGCTGCCACTTCTTCATCGTTATACACGGGGGTCTTGCGCATCGCCTGCTGACTCATATCAGCCATAGGCATTCTTCCCGTTGCCACTTGGAAATCAACGGAAGCAGCGCCTACGCCAATGAGCGAAGGAGAAATCGAACTCCCCTCAGCATTAAGGCCATGACAGGAGGAGCATCCTTTAAGAAAGATTTCTCTTCCCTCCGCGATTGCCTTGGTGCGCTCTTCTGCTGTCATGACAGAAGCGGTCGTTGCACCGGCGACTTGAAATGTTGTTCCTATGCCAAGAAGCGCGAAAATCAATAGCAGGGGAGCGACAATTTTATGTCTGCGGTATCTGGATATCCGTCTCATATTTTTTCCACCCTACTTAATCAAGTAAATCGCAGCGAACAGCGCAATCCAGACAACATCAACAAAGTGCCAGTAGTAAGAGACGACAATGGTTGTTGTTGCTTGCTGGTGCGTGAAACGTCGCGCCTTTGCGACTCGAACTAGAACTATAAGAAATGCAATCAATCCGCCTGTTACGTGAAGTCCGTGAAATCCGGTGGCGAGATAAAAAATTGAACCATATGCATTGGAAGAAAGGGTTAATCCTTCAGATACTAGAACTGCGTACTCATACACTTGACCGGCGATGAAGAATGCCCCCATAAGAAATGTCAGTGAAAACCACTCGCGCATTCCCCACAAATTAACTTGAAGCAATGAACCTCTGCGCTTGCTCTGGAATCTTTCGGCGGCGAAAACACCAAACTGACAGGTGACAGAAGAAAGAACGAGCACGGTTGTATTTACCGCGGCAAACGGAATGCTAAGAAGTTCAGTTGACTCCGCCCAAATGGCAGGTCCCTGAACTCCTCGAGTTGTGAAGTACATTGCAAAGAGTGCGGCAAAGAACATCAGTTCGCTCGATAGCCAGACGATCGTTCCCACCGCAACGACATTGGGCTTAGTAATTTTATGCATAGTCTCAGCGGCGGTCATAGGGGCGATTATTCCCGAAATTGCCCACTTTCACCTCTTTGCGAAGGTATTAATGGCCCTTATTTAGCCCCTAATCGGGTGAAACGGATCACCATGTTTGATGGTTGGCGACGCTGTAGACTTTGCCTATGGATGCAACTGCCAGAGCTCTCAGGATTGTTCTTTACTCCGACGACCTCACGGTTCGCTCACATATCTCTGCCGCTCTTGGCTCACAAGTGGCTCCAGATCTTGCACCTCACACCATTGTTGAGTTTGCCACTGGTCCAGCTCTTCGCTTGTATGTCGATAATCGAGTTCGCTCAGGAGATATAGATATTGATCTCTTCATTCTTGACGGTGAAGCCGCCCCGGAAGGTGGAATGGGAATTGCTCGCCAACTCAAGGACGAAGTCTTTAACTGTCCTCCGGTTCTACTGATCACTGCACGAAAAGAGGATGCCTGGCTGGCCACATGGTCTCGCGCTGAGGCCAACGTTTTACACCCGATCGATCCATTCACCCTTGCCGATACCGTCGCAGATTTGCTCCGTATTTCCATTGCCCGAGTGAGGGCCTAAACATTTATCGGCACGACTCTCACCTTGTGAAAGAGTAGGCAACCAATGACGTGGAGTGAGAGCATTGCACGCCTAGAGAGCGGCCTAGATTTAGAGCCTATCGAGATTACGTCGATCATGCAGACTATTCTGGAAGGTTGCGCGGAAATTGATGATGTTAAGGATTTTCTTCTCGCACTTAAAGGTAAAGGCGTTAGTGCTGAAGAGGTCGGCGCACTTGTTGCAGAATTGTTTCGCCATAGTGCACCGATTGAAATTTCAGAACGCGCAGTCGACACAGTTGGCACAGGTGGAGATGGAGCACAAACAATAAATATTTCAACTACGGCGGCGATCATCGCAGCATCGGCTGGAGCGCGGGTCGTAAAACATGGAAATAGAGCGGCTTCGAGTAAGTCTGGCTCAGGAGATCTTCTTGAAGCCCTTGGTGTTGCAATCACTCTCGATGGAACCCGCGTTGCGCGATGCGTAAAAGAGCTAGGCATTGGTTTCTGCTTTGCTCCGATCTTTCATCCGGCGATGCGCTTTGCCGCCCCCGCCCGTAAAGAACTCGGTGTTTCCACCGTTTTCAATATTTTGGGTCCTTTGGCAAATCCTGCCAAGCCTCAGGCAGCAGCCATTGGTGTAGCCGATGATCGTATGCACCTTGTCATGGCTCAAGTGCTGGCTACTCGCGGCGTCGATGGATTTGTATTCCGCGGAGATGACGGTCTCGATGAGATAACTCTCTCCACAACAACATCAATTCTCACTATCGGAAGAGGTGAGATCCAAAGCGATCGACTCGACCCTCTCGATTTTGGAATAGCTCGCGCACCGATTGGTGATTTAGTTGGAGGGGATGCAGATGAGAATGCTCGCATCACTTTGGCGATATTTAATGGTGAACATGGTGCGCCACGAGATGCGGTGCTGCTCAACGCCGCAGCAGCAATCGCTGCCTTTGATGGAGAGCAGAACCTTGTGATCCACGAAAGAATCTCGAAAGCTCTCGAGAAAGCTCGCATAGCTCTTGATTCTGGCAGAACGACGGCCTTACTTAATGATTGGGTAACTCTTTCTCAGTCGATGGCATAGTCGTTAATTTCTTTTGGGAGAATGCGGAACCCGCCTGCAACATTTGATTTATTGAAGAAATTCCAAAAGTACCCATACGCTCGATGACTCCGTGTAAGACATCAACCGTTGCCATAGCGTCATCAAAGGCTCGGTGATTAGGTGCGATACTCGTTTTAAAATATTCCGCCAGGGTTCCAAGTTGAAAGTTGGCAACGTCATCTTTGGTAAGTACATAACGAGCGGCTTTCACCGTATCAATTACCCGAAAGTCTGGCCAGATATATCCATGAAGAGCAGATGCAGCTTTCAGAAAAGATAGATCAAAGGGTGCATTGTGAGCGACAAAAACTGTCTCATCGGCTGAGCCGAGAAATTCTAGAAGGAGAGGAAGAATTGACTCAATCGACGGAGCATCAAAGAGCATCTGGTCAGTGATTCCAGTCAGCTCTGAGATAAATGGTGAGAGCGGTGTGTGGGGATTGATAAACGTTTCGAAGGTACCGCCAATAACTCCGCCG
>JBILRA010000047.1:0-8747 GCA_044372915.1 Candidatus Planktophila sp.
GCACCTATCTCAGTAATTGAACTACCTGTTCGAGCCGAGGCACCTGATGTCTCTAAATCCAGAACAACAAAGCAGACTTCTGACAGGTTCTTATCTACATCAAAGAGCCGCTGAGTCATTTGCTTAACCTATGGGGGTCATCTGACAGCAGCTACTTTCTTCTGCGTCGAATGACTCTCTTCGCCTGTGCAGTGAACTTATCTGTTTCCTTCTTTAGCCGGGCGAAAACTACTTCAGCCCAGGCAAATTCAGTTGCCAAAATCGCTACGCCAAGTACTAGAAGAGGTAGTCCGGGGCCGGGGATAAAGAGAAAAAGAATACCGAGAATTGAAAAGGTAGAACCAACAGCTGCAACGATAATCCATCGAAGTGGGTGAGGTAGATGTTTCCAGACCGAATCAAACTTACGTCGAAAATTTAACGCCATGAGCAGGTACCTTTTATTTTCATAATGGTTAAGCCTATCTCACCCTACTTTCGCTTACATCGCCAATGGCGTAGTGTCCCTTTCATGGAATATAGACGCCTTGGCAGTACTGGAATGTATATCTCGGAGATCGCTTACGGGAACTGGATCACCCATGGTTCCCAAGTTGAACAAGAGGCGGCGATTAAGTGTGTGAAAACAGCTTTTGATCTAGGCATCACAACCTTTGATACCGCTGATGTCTACGCGGGTACCCGTGCAGAAACAATCTTGGGTAAGGCGCTCAAAGGCACTCGACGCGAATCCTACGAACTCTTCACCAAAGTCTATTGGCCAACCGGTACCGGTAAGAATGATCGGGGACTTTCTCGCAAGCACATTATGGAGTCGTGTCATGCCTCACTCAAGCGCTTGAATGTTGATCACATTGATCTCTATCAATTGCATCGCTTTGATTTTGAAACACCCTTGGAAGAGTCTCTTCAAGCATTTGAAGATCTCGTTCGACAGGGGAAGGTCAACTACATCGGCTTCTCAGAATGGACAGCGGCCCAAGTCTCTGCAGCGCTCAAGATTCAGGATCAGCGTGGCTACTCTCGATTTGTTTCTAGCCAGCCTCAGTACTCAGCGCTTTGGCGTGTGATTGAAGCAGAGGTAATCCCTCTTTCACGAAAAGAAGGGATAGGCCAGATTGTGTGGTCACCGATTGCGCAAGGGGTTTTGACAGGCAAGTACAAACCAGGAGCAAAACTCCCGGCAGGATCTCGCGCAACTGATAAAAAGAGCGGTGCAGGAATGATCTCGCGTTGGATGCGCCATGAAGTTCTGGAGGGAGTTCAGAAGTTGCAACCTATCGCCGATTCACTTGGATTGACGATGTCTCAACTTTCCATTGCATGGGTCTTACAGAATGAAAATGTCTCTGCCGCGATTATGGGGGCGACGAAGCCCTCCCAAGTGAAGGAGAATGTCAAAGCATCAGGAGTAAAACTTGATGCTGAGGTAATGAAGGCGATTGATAAAGCGCTCGGCTCACTGCCTGAACGCGACCCAAAGCACACGATGAGTCCAAACCCACGACCATAGAGGGATGAACGATATGACCAACAATATTTTCTTACAGAGAAGCACTCTGGAATATGAATTGCCTGACTTCGCACATCTCCAAGAAGAGCATTATCTGGAGGCGTTCTACGAAGGAGTAAAAGAGCAGTTGGTAGAGGTCGAGGCAATTATCTCGTCGGGGGATGCAACGTTTGAAAATACTATTGTCGCCCTGGAAAAAAGTGGACAAATTCTTACCCGGATGCTTTTGGTTTTCTACAACAAATCATCGAGTGATACCAATGACAGTCTTGATGCTCTTGAAGAGGAGATTGCTCCAAAGCTTTCAGCACATCAAGATGCCATCCGTCTAAATCCCAAGCTTTTCTCGCGCATTAAGTCGCTGTACGAAAAGAGAGAATCTCTCTCGCTATCCTCTGAAGATAGTTGGCTGCTGGAGAAGTACTATCGGGATTTTGTTTATGCGGGAGCGCATTTGAGTCAAGAAGAGCGCAACGAGTTAACTAAAATTAATGAGCGACTCTCATCTTTAGAGACTCAATTTTCAAAGAATTTGCTGACAGACACTAATGAGAGTGCATTAATCCTCGATTCAGCCGACGATCTATTAGGGCTCTCCGAAGGCGAAATTCAGGCGGCCGCAGCTGCTGCCACGGCCCGAGGTTTAGAGGGAAAATACCTTTTAGCGATGGTGAACTTCAGTGGAAATCCTCTGCTTGAGAGCTTAGAGGTCCGTTCAACTCGTGAGCGGATCATGAAGGCATCCCTTGTACGAGGCAATAGAGATAACGAATCGGATACCAAGAAAATTATCACCGAAATGGCGAAGTTGCGCGCAACTCGAGCAAAGCTATTTGGAAAGAAGACCCATGCTGAGTACATCATTGCTGAGCAGACCGCAGGCAGCGTAGAAAATGTACATTCTATGCTGCGCAAAATTGCACCGGCAGCTGTTCGAAATGCACGCGCTGAAGGATCCGAAATACAAGCAATGATCAAGGATTCAGGGGAAGATTTTGAATTAGCTAGCTGGGACTGGGATTTCTACACTGAAAAAGTTCGCAAGGCCAAGCACAATATTGATTCCAGCGCCATGCGACCATATTTTGAACTTGAGCGAGTCCTGCAAGATGGGGTCTTCTTTGCAGCTAATAAGCTCTTTGGATTGTCATTCAAAGAGCGCAAAGATCTCGTTACTTATCATCCTGAAGCACGAGCCTTTGAAGTATTCAATGAAGATGGCAGCAAGTTAGGACTTTTCATTGGCGATTTCTATACGCGTGATTCAAAGCGTGGTGGAGCGTGGATGAACAACCTTGTTGATCAAAATTTCCTTCTGAAGCAACTTCCTGTGGTCGTCAATAATCTCAATATTTCAAAGCCGGCAGCAGGTCAGCCGACTCTGCTCACCTATGATCAAATCGTCACCTTGTTCCACGAGTTTGGTCATGCTCTGCATGGGCTGCTCTCTAGTGTCACATACCCACGTGTTTCAGGAACAAGCGTTCAAAGGGATTTTGTTGAGTTTCCGTCACAGGTTAATGAGATGTGGATCCTCTGGCCAGAAGTTGTCTCAAACTATGCCAAGCATCATCAGACCAATGAGCAACTTCCACAGGAACTCATTGACCGTCTCAAGGGAGCGTCTACTTTCAACGAAGGTCACGCAACGACTAGCTATCTCGCTGCCGCGATCTTAGATTTAGCGTGGCACTCGCTCGAAGATGGAGAGGACATTGCTGACGTAATAGCTTTTGAGGAACAGGCTATAAGGGATTACGGTCTGGATTACCACGCTGTTCCTACTCGATACCGCAGCACTTACTTCTCCCATATCTTCGGTGGCGGGTATTCAGCTGGTTATTATGGCTATATCTGGAGCGAAGTACTAGATGCGGAATCCGTGGAATGGTTCAAAGCGAACGGCGGTCTCACTCGCGCCAACGGTGATCACTTCCGTGCTGAGTTGCTCAGCCGAGGAGGGTCAATCGATTCGATGACAATGTTTAAAAACTTCCGTGGACGTGAAGCTTCGATCGAACCTCTGCTTAAGCGTCGCGGCCTTGGTTAAGGTGAGCAATAAAACCTTCAACGGCTGATTCGATCATTGCGAGCACTTGCTCGTACGACTCTTCGGGCTGGTTATACGGATCTGGAACTTCAAGTGAGAAGTAATCACGAGATGAAGGGTCAATGTGAGCCAGAGTCGGATCGAAACTACGAAGGTAGAAAACTTTTGCACGCTCTTCTTCGCCTGGTGAGAGTGAGAGAACGTTTTCGAAATTACTTGAATCCATCACCAGGATGTAGTCATTGACGAAATAGTCATTAGTCGTAAATTGTGTAGCTCGGTGATCATGAGAGTATCCCGCCTTCTCCCACACGAGTTGAGATGTGGGATGAGCCCCTTGTCCTACATTCCAACCGCTAGTCCCCGAACTCGAGACGTGAAGTGAAACACCGTTGAGCTTTCTCGCCTTATGTGAGAGAACTGCCGCTGCCATAGGGGAGCGGCAGATATTTCCCAAACAGACCATTGTTACTGATATATCCCTCATCTGAGAATCTTATTCGACAATAAATCAGCCCCACCACCAATAGGTGATGGGGCTGAATTATCAATCACTAAGCTTTTGGTGAAACTACCAATGAGCCGATGACTGCAAAGATTCCGAAAAGGAGCCCAAGGATGGTCCAGAGAGCTACATTGAGGTTCTTCTTCTTTGCTTGGCTGTAACAGATTGCAGCGCAACCAACCCATACTGCGAGGATTAATATTTCCATGAACTATCTCCCTTATAGTTTGAAGTGTTGAGGAAAGTCAGTATTCGTAGCCAAAGGCAACGATTACTATGAGAACCAGAATTACCACCATAATCGCAATTTCATTCGAGTCCACACTTGATTTCTTTGGCGGTGTGGGATTTGAATAAACAGGTCTTGCAATATGTGGGCGAGTATCTGCGGTCCACTCTGAACCATTCCAATATCGGTCGGCAGGCTTGCCATCCGGATCGGGATACCACCCAGGCGGAATAACTTGGTTAATCACACTCTCCAAACACTTTGTGTGAAAAAAGGGTAGCAAAACAAAAAGTCCATGTCAGAGAAAACACCGAAAAATCGATACATCAATTCTAAAATTTGTGGTCAGGATTGTCTTGACTGGTCGTGCCAAAAAACGGCGTTTTCAGCCTAATTTATAGGTTAGGGACGGATAGAGTGAGACCATGATTGAAGCGGCAGGGTGGATAGCAGTAGGAGTCACCCTCCTCGTATCGCTCTATCTTCTACGTAGCATTCGGGCTCTGCATCGAAAGATGAATCGCAATATAGACCGAGTGTCGCGGGAGTTATCGGCTCAGACCTCTCGAATCAAGGAAGAGATTGCTCACGCATACCACCAGGTTGAAGCGTTGGAGCAGTTACTTCCAATCTTGAAGCTGAAAGCGCCTCTACCAGCTTCTCGTGGGTGGGCTGCCTCTCCTGATTTCTTGTTAGCTCTCTCTCACATTACTCAATCGATTCGCCCAAAAATCACAGTTGAATTAGGTTCTGGAACGTCAACACTAGTCCTTGCTAAATCAGGGGCAAAGAAGATCGTTAGCCTTGACCATTCGGTTGAGTTTGGAAATCAAACAAAGGAAATGTTGGCAAGTCACGGAGTCCGTGGCGTCGATATTCGAATCCATGAACTTCAAACGTATCCTCAAGGGTACAAGTGGTATGCCAAGTCAACGTTTAAGGGATTGGGTAAAATCGATCTTCTTGTCATTGATGGCCCACCTAGTTCAACAAACCCTGATGCGCGATATCCGGCCCTCGAACATCTGCTCCCATTGCTTTCACCAAAAGCGACCATTGTTCTCGATGATGCTTTCCGTGACGAAGAACGCAAATTGGCAGATGACATTCTTGCCGCACTTCCTGGCCATACCATGAGAATTCTTGCGCACGAAAAAGGGACGGCGATCATCGCACCTCGCTAAGTTAAGTCAGCGCGGCCGACAGCCACCTTTTCCATCACTGCCTCAAGTACGGATATTCATCTGTTGCAGTGCTACCTAGATATCAAGAAGAGGGCATCTGAACGGTAGAAAAATATTTTGCTGATCAGAATCTTTAACTCACAGAGAACCCACAACGAACACTCAACATCATTGCTCGATAGATTCTCTCGTTATCGTTACTTTCATTGAGTGCGTTCACTCGACTTCTTGATTATCGGTGCCCAGAAAGCGGGAACCACGAGTCTTCGTGCCGTCCTTGACTCACTCCCAAGCCATGTATCGATTTCAAAGACTGAACATCACTTTTGGAATCGAGAAGGTCAATACAACGATGGCTTCGGCGTTAGTGGCTATATGGATAATCTCTCCCATACTTCAGCAAACCATTTGGTGGGGGAGAAGTCCCCTAGTTATTTGGGCAGTTACGAAGCTCCGGCGCGAATACATAAACACTTTCCCAGTGTTAAGTTGATAGCAATTCTAAGAAATCCGGCCGAACGTGCCTACTCGGCTTATTGGCACGGGCGAAGAGTGGGAGCTATCGAACCAAAAGTAACATTTTCAGAGTCAATTAGAAATCACATAAAGAATCATGGCAAGCCCTATGGAGACTTGGTAACGCCGGGTCTGTATTCGCAGCACCTGAGCCGTTATCTCGAATTCTTTCACCAGGATCAAATCTTGGTTCTTGATTTCCAGGAACTCCTCTCGTCCCCATCAAATGAACTTTCAAGATCCATCTCTTTTCTTGGCTTAGATCAGGAAGCCATCAACCGTTCTACTCCCTTAGAGTTTCCAAAAAGAAATGTTGCACGAGTAAGTAGGCTGCCTTCGGTAAGCGGATATATTCACCGCACACGATTGATTTCCTATGAAAGTAAGTCGAAGATTTTGAAGAAATTCCTGAAGGCGGGCGATATTCCGCCAATGGAATCCAAAGATCGCCTTTTCTTATCCGAAATTTACAAAGATGAAGCTGAGAAGGTTCGGGCTTTAACAGGAAGAGATTTCTCCTGGAATTATTAGGCTTTTCAGGAAAGACATTCAGGGAGATACGCCCTAGGTGAGGACGCTGTTCCTCGATGGATTGATGTCTTAGAAGTCGTAGAAAGCCAAGGTGATCGCAATGGTAAACATCACCATGGCGATGAGTGAATCAAGGATC
This sequence comes from Candidatus Planktophila sp., assembly GCA_044372915.1. Taxonomy (GTDB): domain Bacteria; phylum Actinomycetota; class Actinomycetes; order Nanopelagicales; family Nanopelagicaceae; genus Planktophila. Next base: position 6,668 of record JBILRA010000047.1, read on the forward strand.
TTCCAAAAGATGGGCTTTGACATATATCGCGATGCTGCGCGTGCTCCATATCCGATTGCAGTAAACCAGACCATGCTCGCGAAGGCACCTCCGATGGCAAAGAACCATCGATTACTCTCGAACTGATTAGCGATGCTACCGAGAAGAATCACAGTATCCAGATACACGTGGGGATTAAGGAATGTGAAAGAGAGGCAAGTAGCAATTACCCTGGACTTGCTGAACCCTGATCCTTCAGCCGCTTTCAGACTTAGGCTCTTAAATGCCGAACGTGCGCTTTTTATTCCAAACCACGTCAGGTAGATAACGCCAAACCAGCGAATGAACTCAAGTAACGATGGCTTACCCTGAATAATAGTTCCGAGCCCGCCTGTACCAAGGAAGATAAGGGCGGCATCTGATACACCACAAATAACGACGACAAGCAGAACATGCTGGCGAAGTAAGCCTTGGCGAATCACAAAAGCATTCTGAGCACCTATCGCGATAATGAGAGAAAGCCCAGTAAGAAATCCAGGTAATAAAGCAAGCACGAGCGGAGTCTACAATCGAAGAACCTCTGAGTGGACGATACTGGGATCGAACCAGCGACCCTCCACATGTTAATATCATCCTCGACCGATATCGAATGGGAATCCTCCACTTGCAAACGTCTAAATTTGCGCTTCTAGATCTTCAGGGCCAAAAAGGTCACGTCCTAGATTTGGCTCGTGCGGTTCTTCTTGAATACCCTTTTGAAGTTCAATCAATCGATATTATTAATTTTGAGTTCAACGCTACATTTAAAGTCGTTACAAAAGCGAATGAAATGTTCGCGCTTCGAATTAATGTTAATTCCGACCGAACCTACGAAAATCTACTAGGCGAGATTGCCTTTGTTCGCTTTCTCAATGAGAAAGGGGCGGTTAATCTGCCAAGCCCAATCGCCTCAAAGAAAGGCGAATTTGCTCTTACCGTTACCTCTGCTCTATTGGAAAGGGATTTGGGCGTTGCGCTGTATTCGTGGCTGGACGGGGAAGAGCTTGGGGATGAACCAAGTGACGATGCGTTAAGAAAACTTGGCGCAGCCATGGCAGCGATGCATCAAGCAACTGCCGACTTCGCTCTCCCCGATTACGCAAAATTGCCGTTATTGAAAGATTTCTTGTGGCAAACACAGGACGTCATCTTTGCTTCTGGCAGCCCACTGTCGAAAGAAGATATTGAACTGCTAACCAAGGCAAAGATTGAGATCGAAAAGATAATCGAGAACCTTTATTCGGGAAGCAGTGCAATCCCGATCCATGCAGACCTTCACGGCGGGAATGTATTTCTCCACGGAGATAAAATCTATATCTTTGATTTCGATGATGCTGGCTTTGGTTTACCAATTCAGGATTTGGCAACAGCCCTTTACTACTTGGATACCCCAGAGCAAGATGCCGCACTTTTAGCGGGCTATCAGTCGGTATCTGAGCTTCCAAGGCATGACAAACATCAGTTGAATGGGCTTCTTCTGCAACGAAGGATTATTCTGCTCAACTATTTATACGAAACCACGAATCAAGAGCACCGAGACATGGCGCCGGAATACCTTGTAGAAACGTTGCGCCGTGTGCGAGTTTTCCTAGATCAGAAATAAAAACTACGTGGACGAATTCTATTCGCCACTCGACTGCTTTATGTGGACGATACTGGGATCGAACCAGGGATGCTCCAGGTAAAGCGCTGGGACTGTCACCAAAGATGACTAGACATGAAAAGATTGACCATATTTGACCTTCATGGAGAGATATCCGCAGAGAGAATTAGGGATGCGAAATTCAAAGCTCCTTGTCGTGATTGTCTCAACAATTTTTCTCACTTCATGTGGTGCAGAATCGATTGACTGGGCAACGCCTAAAGCCGTTACCGATGCACGCGAGCAAAGTGCGTTTTTCCCGAAAAAGGCGGATCTGGAGAAGTTGAATTCACTAAATGATTTCATTTCTGCAGAATTTGAACCTGATGTTTTGGTCGGCTATGAATTTAATGGTGCTGGTGATGGCTCGTTAAAAGTTGAGCCACTTTCTTGCCTTGGTACTGAGAAATATCTTTTAAC
>JBILRA010000061.1:0-6593 GCA_044372915.1 Candidatus Planktophila sp.
GAACTATTTTGGGAAGCGGTCTGAGGGCGATGAACCGCTCAAGGTTGAGGCAAAGTCGTCCAACCTAAGTAATCCTGAAATCGATAGCTATCCTGCATCGGATCAAGTGAGTGAATATCCAGACTCCGAGTCTCTAAGCGAATCTGATGCTGTCGAAGATTTACGTACCGATCGATTTAATATCTACCTAAATTTAGATATCGACTACGACTTAGCAAAGTACGGTGGAGTGAAGTACTTTGCAGTTGATAGATTGGATAAAGTACTAGATTCATCATTGAGGATTCCGGCAGGATGCAAATCTGGGCAAGTGTTTCGGATTGTGCAAGGTGGAAATCCAGGGTTGGGTGGTGAGTTGCCGGGTGATTTGGTGATCAGAATTGATGTTGATGAGCCAATTCACGCACCGGATGTCTGTGCTGAAATCTCGATACCATTCGAAGCTGCTCAAAAAAAGCACACGGCTCGGATAAATTTTCAAGTGGAGGGTGAGAATAAATCGGTTACATTTTCTATCCCTGGGAGTGTTAAATCGAATTCAGTAGTAGTAGTCCGCGGTGAAGGACAGCGTGGGATCGGAGATTGCCTAAATGGCAATTTGAGGGTCCGTATCCTCGTAGCTGATCCAATTCCTGCCGAAGACCTTCACGGATATGTAATTGTTAGCTTTTGGAAGTCTCTCAAGATGCTTTTTCGCTCATCATCAACTCTTAAAGTTTATGACGTCAAATCGAATGAGTATGTGAGGGATTTCGAGAATCTCACCGCAAGACATTTGCCAGAGGAAGAGTGGCAATTTGAGGGCGCCGGTAGGCCAGGCCAAGGAGATCTCCCTGCAAGTGATTTATATCTGACTCCGCATTACAGTCAATGGGCTTACCGAGCGAAATCCGTTGCATCGATTTTTGTAGCAATCATTCTTGGATTTGGGGTGCTTGCCCAGCAGTCACTGACTTGGACTGGTCCAAACGCCTTTTACTCAAACTGGTTAACGGAAGATGTTCAGTCACTGCCCGCTTCGAGTACGCGAAATCCGAACATTGGCACTCAGATCACTATTGCGTCATGGGCACCAAAAGGATTTCAGGAAGGTAGTGCAGACAAAAATGTTGCTTTCAAACTTTTCGAACCCAGTGACTACACATGTGAAGATTCGATTGCAGCAAGCTGTCTGAAAGTTCAAGTAATAACGAAAATTGCCTGTGCTGAACTTCGCGGATCTGTAATGTTCTACACGGAGGATTTGTCAAAGTCTTTTGCGTCAAGAATTGTTCAGCAGAATTTCCCCGAGCTTAGAATTCAGTCGGTTTTATTCACACCTGCATCTAAGGTTGTGTACCCAAAGTGGGATTACCTGGATTTAAAGTGTGTGGCACCCTGATTGTGTTCGCAGACTTCTCGAGTGGGCCGTGTTTCTCCCAAGATGATCTAATGCCATGTCAGCTACCTGGTTAAGTGCCACCTGCGACGCTCTCCGTAGTAGGCCACCAAGGAAGCTTCTCCAACCCAAATGATTGACATCTCTCCATGGTTTTTCAAAATCCAAACCAGGATACGGATGTGCCGAGGCCCTCTATCTGTGCCTGACTAGTCATAGAGAAAATTCCCCTCACTATTCAAGATTTTCGAGAAGACCCCTTGCTCGGTGAAATACCTGAAAGATAGAATTTTGGTCTGGTCGGAATCTTTCCGCCATTCCGAGCGCAGTCAAGGGGTACAAAGTGGGAAATGAACTAGATGAGGTTACCGGTCCAGTTAATGCTGATGGTCGCGATACAAATGTAATTGATAGGCAACTCAAAGTAACCATCGGCTCAGGAACTAAGTTCTTTGAACTTGCGCTTTGGGTAGGCGGAATTTTTCTCGCAGGAATCTTTGGGATCGCTTCTACAGGCGATCCAGTATCAGGATCTCTCTTTGCCGTTCTTGGTGTAATCCCAGGGTTGATTTTCCAATTCATGAAGCAGAATGCACTCGCATACTTCCGCAAGTTGGAACAGAAAATTCAGGCAGATGCTTCACAGATTGATAACTTCCTCGAGCAGAGAGTTGTTATTCTGCAGAACCTCGCCCGACTTCTAGATAAGTCCATCGACCTCGACAAGGATGTCATGAAGACTGTCGCTGCCTATCGTGGTGGCGTTAATCCAAATGCTGACCAGGTTCGTAACGAAGCATCAGCGGCTATGGATGGAATCCAAGCTCGAATCAACCTTGCCTTTGAAGCGTATCCAGAACTGAGAGCGCAGGAAAATATCAATGATGCGATGCGTCAGAACTCAACCCTCCAAAAGGAGATTACAGCCGCACGGGTTCTCTACAACGATACTGTAACTATGTGGAATCAGGATATTTACTCATGGCCAACAAAGATCATTGTTGCAGCCAAGGAAGGTTACACAACACGTATTCCTTATACAGCGTCAGCTGAAGTTAAGGCACAGGCTCGCGGAACATTCTTCTAATGCCAGAGTTTGATGAGCCAATAGAAGATTACGCATCCTTTTTCAAGGATGAACATGCGCGCAATGTAACTGAGCACTTTGAAGATTTAGTTCGCTCTTCCGGTGTTGACGAACAGCTCAACATCGAGACAATGGCCGAGCTACGTGCATTGCAGCAAAATGTTTCAGCAAGTTCGAAATCACGCGGCTGGTGGAAAGCAGGTCGAATCACGGCGATTATCGCTGCGGTTGCCCTTGTTTCTCTGGCAGTCACGATGCAATCGTTCTACTACCTTGCAATCGCCCCGGCAATTGCACTCATTGTTCTGGTTTTTAAGAAGATCAACCCCGAGATCTCTAGCCTTAACGAAAAAGTCGCTGAATTAGAGAAATTTAGAGATGCGAAATCTAATGAAGCGTGGGTCCAAATGGAGCCTCTCAACGATCTTTATAGTTGGGATACAGCCGCAAAGCTCTTTATGAAGACCTTCCCACTCATCACTTTGGATGGATTCTTCTCTTCAGATCGACTGATTGATCTGACCAAAAACTATGACCTTTCACCAAACTTTAATGAAGGGCGCTCGGTTTTTGTCACCCAGAGCGGAGCTTTTAAGGACAACCCCTTCGTAATCGCTAGATATAAGGAACACTGGATGGGTAGCAAGACCTATGTCGGGTCAATTGTCATTCAGTGGGTTGAGTCCGTTCGTGATGCTCAAGGTAACTGGGTAAATGTCACGAAAACCCAAACACTGACGGCGTCTGTGGTGAAACCTTTCCCGGAGTACAACGTGCGTTCGACAATTATCTACGGACACGAAATTGCTCCGAACCTGTCATTTAGTCGAACACCATCAAACCTCTCTGGCCTCGAAGATGGCTTTTTGAATAACCGACGCAAAGAGAGTGCGATTAAGAAGGTAGAGAAGAAGGCGCGCAAGGACATCAAGACAGGTTCAGGTGAATTGACAGTTATGTCTAACAAGGAGTTTGAAGCGCTATTCAATGCAATAGATCGCGATCACGAGGTCGAGTTCCGTTTACTCTTTACTCCACTTGCTCAGCAAGAGATGGTCAAATTGCTAAATGACAAGAGCGTTGGCTTTGGAGATGACTTCACATTCAACAAGGTGGGAATGGTCAACTTTGTTGAACCTAGCCACCTTGCCAATGTTGAACTAGATGGAAATCCTCACCGATTCAAGTCACAAGAGCTAGCGGCAGCGCGCGCCTTCTTCAACGATTTTCACAATCGATACTTCAAGTCGATGTATTTTGGTTTCGCGCCACTTTGGACGATTCCGATGTACCGCGAAAAGCGCACCATGTCGCTTCGCAGTGAAAAGTCATACGATTCATCCTTTTGGGAGCACGAGGCAATGGCCAATACCATCGGCCAGGAAAACTTCCGCCACCCTGAGTCGGTGACTGAAAATATTCTCAAGACACGCGCAAGTGGCAGTGGAACGACAAAAAATGTCACAGTCACAGCTCATGGTTATGAAGGAATCCCTCGCACAGACATCATTCCGATGCTCGGTGGCGATGGAAACATGCACCCGGTTCCAGTGCACTGGATTCAGTACATTGCCGTTTCTCAAGACACAACTATGGTTGTAGGCGCAGTCACTAACAACGTTCATGGCAACGATAGTGATGATGAGGAGCTCGATAAGGGCTGGCAGAGTGCGATGAGTAGACACGGAATCACACCTGAGAACGTTGTGCTCAATGGTGCCTTGGCGGCAGCGCTGCTCCGTTAACTAAGCAATACCTTTACACTCAACGCTAATCGGTCCCGCTAAAGACTTAGCTGGGACCGATTAGCGTTGAAGCCGAATTGAAGTTATTTGGCTGCGTGTGACTTTTCTACATGAAGTGCGAACAAGTTAATAACCTGGAATACGAGAGATGAAATGAGCAGCCCAGCAAATCCGGCCGCAATTCTCGACGGATTAGTAACGTACTCCGCTAAAGATGCGTACTCGCAATCTTCGACGCAATCACCACGAATACCGATAACAATATAAATTACGCTTCCAAGTAATGAAAGCAAGTAGATAACCAAATTTGTAGTTTTAAGTTGGTTCACCGCGTGCATTATTGATCCTTCCCAGGAGTGTCTACAGTAATTATCTGCAATGGTACGTTGAACGTGTACATTCACAGATGAGATAAATTTAATGTCTCATGAATGGGATTCATTGAAGTACTAATAGTCATGACTGATCAATTCGAGCAGATAAGAACCAATGGCGGGGCGACATTCAAAATTGCTATTAAAATTCATTAGCAACGTACCCTAAGTAAGTTAGAGTTGTAGATGATTAATACTCTTTCTGAGCGACAGGGGCAGCTAATGAGAAGAGCAGCGAATTTAGGTAAGTTCTCACAACTTCTTGCAGTAGGTCTATCACTTACTCTGCTCGCGAGCTGTGGTTCATCATTTTCTGAGAAAGATCTAGCTGCATGCGATACAGCTTGGGATAACACAGCTCAAGTAATTTCGTCCAGCCCCCGCCCAACCTACAGCGATAGCGCGCCATACCCCACCCCTTCAGAGATCACCAGTTATTTCGAAGATCTTTCAGATCTGGCCGATGAAATAGTCGCACTAGGAAGTGATGTAGACAGCGTTGAATTGGGGCTCAGTCTGATTACCTTTGGCATGGGAATTAACATGATGGCAAGTGAGTTCTTGGTGAATCCCTTGAGCAGAGGAACTCCTGGAATCACTCAGTTCAATGATTCCTTTAAGGCAGTAAGAGTTTTGTGTGAAGATTCAGGTTGGAAAATGTAACTTTTTTGCTGGTTAAAGATCCACTCAATTAGAGAGAACGGGAATAACAATGTTGAAACTCAAATCACGTAAGGTCCTAGCCCTACTGGCAGTTGTCACGCTTGCGCTATCACTTCAAGCGTGTAGCTCGACCGAAAGTAAAGTAGAGAAGGCGTGCTCACTCACAGAACGAGCTCGTGACATGCTAGGAGCTGGCGATAATGATTACACGAATGTTTATTCTGAGGCGGCAGACATTCTTCAAGAGTTGGCATCCAAGGATGAAACATACGAAGGCGCATACGAGGCAGCTCTTCTGTGGGCTTCAGGTAACGATCTTTCCGTGGATGACATCTCAACCATCATGGCCCTTGAAGAGCTTTGCGATCGTAGCAAAGAGTAGTTCTACGGGTAACTTCGAATGACTTTCAGTTTAGGCAGTAGGGAGAAAGAATGAAGATAAGTGCAGGGGCTACCGATTCCCAATTCATACTTCACGGTACACAGGCTGACGCCCAGCAACTCGTAGCAAACGCCCTTACAAAGCTAGGTGGCATCAAAAGCTCTTCCCCTGGAAAGATTAAGGGCTGGGGAAAATATGGCTTGAATAAAGTCTCTGTGGAAATCTCATTTCTCGATCAGGGGAGTGAAACCCTTATGACGATCAATGCCAAAAATGGAAGCGTTTATTCTGGGCCAAATAAGTCATTTATCACGCGCTTGGTCGACGCTATTGCCAACTCAGAAAACGCATCATATGTTCCCGACAAGCAGGGAATTGGTACTGGGCCCCTGTTAGCCAGTCTTGGTGCGTTAATCATCATTCTGCTTATCGTTGTGCCGTACGTCGTCAACATCGTGCTCTAATCAGCAGCTTGCCAATTCTGACATAGTGGCATTGATTCATGCCTCGATTGTGACTAGTCACTCGATCTCAAAGCGGTAATCCTGGTCGAGTATGTTCTTGAACATTGACACGTGTAATGTAACTATCGCGTCATGAATAATCAAAGGTTTAGTAAAAAGGCTAGTTTCCTATTAGCCGCATTGCTATCAGTTTCGGTCCTGACTTCATGTTCAGGTGAAAGCGCCGATGATGTCCAAGAGTCAGCAGTTTCTGTAAATCCGCTTGCGGAAATGACCTTTGCAACAAGCTCAAGCGATGCCTACAACAGAGCCTGTTACTGGGGTAGCCAAGGTGACAACATATTCATGTATGAGCGCATGAAAGAGGGAAATGAACTAGCCGAGCTAGAAGGAAAACTTCCCGTGCTCGGGGTTGAACAAGCGATGGGAATAGTTCTGCAAGAAGGAGAGCCTCAAGCTCCGGAGGAGTACGCCATGATTAAGGATTTCTGTGATGTTCT
>JBILRA010000032.1:0-14199 GCA_044372915.1 Candidatus Planktophila sp.
GGATTTCCTTTTATTGATTAAGGGATCGCGCCTTACCTCAACTCCTTCAGGCAAGTACATGGATTCTTCCTGCATAGGTGGCAGAGAAAAGTAGGTTCATCTTCTTTAATTTCATCGCTCATGATCACTCAATTCCGAAACTAGTTGTTACGTAGAGAGTAGCCCTGAAACTTCAGTTCTTTGCTCACGAGGTTCTCATCCTTGCCTCTCTTTGCAGCATAAACCGAAGGCAGTCATTAGGATTTATACATGACCCAAAGACAAGAGTTTCGAGTAATTGAAAAGTACGGATCCTTCGAAGTCCGCGAATATCAGCCCTGCGTACTCGCTGAAGTGAAAATCTCAGCTCACTACTCCGAAGCAACGAGTACCGCATTTGGGCATCTCATTAAATACATTTCTAAAGGCAATCGCACTGAAGAGAAAATTGCTATGACCGCACCGGTGATCGCGACTCACAAGGCCGATAGATCTCATGACAATGAATGGTTTGTCTCTTTCGTCATGCCATCCGGAAGCACCTTTGGACATTTGCCTGATCCGAGCGATCCACGAGTTGTCCTCCGTGAACTAGAGAGCGAAACTTGTATAGCTTCATCATTTCGAGGTAGAGCAACCGAAGAGCTTTCAGCGAAGAAAATCAACGAGCTTCGAAAAGCAGCCGCACTGGTCAACCTATCGCTTTCGGATGAGACAAGAATCTGTCGCTTCGATCCACCATTTAAGCCAGGCTTCTTGCAATACAACGAGATTGTCATCCCAGTTTATCTCTCTGATTTCTCCCACTGATGCACCGAAATACATGCATCCAGGATTGACTAAGGGTGAGCCAACATCAGTTCTAACTATGATCGAAGAACCATCTTTGAATAATTGCGCTTCAGGTAGCCGCGGTCATGACTGATCAGCCCATGTAATCGAGAGCGACAATTAACAGCAGTTTAATTCGGAAATACCGTTAACCAACCGCGGCTAGGTTAGAGTTACGGATGAGTTCGGTTAGGTAGAAAACGATAGGGGTAGCCAATGAGTGAAAATTTACCAGCGCACGATTCGGAAGATGAAGGCTTAATCGAGGAATCAGCTCCCCAAACACCTACTTTTTTCGCGAAGAACCGGGTTCTCGTATCAATCGTTTCTCTAGTTCTCGTTGCCACCCTCGGTACGGGTATCTTTATGGCGAGCAGACCCTCTCCCGCTCAGCCATATTTAGACAAAGTCTGTGCTGCCTTTGCTGGTTTAGATATCGGCGAGACAAGCAATAATGAGGCGAAAGCGCTCATTAGTGCGCAGCAATCAAATATAGATCTGGCAAACCGCCTTGATGCTGAGGCGGCAATTGAAGTTGACGCTGCCTTCGAAGAATTCAGTGATTTCGCAGATCAAGTCGGCTCTACTAATTTTTCTCTCGCACTTGCGGTCACACTTAAAAATTACAGCCGCTTGACTGAATTACTTAAGCAAATAGATGAGGATTCAGCCCTTGGAGAATCTGCAGTCGCCACAATGGACACCGCCTGCGGGCGAGAGTAGTTCAAAAGTCATACGGATTCACTGCGCCTAAACTCATGAAAGAATTTGACGGGCTTCATTCTTTTTCCACAGCGGGTTGGCGATAGAGTTCGGCCATGTCATTTGTTATGTATTCAACGACCTGGTGTGGCTATTGCAAGCGCTTGAAATCGCAATTGGCTGATCTTGGGGTCACCTTTGAAGAGATCAACATTGAAGAGGTGCCGGGTACAGCTGAGATTGTCGAAAAGGTAAATGGTGGCAATCGCACAGTGCCGACGCTGGTGTTTTCAGATGGAAGTGCGATGACCAATCCGTCGGCTAAAGAGGTGCTCGCTAAGCTCGGGAATGTTAATTAAGTTTATTAATACTCCAGTTTAACGTTGCAGCGATTGCAACCCAGACTTGATATGGCATGACTGCTATCGCCATGGGTATTGAGATGGTGAAGAGAATGTAGGTCATGGGGATTGTGAGCAGCGCGGTTAAGGTCAGGGCGATCGCTGCACCGGTGAGGTTGTGGGGGCGGTAGAAGAGGTAGGCCCAGGTAAGGGCGGCAGCAACTGACAGTGCGAAGAAGAGCATGTAGGTAAGGGAAGTGGATGTGGATGCGCGTTGGCCGATGACGACTGAAGCAATTCCAAGGACGATGAAGTTATAAGGCCAGATGATTCCAAAGACGAATCCTGGTGGTTGCCATGATGGTTTATTGATGTTGGCATACCAGTTATCGCCAGTGTTGACCCAGAGGCCCGAGCCGATGGCATAGATCAGGACAATTGCGATGCCGCTGGCGGCGATGGCGTAGCGAAGGCTCATGTAGTGATGGTACTTGGTGGTGGAGTTAGAGAAAGAAAAAAGACCTGCAGTGTTACCTGCAGATCTTTCTGTGTAGCTCAATCTTTCTTGCGCTCCACTGACTATGAGATTAAAGCGTAGCACCAAGTTAAAAGACTTCGCCAAGGCTGTGTTTTTATCCACAAACGTCTACTTCGTGATTCTGCACTCTCTGACCTGACCTTAGGTTGCGCACGCGTGTGGCTGTAGCTCAACGGAAAGAGCTCTCTACTGACTATGGAGATGGTTGTGGGCTCGAATCCCACCAGTCACATGCTTCGTCAGAGGCTCTAGGATTTAGTCACCTAGAGCCTCTTTCTTCTCTGCCTTGAGTGCAGGCTTTGCGGTGTGGAAAACCGACTGGTCACCTGTGACAAGTGTCGGCAGATTGAGCCATGATTGATTTCTATTGGGTTGATCTGAGGGGATTGAGATGAAGCGTCTTGCCTTGGCTGTAAGTGCTGCAATTGCGCTATCCCTGGTCATCGCACTTCCTTCAAGTGCTGCAATCAAGGCGGGCTCTGCATGCAAGAAGGCTGGGCAAAAAACAATTGATAGTGGACGCACATACACCTGCGTTAAACAGGGAAAGAAGTTTGTATGGAACAAGGGTGTGGTGATTAAGGCAGCACCTGCAAAAGTTCCGGTGCCAACACCAACTCCATCGCCTAGTGCAACACCAACTGCGACTCCGATGCCAACGCCTTCACCAACGCCAACATTTACTCCACCAGTTCGACCAACATCATTTGGTGATCTGCTAGAGAAGATCGACGGTGTTTCATATTGGGCATGGGCGACAAGTGCGGAAAAGATCAAAAATGCTAGTGAGCCATCGATCGAGGTGGAGGTTTTGATTGGTCCAAATACTCCTGTGATTGAACATAACACTCTCAAGGCGGTACGACTTGTCTCGAAGCTGTATTCGGGGGCACCTACGCCGAAGAAAGTAGTCGCTATCTATTTCTCTTATGAAGATCGAGCATGGGGGCAATCAACTTTTGGAAGATATGGATATAGAGCTAGTGGAAATGAAACTGTAAACATGTGCCAAACCCCGCTTACATGTTGGGGTGGAATGGCAGAGATTGATTACAAGGGCACAGGAATTCTCTTGATGGGTGTCAATGATCTGACGAGAATAGATAAGGATCATTCCTCAGGACCACTGCAGGCCCACGAGTTTGCCCACACTTTTCAGCTGACGCAATTTCTAGGAACTCCAAAAGAGTTCAATACGTACTGCTGTGTGAAGCAATACCTCCCTTGGTGGACTGTCGAAGGTGGGGCACATTTTGTAGAAGCTTCGGCAATGAACCCTGACTCGTATGAAGGCTATAAGGCCTGGATGGCTAAATCAGTGAGCGATTTCAAGGGCAACGATCGAGAAACTTTCACAAAGGCTTGGTTTGAGAATTTCTTACAGCCAGCCGATACCTCGCTTTGGGGAACAGAGCAGTATCGCTGGAAGATCTATTCCGGTGGCGCGCTGGTTGAGCAGATTTTCGTGGCCCTTAAGGGCCCGGATATAAGTATGAAACTTATGAATGATGTGGCCACAGGACTCACATGGCCAGATGCCTTTGAGAAGAATTTTGGAATCAGCTGGAGCACAACGTTACCAATACTTTCAGAGACACTAGTCGCGATGATTGCCAAACCAACGAGAGTCTTACAAGCTAGGTGGCTTTCCAGCAGCCTGTTGCTCTAACGCACGGATTTTTTCGCGAAGGTGTTCAATCTCTTCTGGTGTGACTTGGCCGTCAGCGGTGATGTCATCCACTTCGTGAACGATGTCATCAAGCTGTTTTAACTTTTCAGCTTTTTCGCGATTCTCACTTCGCGCTTCATCCATAGCGTTCAAAACGATACCGATCAAAACGTTGAGTACGGTAAAGACGACGATGAAGATATACGAGAGATAGAAGGGGAGCGCCCAAGGACTAACAAGAACGGCCTCTTCTAGATAGATCGGGAAGTTCTCAAGTGTAAGAAGAATAAAGAGGGTGGTGAGAGCGATCGAGATATTTCCCCAACTCTTTGGAAGTTGCTCGCCGAACAGGTAGACGCCGGCCATTCCGTAGATGTAGAGAGCAAGGAAGATCAAGACGCTCATGCTCAGTAGTGGAGGAACTGATCGAATAATTGAAACGGTTAAGACTCGAACTTCTGGCAAGAATCTAAAGATACGAATGAGGCGCAACAGGCGCAGTAGACGTAGGACCATCACTTGACCTGAGAAAACTGGGGAGAGTGCCACGATGAGAAAATCAAAGATGTTCCAGCCGCGGCGGAAGAATTCCCATGGCTTCTTTCCGTAAGAAATCAATCGCAGTACTAGCTCCACTGCATACACATAGAGTGCGTACTGATCCAAGACTTCAAAGGTCCTACGAGCATCATCGGTAATCCCAGGCATTGTTAGAAGCCCGAGGGATATCGCGTTTATGAGAATGACAAATGCAATGACGACTTCAAAGGCCGAGCTATAGACAATCTTTGATAGCCAGAAAATTCTGTACTCAGGAATCTCTACAAGTTCTCCGTATGCCTTAACTTTGCGCATGAAACTCCCCGTGGATGCCGCTCATTCAATATATTGAGGAAAAGTGTAAATGCGGCTTTGACTAAATAAAAGTCTAGTTATGGACTTTATATGGTCAGAGAGATCGCAGAACCAACCCTTTTGCTGGCGGTGCGAGAGTGGCTAACTTGAAAGATCAACCCCAAGTTCTTCACACAAGTCAAATGCCTGGAGTGCAGTGTCGGTCGAAATGGAAGTTCCAGACCCACCAATTGAACGATTTAATGCATTGTATTTTGCTTCATCTACAGTCTTTGCGATGGGACCCCACTTCGGATCATCATCTAGGGCACCGGATGTTAGACCGACAAGGGTGTACTCCGAAAACAATCGATTCCAATCGGCGTACCACTCACCTAATGCATTGTTAAAAACTACTTTGTACTTTAGACATGAACTGGCTGCGATTGTCTTGTAATCCTCTTCATCCCAAAGAGAGGCATCTGATTCTGTCTCACGTGCGGCTAAATCTTCTGCGGACATAGGCCCACTAGAGCAGCTCACAAGTGCACCTAACAAAAAGAAGGTGGAAACAATTTTTGTGTAGCGATTCTTCACGATGATCTCCCAGTCTAGACAAATTGATGAGTAACGTATTTCTAAAAATTCATGGTGTGCTTAGATTCTAATGAAATCAAATGCGATGGTCAGAATCAAAGAATTGATGGTCATGAGATGGTCAAAGATTCAAAAAGCCTGAACACCTTTTTCAACAGGCAGTGTTTTTGAAGCTACAAGGAGAAATTAGGGCAATATCTCTCGGCCGGCTGCAAAGTGTCGGCTTATGATGGTCGCATCGAGTGCTGAGTTAAAGATTGCAATTTCATCGAGTGCGGCAAAAGTACCAAAGTAGGTGACTGGGCTCGCAATATCCGAACCGGCAATCTTTGCACCAGGGTAATCAAGGGTGCGTGCAAAGTTGACTTCACTTCCATTTGCAAATGAGAGACCGAATGTCGCAGTCTGCCCAACGAGTGCTCCGTCGATGTAGAGCGATTGAACCGCACCATTTGAAACCCACGCAAAGTGATGGAAGCGTCCATCGGTGAGATTATTTGCATTTGGTGCACCGGTGACTGTTGCACGCACTGTATTGCCACCGACTCCAGTATCGGCTGTGATTCGACCTTCTGGTGTGAGATAAAGACGCAAGAAGTCGAAACCGTTAGCGATATGGAAGATGTTTCCAGTCGATGAGCCACTTGTTGTGCTTACCCAACCAGATATGGTGAAGATTGAGTCAGAGAAGAAGTCAGTCGCTTGGGTGTATCTAAATCCTGGGTTGCTTGTACCTGTCGATAAAATGTATCCGTCAGTGACGCCGCCAGAGGAACGAATGCTTGTGTTACTACCAAGGAATAGGTTGCTGTTCAGTGTGAGTGATGTTGTACCTGAATTAGCAAGGACACCATTCAGACGGAAGTAATATGCAGGTGAATCCTGCAAGAGATTCTGTGAGTATGCGATGTTGTAGATGTTGGTGGTAATTGAGGTAGATAGTGCACTAAAGCGAGTATCTGGCGTGATTGCGTTAAAGACTGGTGTGACGCGGAAGCGATATGTGGTTCCTGCAGTGAGGCCTGTGACTGTGGCCGAAGTTGTGGTGCTATTTGCACGATTGAACTCGCTCCAGATGGTGCCATCTGTTGATACATCGATCTTGTATGTCACAAGACCCGTAGTCATTACTGGCGCGGTCCATGTCAAAGTTGCTGATGTGTTATTGCCTGCCACCTCAGAAGCGAAAACATTGCTCACCATTGGGCTTCCGGTGGTAACTGGAGCCGTAGTAGCTTGTCCGTTGATATCTAGTGCGGCAGAAAAACTCGGGGTGACGCGGAAGCGATATGAGGTGCCGAAGGTAAGGCCTGTCACTGTGGCACTAGTTAAGGTGGAAGCGGTGCGCTCGAAGCGAACCCATGTGGTTCCATCTGTTGAAACTTCGATCTGATAGTTATCAAGTCCAGTTGTGATTGTTGGCGCGGTCCATGTCAACGATACGTTGGCAAAGTTGGCCGATGAAGGTGTCGCTACTGCGTTGGTTACTCGCTGGAAGTTTGTTGTTGCAGAATTTGATGATGTCGCAGCGGCTGCCGAGATATTGCCACCAATGCTTGGCGTGACGCGGAATGTGTAGGCCGTTCCGGCTTCAAGTCCTGTAACAGTAGTTGTTGTGAGCGTCGAATCTGGGCGAACAAATGTCGTCCATGTACTTAGATCTTTACTGTACTCAACAAGATAGGTGGTGATTCCGGCGGTCTGGGATGGTGCCATCCACGATAGTGCGATCGAGTCAATTTTGCCTGTAACAGTTGTTGCAGTAACTGTTGGAACTTTAACGAAGACATCAAAAGTCATTGCATTAGAAGTGACCGTGGTACCTGCTGTGTCCTGAGCCAGAATTGTCATCGTGTAGCGACCCTGCGGAAGGGAGACGAAGCTAAAGTTGATAGTTGCTGTTGTGCCTGGGTTTGTTGCCCATGAGTAATCACCGAGTGGATTAGAAGTTTCGCGCGTTGCACTGTTACTTGCCAGGGTAGGCAGATAGTTGGTTGCACTAAAGCCCGCTGGGCCTTGTAATTTAATTGCAATGCGCGCAGTGTTAAAGGTCGCACCGCTGAAGCGATCTGGAGTAAATGTTGTTGTCACAGCTTGTGAAGCTGTTGTAAATCCTGTAGTTGTCGTTGCCGTAGAACTCATCTTTGGTGCTGCAGCGACACTTCCTGGAGTGACTGCCATTGGTAGAACAGGGCCACCAAATTCAACAACATAACCAGTTGGCCACGCACCCCATGAGTTGATCAGTGAATCAACGGGTCCGTCATTCCATTTGCCGTTTGTTAAAGCCATCGCCCAGTTTTCAGCGTTGTAGGCATTATTTGGCTCACCTGAATTCCAATTGGTGAAGCCAGCAGTAGCCGGACAATTGATTACGCCAGGGGCGGCATAGAAAGCAGTGTTGGCTTCTGGTCCATCTGAATATCGCCAGCAACCTTCTTGTTGGGCATCACTCATGCCGAGCCAGATATTTCTCTGACCAGACTTCTTGTGAATGAAATCAAATTCGGCTTGTGTGCTTGGCGTAGCAAGGTAGCCCTGAAGACCGAGATATGTCATTGAAAGCGCATTGGCTCGCGCTTGTTGCCAAGTGACTCTGTCTGAGACCCATTGATAATAATTACCTGTCTTACCAAAGAGCTGAACAGTTGGAATTTCCAGAGAGATGCCATCAGTTGCCGATGCTCTACCAATACTGTTCTTAATCTCAACTGAACAGATGAGAGTTTTTCCGACGACCTGATCATAGATATCGCCAGTAAAAATCAACTCTGGACCTGTTCCGAGAATTGTTTGAATATCTGATGAGTAGTAATAAGCGCCCACACCCCATGTGAATGTGGCCTTCTCATCGCCAACAAGTTTGCGTGCTTCGCAGGTAACGATTTGATTTGAAGGAATTGATTGAGAGGTGAGTCCCTTAACATCGACGCTGAAATAATCTGGGGCAGTCGGTTCTTTAATGTAGGTGGTCGCAAAGGCTGTACCTGAACCAACGAGATTGGTGACTGTTACCTTGCAGCGTAGATACTTGCGGACACTGGTCAGGATATTGACTGAATCAAAGACAAATGCAGGAGCGACGCTAATGATTGGCGCGTTTTGATTGACATCCCAACTGCTATTTTGCAGAGTCCACTCGTACTTAATTGACTCGTACTGCTCTGGCTGATCAACATTACAAGTCACATTTTGTTCTGGAGATGGAGTCTCGTAACTGATTAGGCCAGCCATCTTTACCGTCGGTGTTGGTGTTCCGATGTATGGCATGGAAACACTTACGATGTTATAGCGAGTTCCGCCAGGACCTGTTACCCCGGATGCACAGAGAATTGATTTATTTAACGCCTTCAGAATAATTTCTTTGGTCAGAATCAGCGTCGTACCTTCGCCAACAGGTGAGCTGCTTGAAGATAGAAGTTCGCGGGAGTAGTAATCGCCTACATACCAGAGCGGGCGAAGAGTGGTCTCTACATTGTTGCGCCAGGTTGCATTTGAGCAAGAGATATTGGTGCCGATCTTCGGTGCAGATGGGCCCAAGCCAGTGATCGACTGCTGTGTTTCAAGTACGGGCGCTGATGGAATTGTTAGCTTTGTTTCAACAGGGAGTTGGGCTGTGCGGGATCTACCGAGTGCAACACAGGTAAATGTCTGCCCTGCATCTTCATTCTTAACAACGATTGAGGCAGTGCGTTCACCAGAGATGCGTGAAGGTGATGTCCAGTATGTCTCAACGCTGGTGGTGTTCTCAGACCAGGTACCTGGTTCACAGGTGAGGGTTGAGCCAACTCGCGCTGAACCGGTAATGGATGAGCGATCTATATTTGTCGGCGCGGCCTGGTTATAAACAGTTGCAGCTTTAGATGCCAAGACCACACCGTTGGAAATGTTCTTTAAGTAATACGAGACGCGAGTAAAGATTGTCGGCTTTCCGCGATCACATCCTTGCGCTGATCCCCAACTGGTGAGTCCAACAAGTACTGGCTTTCCATCGACCATTCCAATAAGTGGGCCACCTGAGTCGCCGTTGCATCCACCTGCGTAAAGCTTCTCTGCCTTGATGTATCGACCACTTGCAAGCATGATCTCGGGTTTAAAACTTGATCCATAAGCACGCCTTGCTGCTGAATCCTGCAGATCTAGATTTGCGGTGCGCAAAAACTTAGCGACTTCGTCATTTTGATCAAGACCCCAGCCGTACATTCTAAATTTGGTGAGCTTTGCTACCTTTGAAAGTTGAGATTGTTTCGGAAGGGCAATTGGTCTCACAGTTGTGACCGGGCGTGTGAGTTTGAGTAGTCCGAGATCGTTTGTAATTGTCTTCTTGCTATATCGCGTATCGCGCCATGTACCTGAAACTTCTAGCAGTGGTTCATCGCTATCAAGAGTGTCTGCACCCAACTTAACCCAGTAGAAACCTTGATCAAAGGTGCAGTGTGCAGCGGTAATGACGATATCTGGGCCAATAAGTGAACCGGTACAGATAAAACGTGCTTTCTCTTTAATATTCTTCGTATACCAAATTGATGCCACCCAAGGAGCGGTTGTACTTGCTTCAGGAACTTCTTCTCCGAAGACAACGGCCTTTGCTTGCGATGTCGCAAAAGGCGCAGCGAGTAAACCAAGAAGCAGCGATAGAGAGAGAAGAAGATGAAGGGATACGGCTTTGCCGCGACGACGATTCAACATCGTTACTCCCTAATGAAGATAATCTTGTTACATCCAGGTGAGACGAGGATTGCTCCGCGATCAAAAGTTCCTGTAGCAATCCAGTAGGCGGTAATTTTACCGCCCTTGTAGGTACCTAAATCAACTCCAATAGTGATACCGGAGATACCAAGGGATTTTATGCACGCTTGATGGCTACTTGGAAGACTGGTCAGAGTTCCTGGTAATTCAAGAGGGAGGATCTCTTCGGCAATTGGCCCGATATAGCCACCGTAATTCGACCCTGAATTCGTCAGGCGAACAGATTGGCTGAGATCGCGACCTATATCTTCTCCATTGCCATAGATCGCTGCGCCATCTTGTGGCTCTGGCGCAGTTGGAATCTCTGGCTCTGATGGTGGTGGT
Source organism: Candidatus Planktophila sp. (assembly GCA_044372915.1). Classification (GTDB taxonomy): domain Bacteria; phylum Actinomycetota; class Actinomycetes; order Nanopelagicales; family Nanopelagicaceae; genus Planktophila. The sequence goes on from JBILRA010000032.1 coordinate 10,565, forward strand.
GTTGGATTTGTTGAATCAGTTGGATTTGTTGAATCAGTTGGCTCTGATGGTGGTGGTGTCTGCGTATCCGTAATCGGTGGAATCACGGTCGTGCCATCATTTGAAAGACCATTCACACCAATAAAGGCCATCACGGTAAGAATGGATGCAGCTGCAAGCCATGAAGTATTTTTCGTAAACTTTGTTGCAATTCCTGAACCGAATCTATTGCTTCGAACAACGGTGACATCTTCTGCCATCAACGATTGTAGATGGGCGTCAAAGCGCGCTGAAACATCGGCAGGCATCGTCTCTGGCGGGGTATTACTTGCCAAAGCAGCTAAGGCTTGCTCGATCTCGCGATCTCTCTTTGAGTCCATTAGTTCCCACCTTTTTCTTCTATGACGGATACACGCACGCTCTGGTTCCCGAGATCGCGCCCAGCTAAGTAGGTAGCCAGCGCCTCTTTGCCTCGCGAGCAGCGTGATTTGATCGTGCCGGGAGCCACGCCTGCTATCTGAGCGACCTCATCAATCGAATAACCCTCCATGATTGTCATGGTCAGGGCCATTCTTTGATCATCAGGCAGGGTTGCCAGCGCTTGGGTCATGACGATTTTTGTATCACTCTGATCTGCAAACGATTGTGATTCGATTACAGCGTTCTCTTCAGATTCTGATAGTTGTGGGCGGACTGACTCTTTGCGCAAGAGATCGATGCAGGCGTTTTGCACGATCATATACATCCACGTTGAGACCTTTGATTCACTGCGAAAAGTGTGAGCCTTTCGAAAAACCGCCGTCATCGCTTCCTGCACAGCATCTTCTGCAATGGTGTTATCGCGCACCGTCTTGCGGGCAACGCTCCACATCCAGTCACGGCGACGAGTCAGCAATACCGCAATCGCACCTTTCTCGCCGTCGAGATAGGCGCGCATCAGCTCTTCGTCGCTGCGCATATCTACCGACATGAGAAAACTCCCAACATGGACCACCTTGGTACATGTTGGGAGTTTAATTCCTCAGAAGAGAAAGTAACTACTTTGGATTAGAAGGTTCCTTCACCAGCGGCGAGGTAGCTGACGGTAAATGATCGAGAGGTCATGTTCTTCTGTGTTCCTGAGCGTAGAACCCGGATGCGATAGGTGACATCGTGATCACACCAGACTGGCGCTGTTCCGAAATCGCCCATGCAGAGTGGATTAACCGGCAAGAGAGCCACGCCATTGGCGTCGGTGCGCCCTGAGTAAGAAGGGACCCAATCGCCACTGTATTCATCGAATTCATCCAAGATAACGCGGCGGCTGACAGAGGGTGGAGCAACAAGAACTCTGATCATCGGCATATCCGTGATCATGTCGTAATCCTCTTCGGCAAAGTCGCGGTGAACGCGATCTGCGCCATCTTGCCACGACCATGAAACAGCGGCTTGAGCCTTGGGTGTACCTAGTGCGCTGGCCGGTGCGATAGATGCGACCATGCCGAGAACTAGTGTGAGCGCGACTGTTGCGCGTGAAAGTGTTCTATTTCTAACCTTCATTGCCATTCTCCTTTGTAGTTAATGATTTTCACTTCTTGAAAAATTCAATCTGTAGTCCGTTCATAGCCTTTGACGCACCCTGTCTCAGAAAAGTTCCATCCAGTGGCTCCAAGGCGATGGAACTATTTCGAGAGGGTGTGCGTCTTAACTCTTGAAAGCTCGCAATCACACAGTTTTAGAGGAGAAGAAGATGAGAAAAGCGCTCGCACTCATTGCAATGGTTTGTGGAATGGTTGTCGCAGTTCCAGGACAGGCTTCTGCAATTACCTATGGCGATCTAGTAACCGATCCGGTGTCACAGGCACCTTGGGTTGTTTCTATCTGGTCTTCTCCCACAATCGATGGCGATAAAAAGTACATCTGCACGGGCACCTTGGTCGACCCACGCGTTGTTGTCACAGCAGCTAACTGTCTAACCGAGAAAGTCTTTTACTTTGCAAAGGTCGGTGCACAGACACTCGATGACGAGACCCCCTTTGTTGCCGCCACAAACTGGATGGCTCTCCCACGCTTTAACGCTAAATCTGCAACCAGCGACATCGCCGTGATGCACTTAGCAGGCGAGTACACAGGTTCATCAATTCCCGCAATTGCCGGCGAAGAGGATATGAGCGCAATTGCGCGCACACGTCCTTACACAATGTATGGCTGGGGAATGGATCAGAATCGACAGTCACCAGATTTATTGCGTAGCGCTACATTGGCGCCACAAGATGCTGCAGCTGGTCGATTCTATGGAAAGCACTTTAACAAGACGTTGATGATGGCAGCAGGCCGCGGCATCGCAATTGAGAAGGTCTATGCCGGAGGCTGTGTCGGCGATACTGGTGCGCCCCTTGTAGCCACAGTCAACGGAACAACTAAGCTCATTGGAATTACAAGCTGGTTTTCCAAGGATTGCAGAGTTGCTGCACCCACAGTATTTGCGCGAGTTTCATACTTCCAGAAAGATATTGCAAAAGCGATAATTGATGTGAAGGCAGCATCAAAGTCGATCAAGATTACCAAGAGCGTCATTAAGGTGGATGCACCTGTTCTTAAAGGACAGCTCTTCATTAACGGTCTCTATCCCAATGGACGCTTCTATCAAGGTCAGTTGTTGACCGTTGATGGATGGTGGTGGGGTAATTCCGTCGAGGCAGAAAGTATTCGCTGGTATGTGACTTCAACTCCGAATGCTCCGATGTCACGGATGGGCCGCTTGGTTGCAACTGGGGGATCGATCTATCTCACCTGGGCGTTGCTTCAGCAGAGTGCAGGTTCCTACCTAGTTGCCGAGGTTTCAGGATCGATGGGAAACCAGGTGACAACAGATGTTGCTGCGGTCTATCTCAATCCGTATCTCATCGGATAATGACTCGGTTCGTTTCGGCAGTGATTAACGAACTGAACGCAAGACCGCGGTGACTTTACCGAGGATCTCGCACTTATCTCCATTGATTGGTTCGAAGTCATCATTTGCTGGCAATAGCCAGATGTGGCCATCTTTCCGAGAGAATGTTTTCACAGTTGCTTCGCCATCGATCATTGCAGCAACAATCTCGCCTTTGTTGCAATCTTTCTGAGAGCGGATAACAACAAAGTCCCCATCACAGATTGCGGCGTCGATCATGGAGTCGCCAACAACTTTAAGCATGAAGAGATCTCCAGATCCAACGAGTGATTCTGGAAGCGGAACGATCTCTTCGACATCTTGTTCGGCAGTGATAGGGCCACCGGCTGCGATGCGACCAACCAGAGGGATAAAGCGAGTCTTATCTGTCGGGGCTGAGGCACCGACCATTGATTCAGAGATTGATTCAGGAAGGACAACTTCCATGGCACGGCCGCGGTTCTCATCGCGGCGGATGAAGCCCTTCTCTTCGAGGATATCGAGCTGGTATTTGACCGAGGCGGGGGAGGCAAGGCCTGCGGCATCGCCGATTTCACGCATAGAGGGGGCATAACCCTGGGATTCGCTCGAGGTCTTGATGAAGTCAAGGATGGAGATTTGGCGTGCTGTGAGCTCGCCAGCGGGGGATATCTTTTTGGCCATACACAGATGATTCCACAGGTTGGGGATAAATTCAAACATATGTTCGAAAATATGTTGCAGATGTCAGTGGGTGGGGGTATTG
>JBILRA010000058.1:0-7034 GCA_044372915.1 Candidatus Planktophila sp.
TACGCACGAGTTGCAACAGATCCGATTTTGCGACCCATGTATCCTGAAAGTGATATGAAAGGCGCTGCCTGGCGCTTACAGAAATTTCTTGAGCAATACTGGGGTGGTCCCGGTACTTACTCTGAGGAACGTGGTCATCCCAGACTTCGAATGCGCCATGCAGGATTTCAGATTGATTTAGCAGCCCGAGATGCCTGGCTTGCCTGCATGATGGGTGCACTAGACGACATGGAAATTCAAGAAATTCACCGTAATCAATTAGTGACTTATATCGAAATGGCTGCCCATTCCATGGTCAACCAATCCTCGTAATTTATTTCTTAGAACCGTTTCCTAAGGTAAGAATCTCGCCATTGCGGATGTACCAGAGCACTCCATCATCGGCTCGCACAGTTGTTATGCGAAGGCCTACTCGCTCCACAACTCCTTGAATGGTTAAAACATCAACGCGATCGCCAACACCGTATTGGTCTTCGATCAACATAAAGATTCCAGAGAGAATATCGCGCACAAGAGTTTGCGCGCCGAGACCAACTGCTACACCCACAATTCCAGCGGAAGCAATAACTGGCCCCAGATTAAATCCGAACTCACCAAGGATCATCGTCGCGGCAACGATCCACACAACTGCATTGAGGATTGAGGTCAGAACCGAACCAATGGTGCGCGCGCGCTCGGCTTGGCGATTGGCTGTTCCAGGACCTGGTCGAAGATCTGCAGTGGCTAGTCGATTAACGGCGCGATGAATGGCTCGGTGCCCCACCCATTGGGAGATAAATGCTCCGGTTACGACTGCGATGATGCGAAGGGGCGATCCGCCAATCCACTCGAGAGCGTTCTGCAGCTGATCGTTCATACCCCTAATCTACTTGAAAGGTTACGAGAAATTACCCTTTAAATACTGCGAAGACCGGGGGAGTAGGTGCAAGATAGGGCAATCGGCGCGAGCCACGCGCCTGACTCAACTGGAGCAGCGATGTCGCGAAGCCTTGTGCTGAACGCAACCTATGAACCACTAGGTGTTGTCTCAGATCGCCGCGCCCTCATTCTTGTTCTCAACATGCGCGCCTCAATGATTGAGTCAACGGGGGAAGTCCTTCACTTCGCATCAGGTCAATTAGAACTACCTTCTGTAGTTCGCCTCAATAAATTCATAAAAATTCCATATCGCCATGCAATTCCGCTTTCACGTCGAGCTATCTTTGCTCGCGACGGTGGCCGCTGTGTGTACTGCGGAGCATCTGCAACATCAATTGATCACGTCATCCCACGTTCTCGTGGGGGAAGTCATAGCTGGGAAAATGTTGTCTCTGCTTGCCACAAATGCAATCACGTTAAGGCAGATAAATCCTTGAAAGAGTTGGGTTGGAAATTACGTTCACTTCCACGTGAACCAGTCGGATCAGCATGGCGCATTCTCGGCACTGGTCGAACTGAGCCAGAGTGGCTTCCCTACCTTGAGCCATTTGGTGTGGCTGCAGCAACCGCTTAACTCAATTACACTTCATCCATGATTCGTTCAATCGCATTAGCTTTCGGTATGGCCCCTGTAGAAGGTGGTGTGATGCCAGGCGAGCCCTTAACGGCCGTACAGACTTTCTTATACTTTGTCGCAACCCCAGTCGGACTTTTTCTTTTGATTACAGTTCTTGTGATGGCGGGTACTCGTGAGAAAAAGAAAACAGAGCCTGGCAAGAAGCCAAGCTCTGTCATCGATTCAATCGACTAGGAATTACTGATCTGCAGCACGCGCCTTAAGTGCACGTGACATCGCATCCCGTCCTTCAGTAATCGCACGACGTAGTGCATGAGATGCATCCTTACCGGTGACGTTGAGCCAGTGCTCTGCCTTAGCTAGCGTCTCCGGAGTTATTACCCATGATGGAAAGAGAAGGTTTGCCGTTGTTTCGGCGATCTCGTATCCCTTGGTCTCCCATACCTTCAACATCGAATCAAAGTATGGATCAACGAAGTCGGCCAAGATTTCGTGATGGATATTCTCGTTGAATCCAAGGCAGGTGTAAGAATGGATGGTGTTCGAGAGGTTATCTGTTGTGATCGAATCAAATGCCTTTGACTTGGCATCCTTTGTTGGAATTGATGCGTAGGCACGCGCGGTGTACTGCTTGCCATGAGCCGTCTGATCTTTAGCAGACTCTGATTCGATATCTGCTGGGCCGAATACCCCGCGCTTAACTCCGCATATAAAGATGTACCAGCGGATCTCAGCGTCAATCACGAGACCATTAATTGATCCATCAAGAATTGCCTTAATGCGATCGTAATTTGCTGGGGTCACTGCAAAGTTTGCAAATGCTCGAGCAAATGCCATCTGGTGGTCACTTCCTGGTGCAGATGCATCGAGAAGGGCTTCAACAGATTGTGCGACCTGGGCACGAAGTGCATCACGCTTGGTTGGGTTGGCATATGCCCAGATTGCAGTATCAATCTGCATTAACGTTGCTGAGACAATGGAAATATCTGACTCACTCTTGAGAGCATTGAGTGCGATAGTCACATAGTCGGTTGCAGAGAGTTCGCCGTCGCGGCATGAATCCCAGAGTGAAGCCCAGATAAGTCCACGAGCAAGAGAGTCATCAAGACCACCTAAATGGCTCTTCATCGTTGCAATTGAGCGGTCATCAAAGCGCAACTTGGCATAGGTTTGATCTTTATCGTTGATAAGTACAAGGTCAGCAACCTTCTCACCTGCAAGTGCAGATACTTCTGTTAACGCACCAGCAACATCGAGTTCGACGCTAGTACGTCGAGTGAGCTTCTCACCTGAGATATCAAAGAGACCAACATGTAAACGGTGTGGACGAAGTTCCTTCGATCCAACCGGCATTGTTGGGACTTCTTGTTTGATCGAAATGGATGCGTATGTGTCGCCGGAGACTTCGATGACAGGACGCAGAGTATTTACTCCAGCAGTACGAAGCCATGTTGAAACCCATGGTGTGAGATCGCGACCTGATGCAGCCTCAAGCTGGTCGATGAGATCTTTCAGGGTCGTATTTCCAAAGGCATGCTTTGCAAAGTAAAGACGAAGTCCCTTAATAAAGTTATCACGACCGACGTGTGCAACGAGTTGCTGCAAGACAGATGCACCTTTTGCATATGAAATACCGTCAAAGTTGGTACGCACCGCATCTAAGTCAGCCATCTCAGTGGCAATCGGGTGCGTAGTTGTTAATTGGTCAACACGGTATGCCCAGTTCTTTCGAAGTGAGTTGAACTCAGTCCATGCTTCCTTGTATTTGGTTGATTCTGAGACCGATTGGTATGAAGCCCACTCAGCAAATGATTCGTTGAGCCACAAATCATCCCACCACTTCATGGTGACAAGATCGCCAAACCACATATGTGCCATCTCGTGGTGAATTGTTGTAGCCCGGCTTACATAGTTACGCTCAGTTACCTTTGAACGGAAAATCAAGACATCCTCATGGAAGGTTACGCAGCCGACATTCTCCATCGCGCCCCAGTTGTATTCAGCTACGGCAATCTGGTCATACTTGCCGAATGGGTATGCCAGTCCGAAGGTCTCTTCAAAGTAGGCAAAACCTTGCTTGGTCACTTCAAAAATGTTTTGCGCATCTACATGCTTGAAGAAAGATTTACGAGCATAGATACCGAGGGGAATCGTCTTCTCGCCCTTGTATTCATCATGGATCGATGTGTATGGCCCGGCAACAATTGCGGTCACGTAGGTAGAAATCATTTGAGACTCGGCAAATTGCAAGAACTTACGATCACCATCTAGTTCCTTGGTCGATTCGATGCCGTAGTTTGAGATTACCTCCCAATGCTTTGGTGTGATGGTGCTAATTGTGAAGGTCGCCTTCTGATCAGGTTGATCAAAACAGGCATACATGCGGCGAGCATCGCCTGTTTCAAACTGCGTGTAGAGGTAGACCTCGTGATCAACTGGGTCAACAAATCGATGGAGACCTTCACCGGTATTCGAGTAGATGCCATCATGTTCAATCTCAAGAACATTCTCTGCAGCAACAGCAGGCAGATAAACAGTCTCGCCATCGAACTTTGGATCGAATTCAACTCCGTTGAGCTTGGCACTGATGACTTTGCTACCGACGCAATCGATAAAGGTTGTTGCGCCAGGCTTAAGTCCAGTGAAGGCAACTGTTGTCTTTACGCGAAAATTCTCCGCACCAGTTGTCAGATCTAGATCGATTCGATAGCTCTTGACCTTTACGATCTCTGAACGTTCTGCCGCTTCGACCTGCTTAATGTTTGTGCCTGGCACGGGTTGCTCCTTTGTCATCTCTACCGAGTGAAATTAGGGGCTCATCCAATCATGTAAGAATGGGGCAATGGAAACTCGCTCAGTGCGCTCGTATCGCCTGCGAGGTTCGCGCATCACCCGCTCGCAGGCCAGCGCACTCGAGCGCTTCTGGCCGGTCTATGGAGTTGAAATTGCGGAGGGAAAACTTGACCTTCCCGCCTTATTTCCGCACGCAGAGAAGATCATCATGGAAATTGGTTTCGGTATGGGAGAAGCCACCGCCCTCATCGGTAGAGATTTTCCGCACGATGGTTTCCTGGCAGTGGAGGTCCATTTCCCAGGCGTAGGAAAATTAATGGCGCGTATTGAAGAGCTGGGTCTAAAGAACATTCGCATTATGGAAACTGATGTACACCCGCTCTTTGAGGAACACCTTGAAGATCAAAGCTTGGACGGCATACACCTATTCTTCCCTGATCCTTGGCCAAAGAAGAAACATCACAAGCGAAGAATCGTTAACCCTGAATTTCTCTCACTCATTGCACCAAAACTAAAGACCGGTGGGTTTATCCATATCGCAACCGATTGGGTTCCTTACGCTGAAGTCATCGAAGAGGTGTTTGCATCATCAACAGTATTTGAAGGGGGAGTAGTAGAACGTCCTGAGTGGCGCCCTCTGACTCGCTTTGAAGGACAAGGAATTACTAAAGATCATCAAGTGACAGATCTTCGTTACGCAAAGAAATAGTTAGCAGCAGCTCTTATTCTCAAAGGCTGCGATTTTGTCGATCCGACGAATATGTCGCTCATCTGCTGAAAATGGATGAGCGATAAATGTATCAATAATCTCTTTGACTAAGGGCAATTCGTGCATGCGGCCACCTACGGCAACCACATTTGCATTGTTGTGATCCTTGGCAAGCTTTGCTGTCTCAACCGACCATGCCAGTGCTGCTCGAATTCCATTTACCTTGTTCGCAGCAATCTGTTCACCGTTTCCAGATCCGCCCAAGACAATTCCTAGTGATGCCGGATCTTTTGCCACTGCTTCAGCAGCTGGGATACAGAAATCTGGGTAGTCATCGACCGCGTCATATTCATACGGTCCGTGGTCAGTGACATCGTGGCCATTGCCAACGAGATGTTCGATCAACTGTGATTTGAGTTCAAGTCCTGCGTGATCGCTACCGATATGAATTCTCATAGGCCCATACTCTCACGCACTTTTGCACTTTCGTTGAATGCGATAGAAAAGTAAAACCCGCCCCGCAGATTTCACTGCGAGGCGGGCGTGATCACCTTAGGAGGAGGTGTTTTTACTGGTTAGGCCCCAGTAGTTGGAGCTGGTGCTGGAAGAGTTGGGGCTTTCGCTCCACCCTTATGGCCATGTCCGCCTTTACCAAAACCATGCTTTCCGCCAACAGCATTTACTTTGGCAGTCACATGCTCAACTACTTTTGATTTCATCTTTGTAGCTTGCTCTGCAGTTAGCACTCCCGCTGTTACTGCTGCATCGATGCGCTTTGTATGATCTGCAACGAGAGCTGCAATCAGTGCATCTTTCTTAGCCCCGGCAATCTGAGCCAGTGACTCTCCTGCCTTAAGACGTGAGTGGATTGTCGCGGTATCAAGTCCAATAATTCCTGAGATCAAGGTCTGCTTTTCAGCACGATCAGCTTTGAATTCTCGGAACTTGTCACCGAGTTTACGATCTTCTTTCACTGCAGCTTTGGCAGCAGCAATTGCAGCAGCAATTGAATCAGCCTGCGCTTGAGTGATTGTTCCCTTTGTCACAAGTTCTTTTAGCAAAGTTTCCATAGCTTGCTGTGAAGCAATCCCCATCTGACCAGAAACTTTGGTCACACTGACTCGCTGTGAGGACTTTGTAGCAGCGCCCGCTACTCCAATTGAACCGGCAGTGAGTGCAAGTGTTGTGATAACAACTGCAAGTACTTTCTTCTTTGACATAAATTCACCTTTCGTCCCAAGAAGTTTTCGTATCAATAACGCTTGCTATCGACTAGTCGTAATAAACCCCTTAATGCTGGCAAAGGTATTCCAAGACCCTTAGAGACTTCTGTGAGTTTCTAGGCCAGGTAACGCTCAGCCACCCAGCGCTGCCTCGCTCACACCTTAGGAAACCCCCATTGAGCCTTGTATCAACCCACCATCACACTTGTTCAAAACTATTGATTAGGAGCAACCCTTGAAGGCTCAACGAACTTCCCTTTCTCTCATCGTCCTACTTCTTCTCTCACTTGGTTTACCCAATGCTGTCGCGGCAACAAAACCAAAGGCGGCGGGTAGATCGTCTACGGCTGTGATCAATACAGTTTTGAATGGAAAAGGTGCACCGTCGAAGTCAATTGGAATCGATGGTGATTTCTACATTGATACTCGCAGTCTTCTCATTTCAGGCCCCAAAGCAAAAGGTAAATGGCCAACTGCTCGCAGCCTCCAAGGGGCTAACGGTGCAAATGGAGTTAACGGCTCTAACGGTTCCGACGGTAAGAATGGAAATGATGCAAAGAATATTTCAACGGCATCAAATGTTTCTGGCCCACCAGGACCCCAAGGAGAAGTTGGCGCAAGAGGAGCAGACGGTGCTGCAGGATCTCGCGGAGCAGACGGGGTTAACGGTGCAAATGGTTCTCCCGGTGCAACAGGTTCATCGGGAAGTGGTGCAACAGGTGCAACAGGAAGCAATGGTGCTCCTGGACTTACTGGTGCACGTGGTGAAACTGGAACAGCTGGAGTAACGGAAGTGCGCATTGGAACATTAGTG
>JBILRA010000075.1:0-5208 GCA_044372915.1 Candidatus Planktophila sp.
GCCCACCTTGAAGGCACAATCGCCGTGCACCAAGGCGATATCCGAGACGCTGCCCTGGTCGAAAAGCTGATGGCACCTGCCGACCTCGTTCTACATATGGCCGCAGCCCTAGGTGTTAACACAATCTTGGAAAAGACAATCGAATCAGTATCTGTGAACTTCACCGGATCTGAAGTTGTATTAAATGCGGCAACAAAATTAAAGAAGCGCCTCATCATCGCAAGTACATCTGAGATCTATGGCAAGAACCCAGAACAACCTTTACATGAAGAATCAGATCGCGTCGTCGGTGCCCCACAGAAAATTCGCTGGACTTACTCAGATGCCAAAGCACTTGAGGAAGCAGTCGCACATTCTCTCTACACAACCGAAGGCCTGAAAGTAACCACAGTGCGCCTCTTTAACACCGTCGGCCCACGCCAGACAGGTCGCTACGGAATGGTCCTTCCCCGCTTTGTGCAAGCAGCCCTAGCCAATCAACCCATCACCATCTACGGCGACGGATCCCAATCACGCGTCTTCTGTCACGTTCACGATGCCGTCAAAGCAATCCTGACCTTAGCCGCCACCGATTCCACCATCGGTGATGTCTTTAACGTCGGTGGCATCGGTGAAACAACAATGAAAGAACTCGCCGAAAAAATCATCACACGCACAAACTCAACATCAACAATTACCTACACCCCATACATTGACGCCTACCCTGCCGGCTTTGAAGATATGCAGCGCCGAGTCCCCGACATCACCAAGATCAAAAACAAAATCAATTGGTCACCTGCCAACACACTTGATTCCATCATCGATGACGTCGCTAGCTCAATGCGAGGATAAAAATGGCTAAGTACAAAAACACCAAGCAGATGGCCGCCAAGACTGAGAAGTCAGATTCGCGACTTCACGCATACCTGATCGCAATCCCACTGATCGCACTCTTCATCAAATTTATCATCATGGGAAATATTCAAGCTGGTGGATGGCTTGGGGCAGATGGTGAGAACTACACCATGGGTGTTGATGGGCTTATCAAAGATGGATTCTTCTCTGAAGAACCAAAACTTTCCTATTGGCCAGCTGGATATCCCATTCTATTGTGGCCGATAGCCGCAATTTCTGTCTCGAAATTCTTCTACATTGCCAGCTTCTTGCAATCAGTTTTCTTCGCATACTCCACATACTTCTTCACCAATAAACTTCGCACCTCATCACTTAGATACCTCGCCTTCTGGACATCAATACTGATTACCTTTAACCCAACACTTTCACTCTCTTCCTTGGCAATTGGATACGAAGCCCCGATCGCCTCATGCTTCATGATGATTGCAGGACTTATCCTTGCCAATCTCAACCCCACCCTCGATAAGAAGTTCTGGCTCGCTGTTGCCTACGTTGGCGGCTGGTTCGCACTCGCCACCTTTATGCAGCCCCGCTTCTTACTCATCGCGATCATCGTTGCAATTCTGTGGGCGTTTAAAGTCACTGGCGCTAAAAACCGTATTCGCATCGCGGCCCTTATCACCGCCATCATGATGGTTGCACCCGGAATTATGATCTTTAGAAACTCTGTTGTGATTGATAAGGCAACAATTTCCACAAACCTCGGTGTCACCATGCGCATCGGTGCCGGCCCCGAAACTTCAGGCGGATATCAACGCAAGGGCCCTGAAGTCCCATGCGAACCGAAAGCACCCGCAACAACTGTGACAGATAACGAAGTAGTGATCTGTGTTGTGAAGTGGTATTTAACGAATCCGCTTGATACCGCTCGTCTCTCATTTAACAAAGCGCTCTTCTTCTGGTCGCCTTGGTCTGGTCCTAAAGTCGAAGGCACCATGGCACGAAACCCATGGCTGAAGATTTCCCCCGCACACCAAGTCGCCATCGGCTCTCCAGGCGGTCGCGACTTTGTTTATGGCGGATTCGGAATCGCAGTTTCCTATGGCTGGATCATCGGACAGATGCTCCTCCTCTTTATCGGTTATCGATCCTTGCGCAGGTTAGGTGAGAACGAAAAATTCTTCGCCAATATCGTGATGATTCCTATCGTCTTATCCTGGCTTATCTCGATTGGCACAATCGGTGACCACCGATTCCGTATCCCAACAATGAGTATGAGCATTTTCTTACAAGTGTCAGCATTTCTAGCGATCCGCAAGAAGCTAAAGGAAAAGGTCGGCTAGCTATTAGAGACAGTGCGCGCCAGAAACTTTGCCCGTTGTATCAAAGACATACGGTGCAGACTTCAACACTGCCTTCGCATCTGTGACAGCATGTAACGTCACAACCAGAGCAATTTCGGCACCGCCCAGCGGAGTTGATTGCTGACCCATCCAATTACCCACCACATCATCAGACCAATTCACAGATGCGCCAGCCTTCTTAAGTTCTTCAACCACAGGCTCTGCCGGCGTCTCACGTACATCTGCCACATTTGGCTTATAAGCAACACCCACAACTTGCACTTTTTTACCCGATAATGATCCCCCGTGATCAGCCTTGACGCGATCAACAACGTACTTAGCCATCTCAAGATTTACTTCATTGGCGCGCTCAATAAAGGTCGCCGGCACGCCAAGGCCTGCTGCAGTGTGAGCCAAATATGAAGGATCCACCGGAATACAGTGCCCACCGACTCCAGCACTTGGCATAAATTTCATAAAGCCATATGGCTTTGTCGCAGCAGCATCTAAAGTTTCATAGACAGAGATCCCCAAAGCATGTGCGATCTGTGCAAACTCATTGACCAGTGCGATATTGACCTGCCTAAATGTATTTTCAAATAGCTTTGCAGACTCAGCTACCTCAGGAGATGAAACTTCAATCAGCTCATCGCAGAATGTCGAATAGAAATCACGCACCGCAACTGATGCCGCAGGAGTAAGCCCTGCATATAACCGCGGAGTGTTCTTCTGATTCCAATCACTTCTACCTGGATCCACCCGCTCTGGAGAGACCGCATACATATGTTCAACCCCACCTGAATACTTTTCAATCAAAGGCTTGATTAGATTGCGCACCGTGCCCGGAAAAGATGTCGATTCGTTAATGATCAATGCAGGTGAATCCACATTCTCACCTACCGTCTTACAAGCAGCTTCTACAAAACTCAAATCGGGCTTTCTATCTTTTGTTAGCGGCGTAGGGACTGCAATCACAACCACATCAGATCCAGCAATCTCTGCCGCATCCGTCGTTGCCTTGTACTTGCCTGCGGCGATTAACTGTGCAAGGTCAGTCGACTGAACACCTTCAATATGCGACTTACCAGCGTTTAGCGCATCCACCACACTTTGGTTTTTATCAAAGCCAATGATGTTGTGGTGCTCTCCAGCAAATACCGAGATAGTCAGACCCACATAGCCTTGCCCGATTATTGAAACCTTCATTAATTAACCAAGTACATTCGGATTTTTAGGGTCTAGCCGCTTCATATTCTCGAGCGCCAGCGCTTTATCTTCAGGGCTGCCTGCTGTAACGAAGTAGAGAAGCTTCCAAGAATCAAAGTGATCAGGATTAAACTCCACGCCGATCTTGGCGTACTTCAACGCTAGGTCATGAAGTTTACTTCCTTCAAGTAACTGCACCGCATTTGCGTACTTAAACGAATTCATTGGATTGAGATAGCTCGGCACGAGTGCTGCTTCCACCTGTTGCACGTTCTGAGAGACAATCGCACTACGCCATTTAGCGTCACCACTATATGGCGGCACAGCAATAAGTAGGCCGACCACAGCGCCCACGCCTGCAACCAAGGTTGAACTAAAGATTGTTTCGGATTGCTTCTTCTTCACCGCTCGAGACTTTGAACCCTTATCAGGCTGCGCCTTCTCACCATCTTCGACAGGTTTTGGTCTAGTCGCAATCTCGTAAGCAATAAGTGCTCCGCCAAATAACCAACCCCAAATGGCTAGACCAATCTGGTTAATCGAAATAATTGACTGCAATTGATAACAGACCCAGGCGGTTGTCAACGTTACGAAGATCCCGTCGTATGCGCGTGTACGCAGAGTAACTTTTACAATTGCAATAATGGCTAAAAGAAGAAGAAAGAGATAAGGGATAAAGAGCGGCCATCCGCCAAATGCGAAAACATCAAATGGCACATTATGCGCAGCATTCGTAGTCGTATTTGGCCCAGGCAAAATCAACGCTTGTGCATCTCTAGCCCTGCGGAACCAATCCCCATAAGAATCGAAGCCAACACCTGTAAGTGGGTGATCTGAGCCCATATTCCATCCCGCTAGCCAATACTGGCCGCGGAGTGAAACTGATGTCTTGTAAATGTACTGAGTGAGTGGACCTATTTGGAGCGCACCCAAAAGCGCAAAGGTTCCAGCCACGCCGGCCAGCCCAAGATAAGTAATCTGTGCAACAGCACTCGAGAATTTAGATCGCACAAGGTAGAAGCCAACAATTCCTAAACCAGCTGCGACAACAACTCGACCTTGAATCGCATTCGAATCAATGATTTCATACACCGCAACAAGAAAAACAACGAGAGCAATCAGGCGGTAAAGAATGTTTACACCTGCTGTGAGGGAGAATGCAACTAAGCTTGCTGCAAAGAGCCCCAAAAACGCACCTATAAAGTTAGGGTTACCAAATGTTCCCAGGATGTTTCCATATGGGTTGTTCCACGGTACAAAGTCACCAAAAATAATGACCCAGAGGCAATAGATGACATTCACTAGACCTGCTGCCAATAACCCCCAGATGAGAAGAGAAAAACTCTTCTTCGATCTCAGCACCGCAGCCGAGAGCAGAGTAAAGATAAGCAATACATACGTGACAAAGGCTGTATTGCGGCCATATGCGCCATAAATATTTTGCACCAAGGGCGAAGAGCTATTGAGGATCGCGCTCAGCCCTGCCAATAGAAAGACCACCACAGTGAGGATCAAAATCTTCGATCCTTGCCAAAGCTGGCTAAACCCAAAAGCCATTGCAACAGCTAAGGCAGCAGCTGCCACCCCACCTAAGGCAAACAACTTTGTCACGTTCACCGGATCAGTCACAGTCCCCGTAACCACCACCACTGCAATAAAGGCTGAGCCAAAGCCCAATACACGGGCAATAGTTCTCTCAGCCACCTGATTGATCATGGCCAAATCTTAACCTGTAGAAAGCCGAAACCCGGCCCCTCGTGATGAGGGACCGGGTTTCGGTTACTAATAAAGGGGGCTTATTAAGCCTTTACCTTCTTAGCAATCT
>JBILRA010000059.1:0-6874 GCA_044372915.1 Candidatus Planktophila sp.
GGTGCCGCAACTTCCCCAATTAAGATCACTCCATCTTCCGTCGTGACTGTAAATGGAGTGCGGATCGCTGGCAAAACTGTACTCGGGCGAATCGGTTCGGGCATAGGTTTCATTCTAGCAACCGCTTGTATGATGCAATTTAGAAGTTTTTTGGTCTGCGATGATGTCGTTTACTCCAACAGATCGTGTGCCAGTGTCTGCGCAAATCTTCTTCACCATCTCTCCATGCGACAGTGTGCGGAGTTGCCATTGGTATCAGCTGGTCACATCCTGGGCAGCGATACGGTTTGGATGCTGCGGATCCTGTGAGTTTTCTGACCACCCACAGACCATCCTCATCTTCTTCAAAACTTTGATTTGAGGGATTTATCTCACGGTATTCATCATCTCCGCCTGATTTACGATTTTTGGGGTAGTTGCGGCGCGGACTCATATTCCATTTTCTCGCACTTTCTCTCCCAATATGGCACAGTGACACGTGTGAACCAGGTGATTGATATCAAAGGGCTCAGAAAAAGTTATGGCCCCCTCGCCGCAGTCAATGGAGTTGATCTTCATGTCCATGGTGGAGAAATCTTTGCCCTCCTTGGTCCTAATGGCGCAGGTAAATCAACAACCGTTGAAATTCTGGAAGGTTTTCGGGATCGAGATAGTGGCGAGGTTAAAGTCCTCGGCGTCGACCCGGCAATCAAGGGAATCGCAGCGCGACAGTGGCGAAATCGCATTGGAATAGTTCTCCAGACCAGTAATGATGCAGGCGACCTGACCGTCATTGAGAGCGTGAAACACTTTTCTCACTATTACTCAGAGCCACGAGACCCTGAAGAGGTGATCAACGCTGTGGGGTTATCTGATAAAGCCAACGCTCTGGTTCGTACGCTTTCAGGTGGTCAGCGACGTCGACTTGATGTTGCACTCGGAATCATAGGAAATCCAGAACTTCTCTTTCTCGATGAACCAACTACAGGATTTGATCCCAAAGCGCGTCGCGACTTTTGGTCACTTATTCGAACCCTTAAGGCTGAAGGGCGCACAATTCTTCTCACCACGCACTATTTGGATGAAGCTGAGGCACTTGCCGATCGCGTTGCGGTGATAAACAAGGGTCAGATTATTGAGATTTCAACGCCTACAGAACTTGGCGGTCGAGCAACATCACTTGCCCAAGTTTCTTGGCGAGAAAATGGTGAAACTAGGGTTGAAAAGGCTCCGCATCCGACTGCATTTGTTGCCGAACTTGCATCTCGATTTGGTGGAGAGGTTCCAGAACTTATTGTTAAGCGAGCAACGTTGGAAGATATCTATCTCGAAATGATCGGTGAATCAGATGGCTAAATCAACCACAAAAGATCGGACTCCATCGACACTCACGCTAGGTCTACTTCGGGGAAATATCGAGATTAGGCAATTCATGCGCCGGAGAGAATCTGTCGTTTTTACAATTGCATTCCCACTTATCCTTTTAGCAATTTTCGGTTCGGTCTTTTCCCAAGACATCGCACCAGGAGTCACATTTAGTCAATACTTTGTCGCTGGCATGATTGCATCGGGCCTTGTTAACTCTGGCTTTCAGAATCTCGCCATCATGATTCCTATTGAACGCGAATTTGGATCCCTGAAGCGGTTGCGTGGAACTCCCATGGCTGCCACAAGTTATTTCATCGGTAAGTCAATTCTCGTTTTTGTCACCATGCTCATTCAAGTTCTGCTACTACTTATTGCTGGCGTTGCATTTTTTGGAGTAGACCTCCCCTCTGATCCATACAAGTGGTTCACCTTTACCTGGGTCATCATTCTTGGTAGCGCTGCCTCAACTACCCTTGGTATCGCTTTTTCTGCAATTCCGAAGAGTGGTCGCGGTGCTTCCGCCGTGGTTTCTCCTGTAGTTATAGTTCTTCAATTCATAAGCGGTGTGTTTTTTATCTTTACCCAACTACCTGGATGGATGCAGCAGGTAGGTGCCATATTTCCTCTCAAATGGATGACGCAAGCTATGCGCTCAGTTTTTCTCCCAGATTCATTTGCTTCACAGGAAGAGGCCGGTCAATGGGAAATTGGAAAGTCATTTATTATTCTTGTCGTATGGCTGATCATTGGCCTCATTTTTTCACTGCGAACCTTTAGATGGAGCGATCGATGAAACGTTACTTCTTATCATTGGCCATAGTTATCTCTCTCATTCCATCACAGGGTTTTGCGGTAACTCAAACTCCTACCCCTTCACCCAAGGTGAGCGCTTCGCCGAGTCCGCAGGTAACACCGACACAGAAGGCAACACCAACGAAGAAGGCAACACCAACGAAGAAGGCAACACCAACGAAGAAGCCAGCTCCGCCATCACCCTCTGCGAAGTGGCCGCCTAAAGGATTTAAAGTAATGGATGATATTTTCTGGCGCACTCCCTCGGTGGAAACCATGATGAATGTCGCAGCCGATAATCCTTCATTGACTCGCGCAATCGCTGCATGCAAGGAATTTTCCTGTGGTCGAATTCAAGTTGCATCAGTAATTGGCTGTGTTTATTGGGAGATCGAATCCAAAGTTATTACGCGAAACCCGGACATCACTGATTCATTTCTCACTATGGGGATGCTAAGAACCCTCGTGAAGACATCTACTGCGAAAGAGATTGTGACGGTAGTTCTGAAGTCTGGCGTTGCATACTCACCTACAGTGGCAGTAGTCCCAACGGCTGTTGTCTGTCACCAAGACCAAACAACTGAGCGAGTGCCAAGCAATAACTACATTGGTCGCTAGCGATTTGCTCCAGGAACCCAGAGCTGATCTCCAATTTCTTTATTAGCTACACGAGCCAAAACAAAGAGAAGATCTGAACAGCGATTGAGATATTTGGCAGTGAGTGGGTTCACTCCCCCGCCGAAAGCATGAATCGCAGCCCATGTACAACGTTCGGCTCGGCGCACCACAGTGCGTGCCACATGTAGGTGTGCTGCTGCTGGTGTGCCAGATGGAAGAACAAACGAGCGCAGTGATTCTAATTCGGAATTGTATTTATCTATTGCCGCTTCTAGATAAACAATCTGTGACTCCAGAACTCGTAATGGTTCAAATGCTGGAGCATCTGTCACTGGAGTACAAAGATCTGCACCGACATCAAAAAGGTCGTTCTGGATTCGAACAAGAAGTGCGCGGATATCATCAGTTAACTCATCGGTTGAAAGCACTACGCCAATACTTGAATTGGCTTCATCAACTGTTGCATAAGCCTCTAAACGAGGGTCATTCTTTGATGTGCGGCTCATATCCCCGAGAGATGTTGTGCCGTCATCGCCTGTCTTTGTGTAGATGCGCGTGAGATTAACCATGGCCCTACCTTATAAGTAGAATGCTTCTATGGCACCTCAGCACGATCTCCACCAGCACCCTCTCGTGGACGATCGCTTTCGCATTGAAGGTGGGGGCAGGCTCGTAGGCGAAGTCCATGTAGGTGGGGCAAAGAATTCAGTCCTTAAATTAATGGCAGCATCGCTTCTAGCCACCGGTAGGACCACAATAAGAAATGTTCCTGATATCGCAGATGTTGAGATCATGTCTGATCTCCTTGCTCGACTTGGGTGCACCATCACTCGAGATGGCGCGATCATCACTATTGATGTACCTGCAAAACCCGCGCATCGTGCGGATTACGATTTGGTTCGAAAAATGCGTGCATCAATTAATGTGTTGGGGCCACTTGTCGCACGTATAGGCCGTGCGGAAGTTGCGCTCCCCGGCGGTGATGCAATCGGTTCTCGTGGATTAGATTTTCATATCAAAGGGCTTGAAGCACTCGGGGCCATCGCACATGTTGAACACGGATATGTCATCGCTGAAGCACCGAATGGCTTAAGCGGCGCAGAAATTTCACTTGATTTTCCTAGTGTTGGTGCAACAGAAAACCTTATGACTGCAGCGGTCTTGGCAACTGGAATTACGACAATTGAGAATGCTGCACGTGAACCTGATCTTGTTGATCTAGGTGAATTTCTCATTGCAATGGGTGCAAAAATTGAAGGATTGGGATCACCAGTAATCACAATCACGGGAGTCAAAGAACTACACTCCGCAGACCACACAACGGTGACAGATCGAATCATTGCTGGCACATGGGCTTTTGCTTCCGTGATGACGCAAGGTGATATAACGATCCACGGTGCACGCATTGATCATATGGAAGTTATGCTTGAAAAACTTACTTCTGCTGGCGCGATAGTGACATCCATTGCCGATGGCGTTCGTGTCAAGATGGATCGTCGACCAACTGCCATTGATGTTGCAACACTTCCCTACCCAGGATTCGCTACCGATCTGTTGCCTTTTATCATCGCGCTTAATTCGATCGCTGAAGGTGATTCGATGGTGACTGAGAACGTTTTTGAATCTCGCTTTATGTTTGTAAATGAACTCACTCGCTTAGGTGCGCAGATTCATGTAGATGGGCATCATGTTTCTATCCATGGAATCACGCAGTTATCAGGAGCACCCGTGGAGGCCACTGATATTCGAGCTGGCGCAGGGCTAGTTCTAGCGGCCCTCGTCGCCGACGGCGTCACAACAGTCGATGGTGCTTTCCACATTGACCGTGGCTATCCACGCTTTGCAGAAGAGCTAGTACGCCTTGGCGCGCGCGTGAGTCGAGAGTAACTATGGCAATTCCAGATCGTAACCTCGCACTTGAGCTCGTTCGAGTCACCGAGACGGCAGCCCTAGCTGCGGCTCCATGGGTTGGACGTGGAGATAAAGACCGAGCTGACGATGTAGCCGTTCATGCAATGCGAGCGATGATCAATACCGTGGATATGAATGGAATTGTGATCATTGGTGAAGGCGAGAAAGATAATGCGCCGATGCTTCACAATGGTGAACATGTCGGTAACGGCGAAGGCCCACACTGCGATGTTGCCGTTGATCCTATTGATGGAACATCACTGACTGCCCAGGGAATGAATGGTGCGATCAGCGTTATTGCTGTTGCACCTCGTGGCTCTATGTTTGATCCGCAAGATAGCTTTTACATGAATAAGATAGTCACTGGGCCCGAAGCCGCCGCTGTTATTGATATTCGCGCATCAGTTGCTGACAATATTGCTGCGGTGGCTAGAGCAAAATCACTTCAGGTCACTGACATCACCGTTGTGGTTCTTAATCGCCCTCGACATACAACGCTGATTGAAGAGATTAGAAATACTGGGGCTCGCATTCGCCTGATTCAAGATGGGGATGTTGCTGCTGCGATTGAGACTGCGCGCCCGGATACAGGTATAGATCTACTTATGGGTATTGGCGGAACACCAGAAGGTGTCATCACTGCTGTTGCAATGATCTGTCTTGGTGGGGCAATTCAAGGGCAGTTGCACAATAATGGAGTCACAGAATCTCGCGTGCTGACTACATCAGATTTATGTAACTCAGATGATGTCTTTTTATCTGCAACTGGAATCACTGATGGAGAGTTGGTTCAAGGAATCAGATACACCAGATATGGCGCTACAAGTAACTCCATTGTCATGCGTGGCAAATCAAAGACGGTCCGCCTAATTCAGACCGAACACAATCTGTAGGATTATCCTACGCTCTCAGTAAGTATCGAAACGCGATCGTTAGAGACTGATAGAAAACCACCGCTGACATTGAATTGGGTGATGCTTCCATCAACGCCCTTAATGCTTACGGTTCCGTCGACTAGTACGCCAAACAATGGAGCGTGACCCGGAAGAACTCCGAGATCTCCTTCAGTTGTGCGAGCGGAGATAAATACTGCTTCTCCGCTCCACACCTTCTGTGTTGGCGAAACTAGTGCGACAGTGAGAGCCATTGTTATCCCTTTGCCAATTCTGCAGCCTTGCGCTCGACATCATCGAGGCCACCGCACATAAAGAATGCCTGCTCTGGAATGTGATCGTACTTTCCATCTGCAAGTGCTTCGAATGCAACGATTGTCTCTGATAGAGGAACGAAGGATCCTTCGATTCCTGTAAAGACCTTCGCCACGAATGTGTTCTGTGACAAGAAGCGCTGAATACGGCGTGCGCGTCCTACAAGAATTCGATCTTCTTCTGAAAGTTCATCGATACCCAAGATAGCGATGATGTCTTGAAGATCCTTGTAACGCTGCAAGATCTGCTTAATGCGGTTTGCAACACGGAAGTGCTGCTCACCGATATAGCGTGGATCCAAGATGCGTGATGTTGAGTCAAGTGGATCCACAGCTGGGTAGATACCAAGCTCTGAGATCGGACGAGACAACACTGTTGTTGCATCAAGGTGGGCGAATGTTGTGTGTGGGGCTGGGTCGGTGATGTCATCTGCAGGAACATAAATTGCCTGCATCGATGTAATCGAGTGACCACGTGTTGATGTGATGCGCTCTTGGAGCTGACCCATTTCATCAGCCAGCGTTGGCTGGTATCCCACAGCAGATGGCATACGGCCTAGAAGTGTTGATACTTCAGAGCCAGCTTGAGTGAAGCGGAAGATGTTATCGATGAAGAGGAGAACGTCCTGCTTCTGAACATCGCGGAAGTACTCAGCCATTGTGAGTGCAGAGAGAGCCACACGAAGACGCGTGCCAGGTGGCTCATCCATCTGACCGAAGACCAATGCTGTCTTATTGATAACGCCAGTCTCTGTCATTTCAAGGAACAAGTCGTTACCTTCACGAGTACGCTCACCAACACCGGCGAATACAGACACACCACCGAAGTTTTCAGCTACGCGATAAATCATTTCTTGGATAAGAACTGTCTTGCCAACACCTGCACCACCGAAGAGGCCGATCTTTCCGCCCTTTACATATGGGGTGAGTAGGTCAATAACCTTGATACCTGTCTCAAACATCTCTGTCTTTGACTCAAGTTGATCGAATGCTGGTGCA
>JBILRA010000012.1:0-24262 GCA_044372915.1 Candidatus Planktophila sp.
TTCGCAGCGGGCTTTAACCGCATCTCATTTGGCATGCAATCAACATCTACCCATGTTCTTAAGGTCTTAGATCGCACACACGATCCGGAGAACGTAAAACGCGCAGTTGATATGGCACGCGCTGCAGGCTTTCAATCAATCAGCGTCGATCTGATTTATGGAACACCGGGGGAGAGCCTTAAAGACTGGCAATCAACAGTGACACAAGCACTTAATCTTGGAGTTGATCACATCAGCGCATACGCACTCATTATTGAAGAGGGCACAAAATTAGCGGCACAGATTAAACGTGGTGATGTCGCATCTCCTGATGATGATTTGATGGCTGATATGTATCTCTATATTGATCAAGCTTGTGGATTTAAAGGTTTGAAATGGTATGAACTCTCCAATTGGGCTAAACCAGGTTTCGAATCACGCCACAATTTGGCATATTGGAAGTCTGCTAATTGGTGGGGCCTGGGACCAGGTGCGCATTCACATATTGATCGAAAGAGATTCTGGAATGTAAAACATCCGACGGCATACAAGCAGAGGCTATTTGAGGGTCTATCACCTGTTGCAGATTCTGAAGAACTCTCCGATGAGATGCGAAAGAGTGAATACATTATGCTTTCAAGTCGTCTACGTACAGGGATTGCAAAGAGGGCTCTGACGATCGCCCAATACGAGAGAATGGCTGAACACATTAAGGCCGACCTGATTATCGATACCTCTGATGCGCTAGTACTCACGGCAACAGGCCGTTTAATGGCAGATCGCATCGTGGCCGACCTGCTTGCCTAGCGTAGCTGTAGTACCTTTAGCCTCATGACCACAGCACTTACAATAATTGTTGCACTACTTGCCGTCGTATTTGTCATTTCAGGGTTATCAAAGGCGAGCGGAAACGAAAAAGGCCTATCAGGCACACGCGATGTCAATGTTCCAGATAAGTTCGCACGCGTTGTTGGCTTCATAGAAACAGCGTTAGCGCTAGGTCTGATCATCAGCATGAAGTGGAATTGGATGCTCTTTTTTCCACTCGTTGGCCTCTGGGTTGTCATGGCAGGTGCGGTTTATACGCACTTTAAGGCTAACAAGTTGAGAACAGCTATTCCTGCCTTCTTCTTGCTTACTCTTATCTCGATCGCACTTGTATTAAATAAGTAAGCGTCGCCTTCGCAAAGATATGAGTACATCAACACGGCGTTTGGAAATTCTTCGTGCCATTGTTGATGAGTACGTCGCAACCCAAGAACCTGTTGGCTCTAAGGCAATCGCGGACCGCCATGAACTAGGTGTCTCGCCAGCAACTATTCGAAATGAAATGGCCTTACTTGAAGAAGAGGGCTTAATTACGGCACCGCACACTAGTGCCGGTCGAATTCCAACGGATCGTGGCTATCGAGTCTTCGTCGACAAGTTGGCTGAAGTTAAACCACTATCTGCACCCGAGCGTCGCGCTATCGAATCATTTCTTGAAGGGGCGCTAGATCTTGACGATGTTGTGATGCGTACAGTGCGCTTACTTGCCGACGTCACTAAACAAGTGGCTGTTGTTCAGTACCCATCAATCATGAAATCACGTGTGCGCCACGTTGAGGTAGTGCCACTAACCCCATCTCGCATGATGATGATTTTAATTACTGATGCAGGGCGAGTTGAGCAGCGCGTAATCGAACTCTCTCGAGATGTTCAAGACTCATTTATCGCAAGTATCCGCAGTCAACTTAATAATGCTATGGCTGGACAATCTTTGCCTGAAGTAGCAGATCGGATCTCTGGAATCATTGAGGGATACAGCGCGATCGATCGCCGCGATGTCTCACTTATTATCTCTGCAGTCATCGAAATGGCAATCGAGCGGGCAGAAGAGAAAGTTGTTCTAGCAGGAACTGCCAACCTTGCTCGTTTCAGCGATGATTTCCAGATGACCATGCATCCAGTTCTTGAAGCCCTTGAAGAGCAAGTTGTATTGCTGCGACTCTTGGGAGATGCTGCGGATACCGTCAAAGTGCGAATTGGTTCTGAGCAAAGCGAGCAGAATCTCAAATCTACATCCCTTGTCACTGTTGGTTATGGTGAGGTCTTTGGTGAAAGCGGCACTTCACTAGGGGCGCTTGGAATACTTGGACCCACTCGAATGGATTACGCTGGGTCTATGGCAGCTGTTGGTGCGGTTGCGCGATATGTCGGTCGATTTATTTCAGAGGGAAGCTATAAGTAATGTCAGATATGTATGGACTCTTGGGTGTACCTCGCGATGCCTCTGCAGATGAAATCAAGAAGGCTTATCGCAAGATTGCACGCGAGCTACATCCAGATGTAAATCCAGATCCAGCGGTGCAAGATAAATTTAAAGAAGTTACCGCTGCCTATGAAGTCTTAAGCGATCCACAGAAGCGCCAGCAATATGACATGGGTGGACAGGGTTTCGGTGGTTTTGGTGGTTTCGGCGGTGGCGGTGGATTTAGCGACATCATGGATGCATTCTTTGGTGGTGGCGGAAATCGTGGTCCGCGCCCACGTATGCGCCAAGGTCAAGACGCGCTGATTCGAGTGCAGGTCACTTTGGCAGAGGCATGTTTTGGAACAGAGCGCGATCTCGCGATTGAAAGTGCTGTTGTCTGTACGACATGTAAGGGAAGTGGGTGTGCAAATGGCAGCGCCCCATCTATGTGTCAGGTGTGTAAAGGTCGCGGTGAGACCCAACAAATTCAAAAATCCTTCTTAGGTCAAGTCATGACATCGCGTGCATGCGCGCCATGTTCTGGATTCGGTACCGTCATCCAAGATCCCTGTCGTGAATGTGCCGGCGAAGGAAGAGTTCGCGCACGCCAAAGTATTCCTGTGAAAATTCCAGCAGGTGTTGAAACTGGCAACCGGATGCAGTTAGCAGGACGCGGTGAAGTAGGTGCTGGTGGCGGTCCAGCAGGTGATCTTTATGTAGAGATTGTTGTCGAGCAACATGAATTTCTTATTCGCGATGGTGACACCTTGCATATGGAGGTAGAGATTTCATTTGCAGCAGCAGCGCTTGGAACAAAAATCACTGTCGATACCTTGGATGGCCAATCTGAACTTGTGATTAAGGCTGGCACGCAGACTGATTCCACCGTGTCACTTAAAGGCCATGGAATGACACGCCTTCGTAGCGGAAGCCGCGGTGATCTCATCGTGCATGTTGTTGTCATGACTCCAATCAAGCTTTCTCGCGAGCAAGAGAAGTTACTGAAAGATTTTGCTCAATCACGCGGTGAGGTTCTCGGTGATTCGCATACAAAGAGTAAGAATCAGAGCTTCCTCGGCAAATTTAGAGAGTCATTTGGACGCTGATGCGCACCCTCTTCTTTGTCTCTGATCTTCCTACCCAAGTCGGTGCCACTTATACCTTTGATAATGAAGATGCTCTCCATGCAATTCGAGTTCTTCGTACCGGTCCTGGTGAAATTTTCTGGCTTAGCAATGGCAAAGGAGCCTTCTCAACAGTGAAGGCGTTAGAGGTGAGTAAGCGATCAATGCTTTGTGAAGTTCTTGAATCAGAATTTCAAGAACCACTTGATATCGAATACACCGTCATTCAGGCCCTGCCAAAAGGTGATCGCCTCAAAGCATGCGCAGGGCTTTTGACTGAAGTAGGAGTTGATCGAATTGTTTTCTGGAGTTCGGCACGAAGCATAGGTAAGGCAGATAAGACTTTAGATAAATTAGATGTGACGGTGCGTGAAGCAAGTAAGCAGGCGCGACGATTTCGGATTCCTGAAATTATCGGACCCTTAAGCACCGATGAAGTAATCGATGAGATTGCTAGAACAGACCTAGCCGTCGTCTTCCACGAGAGCGCAACGAACAAACTTTCGGCGATCACTGCTCAGTCTCCAAAGAAGGCGCTGATCATAATTGGTCCAGAAGGTGGCATTACCGATGAAGAGTTAGATGCCTTTACTTCAAGTGGGGCAAAAATTGCGATCATGGGACGTCCTATCTTCCGCAGTGCACATGCAGGTATTGCAGGAATTGCCGCACTTCAAACACTTCTCAAGAGTTGGTAAGCCAGTACCCTTTTCTTATGACGCTAGATCCCGAGTGCATCTTCTGTAAAATTATTGAAGGAGATATTCCTGCAGAGATTCTCTATCGTAATGAAAATGTTGTTGCATTCAATGATCTCAATCCTCAAGCACCAACACATGTATTGATCATTCCCACCTTGCACGCAGCAAACGCTGCTGAAATTTCAACCATCTCTCCAACGATTATCGCGGCAATGCACCGGGCTGCTGATGAGATCGCGACCCAGAAGGGCCTCATGGGCTACAGGTCAGTCTTTAATACAGGTGCAGATGCTGGCCAATCAGTTTTTCACGCTCACCTTCATCTCTTAGGTGGTCGTGGACTGGCATGGCCCCCAGGCTAGGACTAGATTTATACACATATGGAACGCACTCTGATCACCGTCCCGCCCGCCATCCCAATGGTTGCCCTCATCGGAGTTGGCGATAGCAATATCAATATTATTGAAGCCGGATTTCCTTCCGTTGCAATGACAGTTCGTGGCAATGAAATTACATTACGTGGTCCTCATATTGATTGCCTTGCGGTAGAGAAATTGTTTGCCGAGATGATGGTTGTTATTCGATCCGGACAGTCACTGACAGCTGATGCAGTTAAGCGGAGTATTGAGATGCTG
The DNA here is from genome assembly GCA_044372915.1 of Candidatus Planktophila sp. Taxonomy (GTDB): domain Bacteria; phylum Actinomycetota; class Actinomycetes; order Nanopelagicales; family Nanopelagicaceae; genus Planktophila. The sequence continues at coordinate 4,673 of JBILRA010000012.1, forward strand.
GCTCATGATCCAGTCGAACATCCAGCAGAGGTGCTATCACTTAATATTGTCAGCAATCGTGGCCGTACAATTCGGCCAAAGACTGCAAATCAGAAACATTACGTTGATGCAATTGATGAGAACACGATTACTTTTGGAATTGGCCCGGCCGGAACAGGTAAGACTTATCTGGCTATGGCAAAAGCTGTTGCTGCTTTGCAGGCAAAGAAGGTAAATCGAATTATTCTGACCCGCCCTGCAGTTGAGGCGGGGGAGAAGTTGGGATTTCTACCAGGAACTCTCAATGAGAAGATCGATCCATATCTACGCCCGCTCTTCGATGCCTTACACGACATGGTCGACCCAGATTCGATTCCCCGTCTGATGCAAAGTGGCGTCATTGAAGTGGCACCTCTTGCCTTTATGCGTGGTCGCACACTCAATGACTCTTTCATTATTTTAGATGAAGCGCAGAATACGACTCCAGAACAGATGAAGATGTTTCTTACTCGCCTTGGCTTTGGTTCCAAGATGGTCATTACAGGCGATGTGACTCAAGTGGATCTACCTAATGGAGCTAAGTCAGGTCTCCGTATTATTCGCGACATTCTTGGTGCAGTCGATGACATCTCATTTATCGAATTAACAGCAGAAGATGTTGTGCGCCATCGCTTAATTGGCGACATCGTCAAGGCATACGATGCATTTGATAGCGCAGCCCAGGCCCCTAGAAATATTCGAAACAGCTGATATTCAATGACAATTGAATCAAACAATCGCTCGGGAGAACTAGTTCCAAGCGATGAGATCACCTCACTGATGTCATATTCTTTGCGCGCCTTAAATCTCAACTCCGAATGTGAAGTCAGCCTTACATTTGTCGATGAAGCTGAAATGACGGCGCTTCATATCAAGTGGATGGATGAACCCGGTCCTACTGATGTCCTTTCTTTTCCAATGGATCTGCCAGAAAACTCCGGCGATGCTGTTACTCTCGGAGATATTGTGATTTGCCCAACCGTTGCAGTTCGCCAAGCAACGGTCGCAGGACATTCAAGCAATCACGAGTTCTTTATTTTGGCTGTACACGGATTACTGCATATCCTTGGATATGACCACGCAAATCCGGAGGATGAGAAAGTAATGTTCACCCTGCAGGAGAAGTTAGTTAAGGAATGGGGAGAGTCCTAGTGGACCTTGTCTCGGTCATATCAATCATTTTCTTGATTGGATTTGCTGGCTTTCTTGCGGCATCCGAATCTGCCCTTACGTCGATATCTCGTGTTCTGATTGAGGAACTTGAGTCAAAGCGTGGTGGCCACTTACTGAAGAAATATTCTGCTCAACCCGCACGATTCCTCAATGTGATTTTGCTAGTGCGCAAAGTCTGCGAATTCACCGCAGCAGTTCTGGTCCTTCGTGCATTCCTAGAATACTTCTCCTCAGGTTTCGCTTACCTCTGGACCGTTGTCCTCATGGTTATTCTCTCCTACGTTGTCATTGGTGTTGGTCCGCGGACGCTTGGAAGACAAAATCCTCACCGTTGGGCTCGTGCAGGAATTGTCATCTCGGCATTTTTAGCTGTCGTGCTTGGTCCAGTTACTAAGCTACTGATTGCCATTGGTAATGCGATTACCCCTGGTAAAGGATTCAGATCAGGACCATTTACCAACGAGGCTGAACTTCGAGACTTAGTAGATCAGGCTCACGAGCGCGGTCTCGTAGAGTCAGATGAGCACGAAATGATTCACTCTGTATTTGAATTAGGTGACACCTTAGTACGCGAGTTGATGGTTCATCGAACAGATATGGTTTGGATTGAACAAGATAAGACCTTGCGACAAGGCCTATCTCTTGCTCTACGTTCTGGATATTCTCGAATCCCAGTTGTGGGGGAGAACCTCGATAACATTATTGGAATTGCTTATGTTAAGGATTTAGCAAAGCGTGCACTTGATCACCATGAGGCTGAGACAACAGAACGCGTGAGCGAATTAATGCGACCAGCCGTCTTTGTACCCGAGATCAAGATCGCAGCCGAATTACTCAAAGAGATGCAACGCGATCAGATTCACCTTGCCATTGTTGTGGATGAGTATGGCGGCACTGCAGGAATTATCACCATCGAAGATATCATCGAGGAGATCGTCGGTGAGATTGCTGATGAGTTTGATGATGGCGTTGATGCATTCTCATGGATAACAGAAGACAAGGCACGCGCCAAAGCAACTTTGCACATTGAAGATTTAGCCGATGAACTCAAGATTGATTTTGAGGAGTCTGATTCTGAAGATGTAGACACCATTGGTGGCCTGATGGCACAAAAACTTGGTCGCGTACCTATTGCCGGATCAACCATCACTCTGAAGGGATGGAAGATCACTTCAGAGCGTCCAATTGGTCGCAGGCGTCGCATCAGCTCTGTAATTATCGAGCGAAGTGAAGAAGATGCCAATAATGAATAGTTTTGTTAATCCCGAAGATCAAAAACTTGCAACCCTCGCGCTAGCAACCCAAAAGCGCACGGGCGCACCACAGGCTGCAGCGCTTCGTGATTCAACAGGACGCACGTATGTTGCAATCTCAATTAACGCACCCGAACTTACATTAGATGCGATCCAAGCAGTCTTTACAGTTGCAATGGCATCGCAGATTTCAGGAATCGAAGCGGTTGTTCTCACTGGAATAGAAACTGGATCAACAAGCCTCATTTACACACATTCGCCCTCTGCTTCACTCTTTCATATAGATGATTCAGGTGAGATCACTGCGCTAAGATAAGCCAATGCGCATTGTTCGCTTCTCGCCAGGTCCTGATGCAGGGCTAGGAATTGACCCACTCTTTGGGATTCTAGATGACGATAATCTGATCACCATTATTGATGGAGATCCGATTTATCAAGGAATAGTCAAAACTGCAGCGCGAATTGAGCTAACAAAGGTTCGCCTTTTGGCACCGGTAATACCTCGTAGCAAGGTTGTTGCAATCGGCAAGAATTATGCTGACCATGCAGCAGAAATGGGAAGCGTGGTTCCTGATGAACCAATTATTTTTCTTAAGGCAAATACGACAATTATTGGTCCCGGTGACACGATTGTTTGGCCTGAGATGGCTCCAACAATTGATTACGAGGCTGAACTAGCCATTGTTATTGGGCGCATCTGTAAAGATGTTCCGAAAGAGAAAGTAAATGACGTCATCTTCGGCTACACAATGGCAAATGATGTGACATGTCGCGAGCTTCAGAAGAAAGACGGACAATGGACTCGGGCTAAGGGCTTTGACACCTTCTGTCCACTTGGTCCGTGGATCGAAACTGACTTTGTTCCTGGAACACAGCGTATTACAGCGACGCTTAATGGTGAGATCAAACAGGATGCTCATCTCAATGACATGATTTTTAAAGTCCCAGAGATTATTAACTTTGTCTCTCAAGTAATGACTCTACTTCCAGGAGATGTCATAATCACTGGAACTCCTGCTGGAATTGGACCGATGCCAGCTAAATCAACCATTGCCGTAGCCATTGAGGGCTTGGGTCAATTAACGAATAGAGTGAGTGCGCAACCATGAGTGCCAGAAAAGTAAAAGTTCGTTTTGCCCCATCTCCGACAGGTGATCTCCATGTTGGAAATATTCGTACCGCGCTCTTTGACTGGGCCTATGCCCGTCACACTGGTGGCACCTTCTTATTTCGTATTGAAGACACTGACACCACTCGCGTTACTGATGAATACATTCAGGCGGCCATTGATACTCTCAAGTGGCTCGGTCTTAATTGGGATGAGGGTCCTGAAGTAGGTGGCGAAAACGGTCCATACTTACAATCACAACGCCTTGATATTTATGCACAGTGGGCTCAAACTTTTCTCGATAACAAAGATGCATATCACTGTTATTGCTCACCCGACGAGCTAGAAGCAGTGCGTGAAGCTCAACGTAAAGCAAATGTCGCTCCCGGCTATAACGGGCATTGCCGTGAGTTAACGGCGGAACAAATCGCTGCATATAAAGCAGAAGGCCGTGGCGCAGTTGTGCGTATGCGTATGCCAGAAGGAACAACTACTTTTACCGATGAGATTCGCGGAGAGGTAACTTTCGATCACGCCTTCGTGCCAGACTTTGTACTCGTTCGCGCAGATGGTTCCCCTCTCTATACATTGGCCGTAGCCGTCGATGATGTTTTAATGAAAGTTACCCACGTACTTCGCGGTGAGGATCTTCTCTCATCAACTCCAAGGCAAATTCGTGTCTATCAAGCGATGGGTGTTGCAATTGAAGATTATCCGGTCTTTGCTCATCTTCCATTTGTGATGGGCCAAGACAACGCCAAGCTTTCAAAGCGTAACGGTGAGGTTTCGATCGCTTGGTATCGCCAGATGGGTTATTTGCCTGAAGCGATTTGTAATTACCTGGCACTCTTGGGCTGGTCGCCGGGAGATGATCGCGAAAACATCACCATGGCTGAACTCTGTGAACTCTTCACCGTTGAAAAAGTCCATTCATCGCCCGCTCGCTTTGATATGAAGAAACTTGAGGCTATCAACGGCGACAAGATTCGGGCACTTACGATTGATGAATTCCTGACCTGGTCCCTACCATTTCTCAAAAATGCTGGCATCATTTCAGGAACTGAAAATGAAATCGCCCTCGTTAAATCTGCCTTGCCAATAATTCAAGAGAGAATCGTCACCTTAAGTGAAGTTCCAGCGATGTTGGCATTTTTGTTTACGAAAGAATTTGCAGTCGATGAAGCATCTGCCCCAAAGATTACAGACGCCGAATCCAAGAAAATTCTCAAGAGAGCACTCTCTGACCTCACCCCGTTATCACTATGGGACCACTCGTCAATCGAAGCGGTTTTGCGCGCTTCACTCATCGAAGAGATGGGGCTCAAGCCACGTATTGCATTTACTGCCCTACGCATTGCAGCTACTGGCAGCACGATTTCACCACCTCTCTTTGAATCTATGGAATTGCTGGGCAAAGAGGTCTGCCTTGAGCGAATTGCTGGGGCCATTTCACTCTGATCGGTAAGGTAAACTTCTGCCATCAAAGGATGTGAATCTTTTGGGGTATGGGGTAATTGGCAGCCCTGCTGATTCTGGTTCAGTAAGTCTAGGTTCGAGTCCTGGTACCCCAGCGCAGTACCCTAGGTATAGCAAAACAGCAGTAACGCACAACAGCACGGCACTACAGCAGTAAATGAATGTACTAGGGCCCCGTCGTCTAGCGGCCTAGGACTCTGGCTTCTCAAGTCAGCTACGAGGGTTCGAATCCCTTCGGGGCTACGCAGTACCTTTTAAAAGCAGTTTGGTGGGATCAATAGTTGTTGTAGTTTGAATCAAACTCGTTGAGGAAATCTTCCCACCAGGTTGAGTCTGAAGCAGATGCAATACCAACAATCAACAATATGAACCCAATGAGAAAAATCCATGCAAGGGCTGTAGATACCCAGCCAATGATTACACCCGCTACTGCCAAACCACGATTTTCTTGGCTTCCAGCTTTTTTGAGTTTGGATAATGAGACGTGTCCCAAGATTGAACCAATGAATGAAAAGAAGCCTGCAGTGAGAAAAAGTGTTGCTAAAGATGTAACAAAGGCGGCGATCGCTAATCCGCTACCCGCCTTTGCATTTTGCTCAGCCTGATTTAGGGGAGCGGGTTGATAACTTTGTCCTGGAATGAATTCAGCCATCTTACGCCTCGTTGATAACAGCAGTTTTGACCCAGAGGTCGCGCAGGGTGCGGTTGTTCTTTGTGAAGTAGAAGACAATTTCAATGACTATCCATGCGATCGATGCAATTCCCGCTGTGAGATTAGAGGCGATAACAACTGTAAGCGGAATGAGAAATTCACGAACCGCCATATGACCCCACGTGGCTACGGCTCCTGTTTCAAAGTGTCTAACTCTAATCTTAAGGATTTTCTTAGCAGGTGTCTGACCTTCACCCCAGACGATCATTGACCAGATAAGCCAACCGATTCCAAGAGTTAGTACTGCAAGTGTTGCATCAAGAGCGTATGCACCGAGGCGGTGTTGAAAAGATGCATAGCGGAAAGAACCTTGACTTGATCCCTCGCCTGGAAGTGGAAGTGGTGGTCGTGGCCCGTTGTTATATGACATGCCCATACCTTAAGTCATAAGAAAGGAATTTGTTATCACCTCTCGCAATTCTGCCCTAGGTTATCTTTTATGAAGATAACCTAGGGCTCTTGCTAGCCAAAGAAGAGATGGGGGAGTGAGATGGGTTTTCGATTCCGAAAGTCAATGAAGATCGCCCCTGGCTTGCGTCTCACCTTTGGAAAAAGGTCTATCGGTATTTCAGCCGGAGTCCGAGGTGCGCGAGTAAGTCTTAACTCCTCAGGTCGAGTCACTACATCTGCTGGAATACCAGGTAGCGGGCTTTACTGGACAGAGAGCGTGTCACTCAAGGGTTCAAGGAAAACTTCAGGGCGAACGGAAGAGACATTTATTGATGGTGAGTCATACGTTGAAGACCTTCCCGCGTTAGAGAAACCAACATCAATCACACGACCACCGGCAAAGGCGACGATATTTTCGAGTAAGGAAGAGAAGGCGATGAGCGCTCTCTTCTACGACATCTATGGTGATGCACAAGCAAACCCTCCTGAAACAGTCTTTAAGAAAGCCGGGGCGGTAGCGGATGAGTTTCCAGAGATCGCACTTGCAATGCAAGCAATCCAAATCCTTCATGGAAGCACCGATGAGAAACTGCATGCGCAGGCATTCCCACTGGCAGATCAACTCTGGCAACGTCGTCTTGAGTTATTCAAACTTCCCCTAGTGCAAGAGTATTTTCCCGGGATAATTCCCGCTGTTCAGATCACTCCCGGTATTCATGCTAATGAGCGCTTTAACTTAACGGCGCTTGGTCTAATTTATGCCGAGATATTGCAGTTACAGGGGCGATTTGAAGAGGCGATCAAAGTGATTGAAGAGATAGATTCGGATCAAATCACAGCGATATCTATGGCAGATCTGGAGATCTCACTTAAGAGATATGACGATGCAATCGCAACCACTGAAGATGTGGAGAATGTAGATGACGCAACTGCAATGCTGCTGATCTTGCGCGGTATCGCCTTTAGGGAACAAAATTTCCTTGACGCATCACTTGAATGCCTAAAGGAGGCAACAGCTAAACGCACTCGCTCAGAGGTTGTACTCAATCGAGGGCTTTGGGAGCGCGCCTATACCTATGAGAGAATGGGCAAGAAGGCGATGGCAAAGAAGGATCTTGAAAAGATCATGGCACGGGAGCCGCAGTATTCAGGCTTGGTTGAGCGAATTTCCCTTTTGAATTCGTAATTAAATTCAAGTGTAATCACCCCTTCACGCAAGTACGATGGCCTCATGGGTAAAAGAGCGTTACTGGTGGGGCTAATCGCTCTTGCTCTGACTGCCACATCAGTTTTTATCTTTGGAAAATCATATGCTCGTGATATCTACACTTACGATTGTGAGATTGCTGAGCAACGCCCATCACAGATCACGCGTTTCTGCGCCGATGGGGGTGCGAGTGTTTATGACATCACTTGGGAAACGTGGGGATATAACGGTGCGACGGGTGAGGGGATTTACACAGAAAAGCTTTGCGAACCAAACTGCGCCGAAGGAGAAAGTGCAGAAGTACCAGTCGATGTATACCTGTCAGGTGTTGAGGTGATTGACGGACGTAAGATTTTGCGAAGTATCTCTGTAAATACACGAAACGGTGAATTGATGGCTAATGGCGATACTTATGCCTATTGGGATGTTGCAGAATTCGCGATTGCGATGGGGGATAACTGATGTCTAATTTAACTCCACGATCAGCTCGTCGTGCTGGGTACGCCCTGCATGTATTAACTGCCAGTGGAGCTGTTATCGGGATGCTCGCACTTCAAGGAGTTGTCGATGGCGAAATTCGAATCGCTCTATTGTGGTTGATTGCCTCACAGATTCTCGATGGCCTTGATGGTCCTATCGCGCGCGGACTTGATGTGGAAATCCATGCCCCGCTAATTGATGGCCATATTCTCGATCTCGTTGTTGACTATGTGACCTGCGTAGTAGTGCCGGTAATGTTTATGCTCAAGTTTGAAATGTTGCCAGTAAAGTATGAGGCGCTCATTGCTGGCTTTATCTTTCTCACATCCGCACTCTGGTTTGCCCGAGCGGATCTCGAGACTGAAGATCATTGGTTTAATGGTTTTCCAGCGGTATGGAATCTAGCTGTTCCAACCTTTCTTGTCTTTGATATGACACCAACTGAAGTGGCAATTTTTACAATGGTCCTTGGAATGTCACAGCTAACTAACTTTAAAGTTCCCCACATTGTGCGCGTAGACCAGCTACGCCGCATCACACTTCCATTTGCCATGATCTATCTTGCGGATTTGACCTACCTCTCATGGAATTACTCAAAGACAGCTGGCGTTCAAAGCAATGTAGTCAGTGATGCAATCTTGATTGCCTTCCCACTGTATTTACTCTTTTTTGGACTCTATAAAACATTTCACGGTCGACTAAGAAAATAAGGCCGCCAGAGAAACCTCTGACGGCCTTATTCAACTTAACTTCCTATATTTTATTCCAAACACAACGACTACTAAAGGATAGATCAGTCGCTGAGATTTCGACTATCCCACCATTTGCAGGTGTTGAACCGTTTGCGATGATGTCATCAATATCTCCGCGGAATCCACTTAACCGGGAGTAATAGCAACCGGCGGTCGTTGTTCGATATGTACCGGCCGAGATTTCCCCACCGACAATCCACTGTCCTGAACCGATTTTGGTAGAGGTTGTCGTTGCAGCACGGATTGCATCGACAGAGATCAGAGTCCAGTCACATCGTGACGAGATTGCCTTGTCACTTGCAACGATTTCAAGAATTCCACCGTTGTCACCAGATGAACCATTTACGATGATGTCATCAATGCCGCCTTGGAATCCACTCAGAAGTGAGTAGTAGCAACTCTTTGCGGTGGTTCGGTAGATCCCTGGCTTAACCTCTGCCCCAACAAACCACATGCCAGATGCGATTGAGCTCTTGGTTGCACTTGGAGTTGCGAGAACATTTGGATCGATTCGGTACCAAGTACAGCGAGATGAAAATCCTCTATCAGTTGCAAGGATTTCGACAGCTCCACCATTTGCGCCAGTAGAACCATTTGCAATGATGTCATCAATACTTGAACTGAAACCCTTTAGGCGGCTGTAGTAACAATTAGAGGTATTTGTACGGTAGAAACCAGCTTTGATCTCGCTCCCGACAAGGAACTGTCCAGATTTAATATCCACTGCGCCACCGGCAGGTGTATTTGTCTTTTTAGGAGCGGTGTACTTCTGCCAGACTAACTTTGAACCTTTTTTGAGACATGCAAATGTTGTAGATCCTGACTTCTTTGTTTGCCCTGACACTTTGCACGCTTTGCCTTCAAGGCTAGAGGCATGGGCTGGCGTAAATGTTGTAGCCAGTGCAAGGGCGATGGTAACTAGGGTGAGGATCCTGGCCTTTGAGCGATTATTGCGATACATACTATTTTCCTATTCTAGAACTCTTAAACATAACGTGTATGTTGGGTTGACTGAAAGAGTTGATGGGCATAAGTTTAAAGCATGACTGATAACAATGTAGAGCAAACATCACCAAAATCACCCTGGTATAAAAGGAAGAAAATAGTTATACCTCTAGCTCTGCTGGTATTTATGATCGCTATAGTCAATTCGAGCTCGGAATCTGAAAACTCTTCTTCATCAGATAGCACGACAACCACTTCTGCCGAACAGAATCAGACCACTGAATCTCCCGAACCAAAACCGGTTTCTGAAGAGGAGAGTAAGTACGGCCTCTATCCAAGTGATCAAAAAGAGTTTATTGATGTCATTGTCGCTGCCAGAGCCGCAATAGAAGATGCCGAGACCGATTTACAAGAGTCTGTCGCCCTACGAAAGAGAGATGAGGACCTTTGCAAGATTCTCTCCTCGAATTCAGCCAAGAACTGGGTGGGTGTCATTAAAAATGTAGGGGCAAATGGTGAAGGTAAGGCTTATGTTGAAATTGAGCTCGCCGATAGCGTCCGAGTCAAGACATGGAACAACGCCTTTTCAGACCTTAACGACAACACTCTCATTCCGACGAGCGCATCGTTTTTTGATCGATTAGTCGCTCTCACTGAAGACAGTAAAGTTGTTTGGAGCGCAAAATTCCTTTCAGATGATGATTCTTGCCTTAAGAAAGCAAATTTCACTGACGTCTTTTATGGACTCGACCCACAATTTGTTGTCCGCTTCAGCGACATCAAAGCAGGTTAAGACTTTAGTTCTACAATTTCTTTCACTAGGAAGAGATAGTTGATCTGTTGTAACCTTGTTACATGCGTAGGTTGATGCTCTTCGTAGCACTGATACTCCCACTTTCAGTTCTGCCTGCTCATGCTCATCAACCTGTTACCTTACTTAACAGTGATACGACATCACTGCGTGGGCCTCTTCTAGTAGATGGCACGGTCTCTTTTGCAATCAGAGCATCCTTTGCAAAAGCTGGGGAGCGCAAAGGTTTTAGAGCAAATTTCGTTGCTGGAGATAGAGTTGAAGTCCAATATTTGATTATAGATAAACAACCAGAGAATAAACTGAAGAAAAACCAATTACCTACTCTTGTCATTACTTCTCCATCAGGTAAGCGAATTACTCTGCAATTCAATGAACGTACAGAATTCTATGAACCATACGGTCGGACAAACTATCTCTACCTTTCACGAATCTCAGCAGTTGCAGAATCTGGTACTTATTCATTTTTGATTACTGCGCGCACCAAAGCATCAATTACTGTTGCAGTCGGAGATCGTGAGGTTCCAGGGGTTGTCAGCCGTGGAGTTTCAACACCAACTCCAACACCAACTCCAACTCCAACACCAACACCAACACCAACGGTGACAAAAAGTTCGTACACGATGGCCGATGTTCGAGCCAATGCAACTCCGGCAAAGTGTTGGAGCGCCATCGATGGAAATGTCTATGACTTAACACGTTGGATTTCATCCCACCCAGGTGGTTCTTCAGCGATTCGCTACTTATGTGGCATAGATGGGACGAATGCTTTCAAGACCCAGCATGCCAATCAAAGCAATCCCATGGCTCGACTGACGTCGTATCTGTTAGGCCCCTTGTCACCCTGAGGTTCATGTTAGAAAAAATGTCTTGAACTCCCTTGAAATCTAAATCTAGGAGACTAACCTTAGATATGGCTAAGGATCGAGAAGTAAGCACACCTGAGCGAATTGAAACGTCAATCGTTCCCCTCAAATACATAGATATGATCGAGGACGTTTTTCACGCCGTCCTTGCTTTAGCTCTCCTGCTTATTGGCATCGGTGCATTCTTTTACACTATTGAGAGACTAATCACGACAGCCCCCTTCTTTCCCAACGGAATGATTCAGGGAGTCAATGACATTTTATTCATCGTCATCATTCTAGAAATCCTACGTACTGTGATTTCGCGCTTTACCGATGGCGTGTATCAGCTAGACAAATTTCTCATTATTGGTGTGATTGCAGCAGTTCGTCACATTCTCACCGTTGGCGCATCAGTGACTCTTGAGTCTGGCAAGACCGATACCGCCTTTGAGAGGGCGATTGTTGAGATGGGCCTTAATGCTCTGATTGTTGTCGCCTTAGTCTTTGCCATTTACATGTCAAAGAGTGCACACCGCAAAAGAAACTAGCCTTACTCGAAATCCCCACCGCGTCCTGTAATCCGTGGATTCTTTTTTCGGGGACGATCAAAACGTGTGGCAATAACGAGTACTAGAACTGCATAGGCCACGACGATGAGGATTTCGACTGGCATCAGTTAACCGAGAATCGCCCAGGTAACGAGAGCAAACATTGCTATGTCAAAGGCGATAATCGCAATTGCCGAAAGGGAGAGAAGTCCGCGTGAGTCAGCGATCTTGCTTGTGAGCGCTGACGGCTTTTCAACTTTACGAAGATCTAGCAATAGCGCTTCACCTTCACGGATGGCAGCATATTGACTGATAGTTGCAAGGAAACCTGTGACTGCAGCAACACCTAACGCCAAGAACCTTACTGAGTCAGATGCGGTATCAAACTTATCAAATGCAGCAACGACAACGATTGCAATAAGAACTAGTGCTGGGGCAACTTGTGAAGTGATGATCTGTGATCTCATCTGATTCCACTGCTTAATTAGCGCCTTCTCATCCATGTAAAAATCCTTTGTTCGCAGTTCAATCCACGATGGATTATGCATAGGCTAGAGCCAGTTTCAGCTGATTTCTATCTCAAAGTGTCACTTTCGACTAACGAAATGAAATAAAGAGCAGCTTTCCGCTATCTGTCGTGGCGATCATCTGCCCATTCGCGCCAACTTCCAGGTCGCGAATCCGCTCATTGACTGGATAGGTAGTCATCTCTCCGACTTTATTCGGGTCGAGTAATTTTATGAAAATGAGGGACTCGTCTCTAAGGGTTCCCATCACCATCTGCCCCGACCAGGCACCCCACTGAGCACTAGGAAGTTGTACTAATTCAGTGGGTGCCACAGAAGGAACCCAGTAGGTAAGAGGCTTTTTATATCCATCGTGATTGCCGGTTGATTGTGGTTTTACATAGTCTCCAGAACTATAAGGTTCACCATAAGTCACAGCAGGCCAACCGTAATCGACTCCTTTTTCAATGATATTTATTTCATCACCACCACGAGGTCCGTGCTCTGATGTATATAGATCTTTGCCTATCAATACAATTCCCTGTTGATTGCGGTGACCCTGTGAGATCTTTTCACGAGAAGTTGCACTAACCTTAAACACAGATCCAAGATCGCCGCGGCGATTGGCATCATCAATTTTAGAATAACCCAAGTCCCCAACTGTGAGATAAGCACTATTCTTGTTAATTACTTGTAGGCGACCAGCCGCATGCTGTACAGCGCTTATCGGAACGCATGGATTGCTCTTAAACCACAACTTGCCACGAGTGAGAGAAGGTTTTGAACCAAGATTGAGTGTATAGCGATAGAGGTGAACGCTGACACAATCGCTAGCCCGGTTATAGGTTGGAAATGAAATTAGGAGATCAGACCTTGTTGCGCTCTCTGAAAGAATTCCAATATCTGTAATTGCAAAGCGCGAATCGTTGATGCGCTCTGTTTCTTTTATCGCACGCCCTGCAAGTACTGTATTTTTCTTGATGGGGTCATAGATGAATAGCGTGGATCCATTTCCGCCACCACCGAGTAAGAGTCGCCCATCAGCCATGATGGCAAGGGCTGCCCCACGCTCCCCATTTGATGCAGAAATTTTTGTGCGTGATGAATCAATGGTAGTGATTGATAGTTGCAGAACATTCGATTGTGCTACAGGGATAGTCAGAAGGGTTAGCCCAGTACTTATCGCCGCGATATAACCAAGAAAGCTCTTTGGTCGAATTGAAATCATTTCACCATTTTGCCAGTTCGAAGTGGAAGTGGCCATGCAAAATCAACGCCAAGTGTCTGCGCCGCCGCTAGCGCCCAACGCGGATTACGTAACATTGCCCTAGCAAGAAATACTGCATCTGCTTCACCTGTTGTAAGGATATGTTCTGCTTGCTCCGCCTCGGTAATTAAACCAACGGCAGCGGTGGCGATATTAGCTTCAGTCTTGATTGCTGTTGCAAAAGGAACCTGAAACCCTGGCTTCGGATCGATTTTTGCATTATGAATTGCGCCTCCACTCGATACATCAATAAGATCAACGCCAAGGGCCTTAAGTTTGATTGATAGCTCAACAGAGTCGATCAGGTTCCACCCTGAATCAACCCAATCGGTTGCAGATATACGAACAAACAACGGGGTCATCTCGCCAATGACTGCGCGGACCGCGGTCGTCACCTCGAGCAAGAACCGAATGCGATTGTCAAAACTTCCACCATACTCATCTGTGCGCTGATTCATGATGGGGGAGTAGAACTGGTGCAATAAATATCCGTGCGCTGCATGGATCTCGATAACATCAAAGCCGACCGCAACGGCCCGCTTTGCAGCTGATGCAAAGTCGCTGACAAGACTAGTTATCTCATCAGTTGTTAACTCGTGTGGAACCGGGTAACCCTCAAAGGCTGTCGCCGATGACGAGACTGATTGCCATCCACCTTCAGCAGCAGATGCGATGCGATGATCATCCCAAGGAAGCATTGTTGAGGCCTTGCGACCTGCGTGAGCTAATTGAATTCCAATTTTCACACCCTGTGAATGCGCAAAATCAATCATTGGTTTAAATGCATCTGCATGTACTTGATCTTCAATTGATGGACATCCAATTGAGATTCGACCTTCGGGCACAACACCGGTCGCTTCAACCATGATCATTCCGGTGCCACCTGTTGCAAATGCGCCAAGGTGCACCTGATGCCATGCCCCGACCAGGCCATCGGTAGCCATGTATTGGCACATTGGTGAGACCCAAATGCGATTACTGAAGGTGGTTCCGCGGATAGATAAAGGGCTAAAGAGTGTGCTCATAGAGCGATGTTACTTGCTCTTGAAGGCCTTCATGATCTGCTCAACACCGCCACTCAGTTCTGCCGGAATAACCCAGATCTTGCTCGCTGTTCCATTTGCAATGGCAGGAAGCTGTTGCAGATACTGATATGCCAATACCTTTTCATCTGGATTTGCTTGGTGCACGGCATCAAAGACCAACTTAATCGCAGTTGCCTCACCATCAGCGCGTAGGACAGCAGCTTGGGCATCACCTTCTGCACGCAAGATTTCAGCTTGGCGGGCTCCCTCTGCAGTAAGAATCTGACTCTGCTTCTCACCCTCTGCAGTCAAGATGGCAGCACGCTTATCGCGCTCTGCACGCATCTGCTTCTCCATTGATTCCTGCACGCTTGGAGGTGGATCAATTGCCTTGATCTCCACGCGGTTAACGCGCACTCCCCACTTTCCGGTCGCATCGTCAAGAACGCCACGAAGGGCTGCGTTGATCGAATCTCGTGAAGTGAGAGCTGCTTCTAAATCAAGTCCACCGACAACGTTACGCAATGTAGTGACAGTGAGTTGTTCAATGCCAAGGATAAAGTTTTCAATTTCATATGTCGCAGACTTTGGATCAGTCACCTGAAAATAAATAACAGTGTCGATGGAGACAACCAGGTTATCTTCAGTGATTACAGGCTGCGGAGGAAAAGATACAACCCGCTCACGCATATCGATGAGGGGGCGTAGACGATCAACAAATGGAACGATCAGAGTAAGACCGGCACCAAGGGTGCGGTTATATCGGCCCAATCGCTCAACAATTCCTGCGCTAGCCTGCGGAATTATTCGTATTGCACGTGAAAGAACAACTCCAAATATAACTATAAGGAGAATAAGAATCCCAAATGACGTGGAGATCATAATTTAGCCTTTCTGCTTAACGATCGCGGTTGCACCTTCTATTGCTGTGACTTCACATCGAGAACCCTGAGAAATTGTTCCCGTATAACTCTGCGCACTCCATGTTTCTCCGCTGAGTTTCACCTGCCCAGAAATATCCGTGATCTCTGTCAGTGCTACTGCAGGGGCTCCCAGAAGGGCTTCAACGTTTGTTGCATAATCTGCCGGCTTCTTCTTTAGGTGGCGCAGTGCAATCGGGCGCAGCAAAAGAATTGACCCTGCAGCACCGACTCCAAAGACGACCCCTTGCACTACAAAGTTAAATCCGAGCGCATTGGCACCTGCTGCTAGAAGAGCTGAGAATGCGAGGGATGCAAAGAGGAGATCGACGGTGAGCATCTCAATAACGAGCAATGCACCGGCTGCAGCAAACCACGTCCACCACGGCATGTATTGACCTCCAAAAAATTAAGTTCATGAGAACAATCAAAACTGTACTCGTTAATTCTCGTTGAGCCAATAGATTAGCCCTGTGAGCAAGATTAATGGTCTTCGGCTGGCATCGCACTTTGGGCCAACAGTAATTGTCACCTCTATCTCTTTAGCCCTCTCACTTTTCTATATGTCCTGGCAGAACGCTATCGTGGTCGCCTTCGGAGTAGCGCTGGGGCAACTAGTCGTCGGTTGGAGCAATGACCTTTATGACTATGCCGATGACCTCTCACATCAACGATTTAATAAACCTTTAGTACAGGCAACTATCACTCGCAAGTTTTTGACTCGTTGCCTCTTCATCATGGTCCCACTTTCATTTCTTGCGAATCTGCTAGGCCCACTCGGGATTAGGGGCGGGCTTGTCTATATGTTTGGAATCGCGTGCGGTGTTGCATACAACTTCTACTTTAAATTCAACATCTTCTCACCCTTGCCCTATGCGTTGGCCTTTGCCGCCCTTCCCTCATCAGTTGTGATTTCGCAGGACCAGAGACCTCCAGTGTGGATGTGGCTTGGAGGCGCACTCTTCGGAGTCGCCGCACACTTTATTAATGTCTTGAAAGATATTGAGCAAGATCAGATCAGTGGGATCGGCGGCCTGCCACAGCGCATGGGAATGCGAAATTCAATTATCTCCGCCGCAGTACTTATCGCCCTTGGCATCATACTTCTGATTGTTCTTTTCTAACTCCTTGCACACTGTTCCCATAAGAGAACTATCAGACTAGCCTTGACTAAAGGGATTTGAGGCCATGAAAAACATTCGCAATGCAGGGCAGATACTTTTGGGTGCTGCACTTATCTATGCTGGCATCACTCACCTGACAACAAGTCGCATTGAGTTTCAAGCACAAGTTCCCACATGGGTTCCACTGTCGGCAGATTTTGTAGTTCTTGCATCAGGTGTTGTTGAGATTTGCTTAGGTATAGCACTGGCATCCTTGCAATATCGACGCTATGTAGGGTGGATTACCGCAGCATTCTTCATCGCAATATTTCCCGGAAATATCTCGCAGTATGTAAATGGAATAGATGCATTTGGTTTAGATACGGATCAGGCCCGCCTAATTCGCTTATTCTTTCAGCCACTTCTAGTTCTTTGGGCGCTGTGGGCGACGGGAATCTTTCCTCGAAGAGATAAAATTAAGCAGATCTTTAGGCGTTAAGGTCAATTAAGACTTTGGTGGCTTACCTTTGACTTCTTTCTTTGTCGCAAAAGCAAATATCGCAAGACCAACAACGAGTGCACCAGCGCCGACACCGTAAGAGATCACATCGGCTGAACGGTTAGCATCAACAAAAATACCAACAAAGACCACAGCGATGATCGCAACAACCACACCGATCAACTTAGATTTCAAGTCATCGAGATCATCTACGCGAAGCCAGAGCGGTACATCTAGATCCGCATCAATAAATAGCTCGTAAAGGCCATACCCAATAACAAGAAGAACTGTTCCAAGAAGTATTGCATCGACTGCAGTGAGGACATAAACGATGGATTCCTTGAGTGAAGATTCACTTGAGACCGCATCAATGATTACAAGAATCATTTCATAAGACCCTTGTGCCATCAGAAGAAGCGCTCCAAGAATTGACGCAAGAGCTGGAACAAGTACGGCATATCGAGTGTAGCCAAGGACCTTTTTCATCATAGGCCTTATTCTATCGCGCCATATCACCTGTATGCCTGAAGCAGATTGGTAGATTAGTAATCTATCTTCGATTACTCAGGCTCATCAGAGATAAATTCGGACTAGCAAGATGAGCATGGAAAGAGGGACCAGATGGCTACATATTTCACTGGCGGAACAATCTGGTGTGGTCTTGGTAGAACTGCGCAATCGGTCCGCGTGAGTGACGGCAGAATTGCTGCGATTGATTGTGCAGCAGAGCCTGACGATGAAATCATTAACCTAGGTAATCAATTCTTAGCGCCAGCCTTTATGGATGGCCATGCACACCCGCTCTTTGCTGGGCGCCAATCACAAGGCCCGCTTGTTAATGGTCTTGATTCCGTGGATGCAATCCTTGCTGAAGTAAAAAGATATGCCGATGCCAATCCTGATCAACCTTGGATTATCGGTGGTGCATACGAGGCAGTGATTGTGGAACGTGGAGATTTCCTTGCAACGTGGCTCGATCAAGTCGTACCCGATCGCCCCGTAGTTCTGCGCGCAGTTGATCATCACACCATCTGGGTAAATACCAAAGCGCTTGAACTTGCGGGCATTACAGCAAAGACACCTGACCCTGAAGGCGGATCGATCGCTCGCAATTCAGATGGAAGCCCACGAGGCACACTGCGCGAACCCACTGCAATGGATTTAGTTACACGCAATAGCCCACCAGCAACAATTGAAAGTGATGTGAAGGCGATTGCCTGGGCATCAGATCGTTACGTTGAAAGTGGTGTGACTGCGGCAACGGATGCCTGGATTGAACCAGGAATGGCTGAGGCATACATTGCAGCAGATGCTGCTGGCGTGCTTGCAATCGATATGAACATCTTCTTTCTCGCCCAACCTGATTCATGGCGCTCACTTAAAGATGACTTCTTAAAACTGCGAGAGCAGATCAATAGCCTCGGTCCGGATTCACATTTGACGGGGCGAACAATCAAAATCATTCTAGATGGGGCTCTCTCTGCCGGTACCGCAGCGCTACTCTCTCCATACCTTGATGACCCGACTTCACACGGGCTCTATACATGGAACGATGACGAACTCTTAGATGCCGCCGCATATTTTGATGCCGAAGGATTTCAACTGCATATCCACGCAATCGGTGATGGCGCGATCCGCCAAGGGCTAGATGTGATTGAGAAAGTGGTGCGAATTAACCCACTACGTGATCGTCGCCCAGTGATTGCCCACGTACAACTAATCGATGCAGATGATCTTCCACGATTTGCCGAACTTGATGTGATTGCAAATTATCAGCCATTGTGGACATACCTGGACCCCATGAACAAGATACTTATCGCACCTCGTATTGGTGATGATCGAAATAACCACCAATACCAATTGGCAACAATGCTTAAATCAGGGGCGCGTATCGCCTTTGGAAGTGATTGGCCGGTCACCTCACATGTTCCACTTGAAGCACTAGCCGTTCCAACTCATCGTCAATCACCAGATCGCCAACCGGAGGGTGGATGGAGCCCACATGAGTCAATTAGTGTTGAGCAGAGCCTGAGTTTCTACACCCATGGTGTTGCCTATCAAAACTACAAAGAGGATCGATACGGCACAGTAAAAGTTGGTGCAGAAGCTGATCTCATGATCTTAAATCAGAATCCACTTGCCTGCGATCTACATGATGTTTCCAAGATCTCAGTCGTCACCGTTTATAAGCGCGGTAAAGTGATCAACAGCCGCTAGTCTTACAACATATCGTCAGACTATTAAAGGGGAAAGCCATGGGAGCTTGTACTTGCGGATATACAACAGATCCAGAGAAGAATTGCAACGGAACACATAACGTTGTTAAGGCAGTGAAGGCAGATATCATCGCAAAGCTTGAAGCTGAAGGCTTTGCCGATGCTGCAGAACATCTGAAAGCTAAGTAAAAACTCCAAACAGTTGCCAGCTAGAAGTCAAGAAATACTAGGGGAGAGCAACTTCTTGGACTCCTGGACCTTGTAAAGGTGCGAAGCCTCAACACGTCCATCACAACCAAGATTCGAAAAGATCTTTATAGACTCTTGCCTGAT
>JBILRA010000060.1:0-6687 GCA_044372915.1 Candidatus Planktophila sp.
CGGCTTCTACTCCGCCCGCTTCTGAGCGAATTGTGATGAGTGCATCGCGATCGTCATATTCCCCATTAAGCAATGTTGTTACTTCGAGATCGCTAATCGCCTTTACGGTGGCATCTAATTCAATCTCAGCATCGCGAAGTCCAGAACCATCGGGTTCATCAGCGGCTAGCTCGAAAAGAACCGGCAGGTCTTCAACTCGGCGACGTAGAGACTTTAGACGTGCGATTGTTGATTGCACCCTTGAAAGTTTGCTCGTAACGGCCTGTGCCTTTGCAGGATCATCCCAAAGGTTGGGGACGCCAGCTTGGGCTTCCAGCTCAACTGCTTCTGCTTCAAGCTTTGGAAGATCAAGAACTTTTTCAATGGAAACAAGGGTCGCGTCTATCGCAGAAATCTCAAATTGGTATTCGCGGGCCATAAGTAAAGGATACCGACTTTGCGAGAGTGAGTCCGTTCATTCTTCGGACACTAGGAAATGCGATACCCGAAGAGATAGAAGCCATTATTGCGCTGGTTGTAGGTAGTTGCCGAAGATTCCAATTTCACGCTGGATAAATTCATCAAAGGAAGTTGAAATGGAAGGTTTACATCAGCTCTCAAAGAAACCTTTATATCTCTTCCATCGCAGACGACCTCTGAAACCTCGAGATTGTTAACACCCTTTTGAATGAGAAGTTCGCTATCCCTTGCAAGATCATCAAGTGCCTCTGCAATTCCAGCCATGGCTTTATCGCAGTCAATAGGCACTCCTGGATCTTGTGGGCCCCGTCCAAAAAGGTTTTGAGCCATCGTTATCGCATTGAACTTGCCAGTGTAGTAAGCCTCTTCGTCAAGAAAGTGAGCCCCACGTTGTGCCACAGATTCAGCACTTTGTGTGAGATTTCTCTTTGCAATACTAACCGTGGTGATATTGGTTGTAATCATAATGAGACAAACCGTGATGAGAAAAAGTGCAATCGTGAGCACTGAAATTGATCCTCGATCATCGCGCAAGAGTTGTTTTATCTCATGAATTGTTTTTCTCATCAACTACGCCAGGGAGAAAAGTATTGCTGTGACGAAGCCTGAACAATTCTTCCATCATTTCCAATTGCTCTCATGGTTAAAGTAATTCGAACTCTTCCATTAGGAATATGACATGGGGTGGAGCTACATTTAATTTCAGATTGAATCTCTGCAATTTCTTCTGGCTTCAATCCGAGTTTTGCTCCTCCACTCACAATTACCTGATTAACCAATGAACCACCAGATTGATCACTATCGCTTTCTATGAATGCTCGAACACTCTCCCGGGCCAACGTTTGTATGGCCATTTCTTGAGAACTAAGAGTTGAGAATTGATTGAGAAAAATGAATATTGGAAGAAAGAGTGGGAGGGCAAGGAGTACAAATTCAACAGATGCGCTACCGCTCTCATCCTTCACGCATTCTCTGAGTAAAGGCGTCTTTGAAGAGAAGTCCTTCCAAAACTTCTTATCGTGTGTTTTCAATGATCGCTACCCCCTTTCCATCCGTTTTTAACTCCCTGCCTAGAAGCTGGGATAAACCAGGAATGAGTTGAGGAATCCTCCGAGATTGTGTTGCTATGAGGAGTGAAATATTTGAGAAGCGGTCCGAAGAGATCAATGTGAGCTCTCTATCAGTTGATGAAAATTCGCCCGAGATAGCCCGCACTGATGCCTGATCAGATGCTCCTAATGAATCAGCATCTCGCATGCTTATTGCAAGAACTATTTGCATGGCAAGGAGAAAAAGGAGGATTAGTGGAATGAGAGTGAGAGAACTCTCTACGTTTCCTCGATCCTCTGAAATGACACGTGGAACTTTCACTCAGCGAATACCATTCATAGCATCCAGAGAATTCTTAAGAATTGCTGACAATCGTGGAGCAGCTATCGTCCAAATTGCAGTCACGAGTCCAGTGGTCATAAGAACCACAAGTACCCATCCCGGAACATCGCCGCGTTCATCGTTTAGTTTTCTCATGAACGAGCTTCCACGCAGAGTTTCAATAGCTGAGAGAACGTGGTCCTCAATCCACACCTCTCCGGCCAGTGCACTCGCTTTCAGCGAAAGTATGAGTGATTCTGTGCTGGTTGGAGATTCTGTGCTGGTTGGAGATTCTGTGCAGGTTGGAGATTCTGTATTCATTTTTCCTTCTCTCTATTGATATTGGTGAGGTTCTTTCTTTACTGTTTCTCAGACTTAGTAGTGGTGTTACTACGAGGCGAATAGATTGAGATTTGTTAGCGACGGCCATAACGCGAAGAGAATCGAGATCGGCAGTATGAGAAAGACCACCGGAATCATCATCGAAATCTCTGCCTTACCTGCCGCGGCGAGGATTCGATTCCGTTGATGCTCCCGAGCTTCCTGTGCATGACGAGTAAGGACATCGGTAATTGGAGCGCCACGCACCATTGCATTGACCAAAGAATCAATAAACCGGCGAACTAGAGGCGAGTTGAGATCTCGACCCATTAGGTCAAGTGCGGCGTGAAATGAAACGCCTTGGTGTACTTTGGAAATCACTTGACGGAAGCGACGACTTAGATTTCCATGAGAGGTTTCGGCAATTCGCTTAAGTGCTGTGAGTGGTGATTCGCCAGCCGAAATTGCTAATGTCAGCATTTCAACTATTGCTGGAAACTCCGCCTCGATCGCACAACGCTGTTTTCTTACCTCAGCTGTTAACTTTTTATCCATAAACGAATGCGTGACAGCTCCTCCTAGCACGAATAGAAGAGTCATCACTGGACTTGATGAATGCCCCAATAGGCAAAGAACAAGGATCGCAAGAGAAGTAGTTCCAGCGTATAGAAATTGTAGATATCGGAATTCCTCATAATGCGCTTGCATCGGACGTCCAAGTTCTGCGAGTCGCGATTTCACTAATGATCGATCTCTAGTTCTTCCAGCTAAAGCGCGCAATTCATGGGCAGGATGTTCTCCGAAGATGAGCAGTGCCGCGGCAAGAACAGATAAGGGAAGTGAAATGAAAAATGGATTCACCTTGTTGCACCGAATACCCGTGGAACTGTTGGAAGCTTGCTGAGATGAGACATCCAAATATAGGCAAGAGCCGTGAGCGATAATCCGAGAAAGAGTATTCCGGCACCGGTTGGAGTAGTAAATGCTGTGACAGTTGTTGGTTGCATCGCCAAAAGAAGAAGAAGTAACCATGGCGCTGCCGAAGACAAATGTGCTGAATTCTTTATCCATGCCTGCTTTACGGCAATTTCATTTCGCAACGCTAAATCCTGACGCAAGAAGTTGCCTAACGTTCTCAAGATAGCTAGAAGTTGACTGCCACCAAGGGACTTCGAGATAAGAAGTGCTTCAAATATCTGATCGCTGGCGTGACTCCCAAATTTTTCAGAGAGAATTGAAATAGCTCGATCAAAATTACCGTCTTCTAAAATCTGACTCTTAAAGCTAGCAAAAAGTGGGCGCATCACCAGTGGACCTCGGACTGATAGCTCAGTCAGTGCTTCAATCAAAGACATTCCGGATTGAATTCCCGATATCAAGTGATCGATCACCTCAGGCCAAGAAGCGGCGATTTCTAAATCTATTTTGCCGCTGCGATTTTTAACAACTACATAGGTGAAGGCTAGGACTAAAAGTGAAAATGCAGAAGCAAAGAGTGCTGAGGCTGTCAAAAGATAAATTGCAAGGAATGTCAAAGAACTGGAAATCAATAACGGTGAGGTCCTTCGAATCTTACTCATCACTCTTGCCACCAAGCCTGAAGTGGGAAATCAGTGGCAATGCCACGAATGTACTCACTCCCATTCCATCTCCAAAGGGATTCAATTTCCGCCCGATCGTTTTCAAATCGACCTGTTACCCATGAAACTTCATCAATACGACGCTGGCCATTGCTATCGAGTTTCACCTGGACAATGAGGTCTAATGCTGAGGCGACTGTTGGAGCAATAAATTTGTGTGAAATGTTTTCGCCAGCGAGTAAAGGCAGAGTTTGTAACTTAACTACCGCGTCTTTCGTGGAGTTTGCGTGGATGGTTCCCATGCCCGGTAGCCCTGAATTCAACGCGATAAGGAGATCAAGCGCTTCAGCTTCGCGAACTTCCCCTACGATTATTCTTGATGGGCGCATTCGTAGCGCCTCTTTGATTAAGCGTCTCATTGGAATCTCTCCATCACCCTGGAGATTTGGAGTGCGGACCTGCATCGCTACTACATCAGGAAGTTGGGGTTTGAGCTCGAAAACCTCCTCAATTGTAATGACTCGTTCTTGAACTGGAGATTGTGAAACAAGAGCGTTGAGCAGGGTTGTTTTTCCCGATTGCGTTCCACCAGAGACCAGAATATTCATTCCTGATTTAACGCAGCGAGACAAAAGTGAAGAAATCTCGACTGTCATCATTCCCCGTATAGCTAACTCAGTTAACCCAAGAGTGCGGTGAAGGTGCTTGCGAATGTTTATACACCAGTGCTCTGCAGTAATCTCAGGGATAACGACATGAAGCCGACTCCCATCAGGGAGTTGCGCATCCACAAATGGTGAAGAGAGATCGATTCGACGTCCACTCCACATAAGAATTCGGTCAACGAGTTGTTTAATATCTGAAAAAGTCAATACAAGGTTTGTTAATTCGCTTTTTCCGTGACGGGCAACAAAAACGCGCTCAGGTGAATTAATCCAGATTTCTTCAATCTGAGGATCTTTCATCAAGTGAGAAATTGGACCATACGTAACATCGATATCCATTTTCTCGATGTTGATTTCGATGGACACGTAGTCACTTGCGCGAGTTGGAATTGTGGGAGCCTGAAGAGTTTCCATGTGGTGGAAGGTAGATTCCAGGGTGACAAAAATTCTTGGAGAAATAAAACTTGTGGGTAACTTTCAGGCGCTCATGGTGAGATCAGTAGCTCATCGGGAGTTAAATACTGAGCTCGATCACTCTAGGGACTGACTCAATGTATCAAGGCGATAAAAGAGATCTAACGAGCTTTCGAGTGCTCTCCATTGCACCACATGTGCTGAAAACTGAGGATTACTGCTCTTTTCTATACGCTGAGAGAGCTCTCGGCCAGCATTCAGATCGCCAGCTAGTGCGACTACAAATTCAAATCTCCCTAAGCGCCCACAGAGATCTTCGCGCCGCATGGATATAGAAATTGAATGTGCAAGATCAATAACGTCTGTAGATGATCCTTCTCGCGATAATGTCAAAGCTACAAGTGAAAAGTGTGAGTTGGTTCTTTTACTTCCTGCGATCATCCGTTCAACATGAGCATAGAAAAGTGGCGGTGCCGTGCAATGCGTTAAATCATCACGTAGGCCATTATGCGAATATGGTGGATTGATAGTCATTTAATCTCCATTGAATACAACCCTCAAAGCGATAGTCTTGACCGCATGAGGACACCTTCTCGAAACTACGACCGGCGATCAATCGCAGCAACCCTTCTCTTCATTGAAGGTGGCGTGGTGCTAGCGCTAGGTGCTTGGCTGGTTGTTCTTGGATTTACCCATGAGAACCGAGAAATTCTTCCTTTGCTTGGCGTAGTTATCTTCTGCATTATTGGCGGATTAGGTCTCATCCAATGTGGTCGTGGATATAAGGATGGAAAGAATTACGGAAAGGCTCCTGCTGTACTTGCAAATCTCATTGCACTTGGCGTTGTTAAATACCAAGTAGAAGCTTCGGCTTATTACTTAGCGATCCCAATAGCCTTGCTGGCAGTTTCCACGTTATTCATGGTGCTTACAATTGCATCGCGAGAAAATAAGGCTTCTTAATCTCTACTGATCCCTCAAATCATTCGCGGTCTCGTACGTCTCGTAATCCCAGAGTGAAATGTCATCTAAATTAATCGGCTCAAAACCTTTTGCCTCAAGAGCACTTGCAATGTGGGCGCGATGTTCGGTGGCATGGTGAATTGCTTGCGATAAAACGGTTGAACGAAGTCGCTGGAATTTTCCGCTGTCATTTTCCAGATCAAGCCACACATCATCTAAGTCAGCGGCGGCTACTAGCAGACCATCAACCGCTGCTGCTTGCTCGGCAAGGCGAGTTAGATCAGCCAAGTTTTCAATATCGGCGATACAAGGATCGCCCTTCTTAGTGATCGCTGGCTTACCTGTAATTGATAGGACATAGTGATCTGCTGAATCAACAATGTGATGAATAATTTCTGCGACAAACCATTCAGGATTAGTTGCATACGATTTCAGACTCTCTTCCGGCAAAGCCTGAAGGTGCTTGATGGTCTCTTGATTAGCCCACGCCATGTGGCGAAGTAAGCGTGCGACTGTGATTGTCATAAGACTGAGGATAACTGATTGCGCTGTTCTTACCTAGGTGTGAATGTGCCGTACGAATGACATTGCAGGGATGGGTTTACCAAAGAACGACCTGGCGATCTTCCCAAAGCACGCCGGTAGTTCTCTCAATCTCATTCTCGCTCTGTGAATCAAAGGTGCGATCAAGTAACCAGAGTGCAGTTTCTGCGCCTTCCTCGGCGCTTCTTGGTGCATCGGGGCCACCCATATCTGTGCGGGAATGATTAGGACAAATGGCATCCACAAGTAATCCGCGAGCGCCGAGTCCAGTTTCATGTGCAAGGTTTCGTACAAGTGCATTTACTCCCGCTTTACTGATGCGATAAGGAGCCAATCCACCAGCATTTCCAGGGCCTGACATTCTGCCGAGG
>JBILRA010000010.1:0-29543 GCA_044372915.1 Candidatus Planktophila sp.
CCAGCCAACATACGTAGTGATGTTGACTTTCCGCACCCTGATGGCCCAACGAGAACAAGAAACTCTCCATCGTTAACAACGAGGTTGAGCTTGTCCACCGCTGGTGAGGTTGTGCCTGGGTAGATTCGTGATGCTGCTTCAAATGTGACAGATGCCATGTGGCAACTCCTTCTCCGGGCAGGTACGTGCCCGACGGTCCGAGGATGAAGGTGCCCACCGGATGGTGAGCAGCTGAAGGCTACGACAAGGCGGGGCTAAATGGAAGAGAACTCTGTAGACTTCTCCTCATCATGGAGAGCCACTCGTTTAGCTCACTTTTGGGTGATCTGGGAATCGTTGCCCTGCTGATCACCCTTGGGGCCCTGTTTGTAGCGGCCGAAATCGCTCTGATCTCCCTTCGTGAGAGCCAAATTAAACAGCTGGCAAGCAAGGGGCGCAGAGGAACAAAGGTCGCCTTTCTAGCCTCTAACCCCAATCGATTATTGGGCGCGGTCCAAATCGGTGTCACAGTAAGTGGTTTCTTATCAGCAGCCCTCGGTGCTGAGCGGCTTGGTAAGTACGTGATCCCTTGGCTTGAAGATTTAGGTCTGGCAAGTGGCGCGGCGCGTATTTTCTCTTTAGTTGGTATCACGCTAGCCATCGCCTACTTTTCACTTGTCTTTGGCGAGTTAGTTCCGAAACGACTCGCACTAGCTCGCACTGAGCCGATTGCGCTCGCACTTGCCGGATTAATTGATCTCACTGCGAAGTTATTTAGGCCAGTCATTTGGTTGCTATCCCGCTCAACAAACTTTGTTGTCCGCATTTTCGGAATAGATCCACACGAACAGCGCACGGCTATGTCAGAAGAAGAGTTACTTGATCTTGTTGCAGGACATGCAGCCCTCACTGATGAAGAACGCGACATTGTTGAAGAAGTATTCAACGCATCCGAGAGACAGATTCATGAAGTGATGGTTCCACGCACAGAAGTAGACTTCATCGACGCATCCCTAACTGTCGGTAAGGCAATCAATTTAGCGGTTGATAAAGCGCACTCGCGATACCCAGTTGTTCAGGGATCGACTGATGAAGTTATCGGATTTATTCATGTGAGAGATTTGCTTGACACATCTCTTGTCAGCGCAGGTGGAAAAATTCAGGAGCTTGTTCGAAACGTTATGTTTCTTCCTGGTACCAAAGGCGTACTCCCTGCCCTTACAGAGATGCGTAATCAGCGCCAACATCTTGCAATTGTTCTTGATGAGTACGGTGGCACCGATGGAATCGTCACTCTTGAAGACTTAGTCGAATGCCTGATTGGTGATATTCGTGATGAATATGATGACGATGATGAAGAAGTCACTCTCGAAACGAGAACGGGTGATTTCGAGGTCGATGGATTGGTCTCGATTGAAGATCTCTTGGATGAATCAGGGATCGAGATTCCAGAGGGTCCCTATGAGACAACTAGTGGCTTTGTGATGCACTTTTTAGGACGTATTCCAGTGGTCGGGGATGTAGTCAATATCAATGGAATTCGAATCTCTGTGCTGACCATGGAGGGCAAGCGCGCAGGGCGGTTATTGATCTCGCGAAACTCCTAATTCATGCAAGAATTACACACATGAGTCAGAAGAGGGTTCTTTCGGGCATACAGCCAACCAGCGACTCTTTTCATCTGGGTAATTATCTCGGTGCAGTAAAACAGTGGGTAGAGCTACAAGATTCTCATGATACTTACTACTGCATTGTTGATCTACACGCACTTACAGTTGAAACCGATCCAGCGCTCTTACGTCAACGCACTCTTGCATCGGCCGCCCAACTCCTGGCCCTTGGCATATCTCCAGAGAAATCAACCCTGTTTATCCAATCCCAAGTTCCGCAACATAATCAGCTCGGTTGGATTATGGAATGCTTGGCAGGTTTTGGTGAAGCAAGTCGAATGACGCAATTTAAGGATAAGTCTGCAAAGACTGGTTCGGATTCTGCTCGAGTAGGGCTGTTTACTTATCCAATGCTGCAGGCTGCCGACATCCTTCTCTATCAGGCGGACTTGGTACCAGTAGGTGAAGATCAACGGCAACACATTGAACTTACTCGTGATCTTGCTGGCCGCTTTAATGCTCGTTACGGCGAAACGTTCACACTACCAGAGGCATATATTCTCAAAGCCGGAGCAAAGATTAACGATATTCAGGAGCCAACTTCAAAGATGAGCAAATCATCAAGTTCGGTTGCTGGCGTTATTGAAATCATGGATTCCCCCGATGCCAACCTCAAAAAAATAAAGTCTGCTGTAACCGATGCTGGTCGAGAGGTTATATTTGACCAGAATGAAAAACCAGGAATTAGCAACTTGCTGACGATACATAGCGCTCTAAGTGGTACCAGTATTTCTCAACTCGAAAGTGATTTTGCTGGCAAGGGTTACGGTGACTTTAAGTCAGCCGTCGCCGATGTTGTTGTCGAGTATCTCAGACCCATTCGTGAACGAGCACAAGAACTTTTGCTAGATGAAGAGCACCTCTTGAGCATTTTGCATCAAGGTAGCGAAAAAGCGCGTTCGGTCGCTAGCGCAACTTTAGATGCAACCTACCGAGGGCTTGGGGTGGTTCAATAATGAAGAAAATTCTTCTCTCTGTTGTACTTATTGCATCGATGCTAAGCCCAGCGACATTTGCAATCTCACATGCTCAACCACCATTGATTTGCTTAGCCTACGACGCAGGCGGTCCTGGAGATGAGTCCTTCAACGATGCTGCCCAGGCGGGATTAAAGGTTGCCTCATCAAAACTGCAATTCACGCTTGAGACCACTGTGACTTCAGGTGAAGCTAAAGATCGGAAAGATCGCCTTACAGCGCTGGTCAATAAAGGATGCGCAATAGTTATAGCGGTGGGCTCTGGATATGCAGCAACCCTGAAAGAACTCTCTCAGACTTTCCCTGAAACCCAGTTTGCAATCCTCAATGACGCAACAGTTGACGCGCTTAACGTGACATCGATCGTCTTTGCTGATGTACAAGGTGCTTATTTGGCGGGGTATGCAGCCGCCCTTGCCAGCAAAACGGGGAAGATTGCGATGATTGGTAGCCCTGCAGAGAAGGTTAATTTTGATAAAGGATTTCTGCCAGGTGCAAAGGCGGCACGAAAGTCGATTACAGCAACTCATAGATCTGTTTCAGCTTCAGCAACCTCAACAACTTCAGCCTTGCTTCGATCTGGACATGATGTTATTTATTTAGCAACAACAGGGTCGGCGACAGATGTCTTCTCCGTCATCGCAGCGTTTAATCGTGCCGGCAAGACAAAATCTCCCAGAGGACTTATTACCCAAGAGCCAGATCAATACTTGACCGTTGATGCTGGTTCTAAGAGATTTTTACTTGCAACTGTTGTTAAGCGAGTAGACCTTGCTCTTATAGATCTTGTCACTGTGACGCTCGAGGGTAGAACTCTCTATGACGCCGTCGATCCTGAATTAGGTGTCTATGGTCATCGGTACGGAATCTCCGATAAGAGCGTTGAGATCACTTTGCGATCACCAGCACTCATTGCCCTTCGATCAAAGATTAATACTGCAAGTATTTCTGCATCAAAATTAAGCGCCTAGAAAATCCTTTAAAGGCTGGCGTAGTGATGACAGCTCTCTTTCTGCGGCGGCGCCATCGGGGGTAATAACTTCGATGTAGCACTTAAGCTTTGCTTCAGTGCCTGACGGGCGAATAATTATTCGCACGCCACCTGATAACCAGATGCGCAGACCATCTGTCGGCGGCAGGCCATCCCGAGGTACTGCAAGATCATCAATACTCTCAACTGCACGTCCGGCAATCTCGCGTGGGGGAGTTGTTCGTAGTTGCGCAAGAAGAGTTGTTATTGCACCCATATCTGATACACGAATCGAGATTTGTTCGGTGGCATGGAATCCATGTCGAGCCCACACTTCATCTAGCAAGTCATTGAGATCTCTGCCCTGCCCAGCCAAGGTGGTAGCAATTTGTGCAAGGAAAATTGCCGCTGAAATGCCATCCTTATCGTTGACTGTTGTCGAATCTACCGCATAACCGATCGCCTCTTCATACCCAAAGGCTAGATCTTCAATCTTTGCAAGCCACTTGAAACCGGTGAGAACCTCTTTAAAGTTAACTCCGTAATGAGCGCTAATTTTTTTCAAGATAGATGAGGAGACTATCGAATTACCGAATGTTCCAGTAGGTGCACTTCGGGCTATCCATTCACCAAAAATTACTCCAAGTTCATCACCCCGAAGCATCCGCCATTGACCACTTCGATCTTTTATCGCCGCAGCGCATCGATCGGCATCAGGATCATTAGCGATGACCAAATCGGCATCATGGGCTTTAGCTGTTGCAATAGCTAAATCGATTGCCCCAGGTTCCTCAGGGTTAGGAAAGGCAACTGTAGGAAAATCAGGGTCGGGCTCGGACTGCTCTTTAACAAGAATCAGATCTGGGAAGCCTGCTCGATTGAACACCTGAGACAAGGTCTGCGTACCAACTCCGTGCATTGCGGTGTAAACAATTTTCAACGTACCCGGATTCGGCCCAAGAGTTGCTGTGCGGGATATGTATTCATCAATGATTTCTTCAGAGACAATTTCCCAGGTGTTGCCTCGCGGTTGCTCTGATAGCAAAGTTACCGCGTTGATTTCATCTGCGATGAATCCATCGGTTGGATTAATGATTTGAGAACAAGCGTAGTTAATTCCATCGGCTGTGGGACCGACATAAACTTTGTATCCATTATCGGCAGGTGGATTATGGCTTGCCGTAACCATCACTCCAATATCGGCTTTCAGGGCCTTTGTTGCAAAAGCTAGAACAGGAGTGGGTAAGGCTCGCGGCAAGATAAAAACTTGGCATCCAGCCCCACTAAATATCTCAGCACTCTCCATTGCATATTCATAGGAGCCATGTCGGGCATCTCTGCCGATAACCACTCGGTGCAATCCACGCTCTTTCATGTACCGGGCAATGCCTGCAGCAGTTCGGCCTACAACTGCACGATTCATACATGATGGTCCTGGCCCATTAGGTCCTCGCAGGCCAGCAGTTCCAAACTGTAGGAAGCCGTTGAAGTAAATCTTTAAGGTTTGCTCATCTCCAGCATCGAGAAGATCTTGAAGCACGGAAGCGGTTACAGGGTCTGGATCATCGGCAATCCAATCAACCACTTGGGTTCTGAGTGATGTATCCATGTGACTCACGATTAATTCATTAAATTATCTGTGGAATAGCTTTTTTCAGGAGCTCACCCATTGAATTTGCCGCAGCTTTTCCGGCAGCGATTACCTCTTCGTGACTTAACTTCTCACCAGTCACACCAGCTGCAGCATTTGTTACAAGGGAAATTCCCAGTACTTCAGCGCCTAGTGCGTGGGCGGCGATAGCCTCAGGAACAGTAGACATTCCAACAAGATCAGCACCGATTGTTCTCATCATAAGAATTTCGGCTGGAGTTTCGTAGGTAGGTCCACGCCAATGAACATAGACACCTTCTTGCAGTGATGAATCGGCAGATTTCATGATCGAACGAATTCGCTTACTGTAGAGATCGGTGAGATCAACAAAAGTTGCCCCCACAAGTGGTGATTGCGCAGTGAGCGAGATGTGATCTCGAATGAGAACGGGTTGCCCAACCTGGTACTGCGGATTTATCCCACCACAAGCATTAGTTAGGATCACAACCTTGCATCCAGCCTTTACTGCGGTGCGCACTCCGTGCACTACCGGCTCCATACCTTTTCCTTCATACAAATGCGTGCGCCCTAAGAAAACTAACGCATGTATGACGCGATTGCCGTCATGTATTGCGTATGAACGGACCTTTCCCGAATGACCTTCAACTGCTGGCGGCAGAAATCCTGTGATCTCTTCAGCGTTACATTCGTATGCGGGGGTGCCGAGAGCATCAACTGCACCGACCCAACCAGATCCCATCACTAAAGCGATATCGTGGCTCTTAACTCCGGTGCGCAATGCGATCTCTGCTGCTGCACGTGTAGCAGCTTCTAGTGGATCCGTGTAGAGCAAATCAGATGAGGTCATACCCGAACTATGCCATGAATCAAGGGCGTCATAGATCAATAATGTCGCACAAGGTTGAAGCACTGGCAACCGTGTCACCGATTGCAACCGTGAGATTGCTTACGACTCCACTCTTATGCGCATTCAAAGGCTGCTCCATCTTCATAGCTTCGATGACGATGATCAAATCACCTGCTTCCACCTTTGCACCGTCTTGAACGGCGACCTTAACAACGGTTCCTTGCATTGGGCTTGTCAGTGCCGTTCCAGCAGCAGCGCCGATGGAGGATTGCTTAGCTCTGCGACGCTTAAGGACCGGAGCAGGTGTGTGCACTTTAATAGCGAAACGTTTTCCGTTGACTTCTGCCACAAGTGACTGGGCCGCTGCTTGAGTCTGTCGATCCTGGGCCTGATAAGAAAAAGCAGGTATTTGATTATCGAATTCATTTTCTATATAGCTTGTGTAGATTTTAAATTGTTCCGTAAATGCAGGATCTTCAATAATTGCACGATGAAACGGGAGGGCAGTGGGAAGCCCTTCGATGATAAATTCAGCGAGTGCACGGCGTGCTCGTTCAATTGCCTGTGTCCGCGTTGATCCGGTGACAATCAACTTTGCCAACAATGAATCAAAGTTGCCTCCAATTTCATCGCCTCCTTGAAACCCAGCATCAACACGTATACCTGGACCGGAAGGAGCTTGCCAGGAAGTGATTCTTCCCGGCGCCGGTAAGAAGGATCGCCCTGGATCTTCACCATTGATTCGAAATTCGATGCTGTGACCTCGAACTATTGGATCATCAAATCCAAGTGGTTCTCCCATTGCAATTCTAAATTGCTCACGAACAAGGTCAATTCCTGTGACCTCTTCAGAAACAGGGTGTTCTACCTGAAGTCGAGTATTGACTTCCAGAAATGAAATCGTTCCATCTTGGCCAATCAGAAACTCGCATGTACCGGCACCAACGTACCCTGCCTCTTTTAAAATTGCCTTGCTAGATCGATAGAGCTCTTCTACCTGACCATCTGTGAGAAATGGCGCTGGCGCTTCTTCGACAAGTTTTTGATGGCGTCGCTGCAGTGAGCAGTCTCTAGTACTGACAACAACAGCCTTACCATGTTGATCTACGAGCACCTGAGTTTCCACATGGCGAGGCTTATCTAGATAGCGTTCAACAAAGCACTCACCTCGACCAAAACCGGCAATCGCCTCCCTGACAGCAGATGCGAACAGTTCGGGAATTTCTTCTATTGTGTGTGCAACTTTGAGACCTCGACCACCACCACCAAAGGCAGCCTTGATGGCAACTGGAAGTCCATGTTCTTTCGCAAAGGCTATAACTTCATCATGACCAGAAACGGGATCTTTGGTTCCTGCAACCAGTGGAGCACCTGCTTGAGCGGCGATGCGTCGAGCTGAAACTTTATCTCCAAGTGCGCTGATAGCAGCAGGAGGTGGACCAATCCAAATGAGCCCTGCATCTATAACCGCCTGAGCAAAATCTGCATTCTCTGAGAGAAAGCCGTAGCCAGGGTGAACAGCATCGGAGCCTGATTTCTCCGCAAGAGCAATGATTTTTTGAATGTTGAGATACGTATCTTTTGCGGTGACACCATTGAGTGAATATGCAAAGTCAGCTGAAGCGGCATGAAGAGCGTTACGGTCTTCTTCTGAATAGATTGCAACGCTTTCGATTCCATGATCTTTACAAGCTCTGATAACGCGAAGTGCAATTTCACCACGGTTTGCGATCAATATCCGCTTCATGACATTGCCTTTACCTGTGGCCAAGAATATCCAAGTTGATTCATGGCCGTTCGTAAAAACGGCATTGAGATTCCAACAACATTTGTGTAATCACCTTCGATGACTGGAATGAAGACTGAACCAAATCCGTCGAGGGTAAATCCTCCAGCAACATGAAGAGGTTCTCCAGAATCGATGTAATCCCTTATTTCTTCATCACTCATTGTCGAGAATGTAACTTTGGTTGTCACTCGATCGGCTATCTCTATGCCTTTGACTGTGTCGATGACGCAATGTCCTGTATGCAGGAGGCCGCTTCGGCCGCTGATAGCTTGAGCGCGCTCATATGCAACTTCAGGGGTCACCGGCTTACCAAATGAGATTCCATCAACATCAAAGGTTGAATCACAGCCGATGATAATTGCTGGGTAATCAATCATTTCTCTGACTGTGTGCGCCTTGGAAATAGCTAAGGCAATCACCATATCTTCTGGCGACATTGAGTTAAAGAAATCAGTTTCCTCGTCAACATTGCTGACAATAATTGTGGGTGACAAACCAGCATCAACTAGAAGCCGTTTGCGGGAAGTCGATTGTGAAGCAAGAACTATTTTTGGCATTTAATCGAATTTCCTTGCACCGAATGTAATTTGATGTGGCAGCGGTGCCCGAAGTTGGGGCAAACCAAAGACGCTGCGTTTTACGATCGCCTTGAGAACGACCGGCTTGTGATGAGCAAGAGCTGACTTCAGCGCTTCTATCTCTTCGGGAGTTGGGTTGCCAGAATTGATTGTAAATTTCATTACAGTGGAATATTTCCATGTTTACGAGCGGGCAGAATGTCGCGCTTAGTTTTGAGGGTTCTGAAGGCCTTGGTGATGTATGCACGCGAATCTTCTGGCTCAATGACTGAGTCAATTGTTCCGCGCTCTGCTGCAGCATATGGATTAGAGAGTTTTTCGGTGTAGTCAGTGACTAGTTCTTTTCTGAGGCCTTCGGGATCATCTGATTGAGCAATTTCTCCGCGGTAGAGGACATTGACCGCACCTTGGGCACCCATCACCGCAATTTCAGCAGTGGGCCATGCAAAGTTAATGTCGCTACCGAGATACTTTGAACCCATCACAATAAAAGCGCCACCATAGGCCTTGCGGGTAATTAATGTAACAAGTGGAACGGATGCTTCGGCGTAGGCATATAGCAACTTAGCGCCTCGGCGAATAATTCCATTCCATTCTTGCTCTGTTCCCGGGAGAAAACCCGGAACATCAACAAGTGTCAGAATTGGAACATTAAAAGCATCGCAGAAGCGGAGGAATCTCGCTGCCTTCTCGCTCGAATTGATATCCAAAGTTCCGGCCAGTGCCGAAGGCTGATTTGCAATAATTCCGATGGATTGCCCCTCTATGCGGGCAAACCCGACGACAATATTTGGGGCGTAGAGTGAATGAACTTCTAGAAATTCACCTTCATCCACCAAGGTGTGAATGAGTGATTT
The DNA here is from genome assembly GCA_044372915.1 of Candidatus Planktophila sp. GTDB lineage: Bacteria > Actinomycetota > Actinomycetes > Nanopelagicales > Nanopelagicaceae > Planktophila. Next base: position 9,280 of record JBILRA010000010.1, read on the forward strand.
CATATCGTATGGCTGGTTTGGTGAATCAGGAATGAGTGTATTGAGTGCCAAGTCTTCAGCACTCTTTACCAGTGATTGAGTGGGTGGAAGCACAGGTGAGCCGTCCATGTTATTTGATGGAAGATATGAAAGAAGCGCCTTTACATAGTCGATTGCATCCGCTTCTGATTCGGCCATGTAGTGAGCATTTCCAGATTTCGTGTTGTGGGTTAGAGCTCCACCTAGTTCTTCCATTCCAACATCTTCACCTGTAACTGTCTTGATGACTTCAGGACCAGTGATAAACATGTTTGAAGTTTCTTTGACCATTACAGTGAAGTCGGTAAGTGCGGGGGAGTAGGCAGAACCACCAGCGCATGGTCCAAGAATGAGTGAGATTTGGGGAATTACCCCAGATGACCGCGTGTTAAGTCGAAAGATTTTTCCATATCCATTAAGGGATGCAACACCTTCTTGGATTCTTGCTCCACCTGAGTCGTTAATGCCGATCAATGGAATTCCACTCTTAAGTGCAAACTCCGCAATCTTTACGATCTTTTCTGCATGAACTTCACCAAGGCTTCCACCAAAGACTGTGAAATCTTGAGAGTAGAGCGCGATTGGTCTGCCATCGACTGTTGCCGTTCCAATCACTACTCCGTCACCATAAGGTCTAGATTTCTCCATCCCAAACTGTGTGGAGCGGTGGCGAGCAAATTCATCAATTTCTGTAAAGGATTCAGCATCAACGAGCATTTCGATACGTTCGCGTGCTGTGTGCTTACCCTTGGCATGTTGCTTCTCAACCGCCCGGGCTGAGCCTGCATGGATCGCCTCATCAATTTTCTCGCGAAGATCGTCGATTTTTCCAGCGGTAGTGTGCAGATCGGGGCTCATGTCTATACGGTACTAGCCATGGGTATAGATATGCCAAGAGCGCCACTAGATCAAAGTCGGATCACTGCATCTTTGTCGCAGTACTGGCGAGTAAGCGTGGTTGATCTCACGACCTCGACCCAAGAGGATCTTGCAGAAAAAATCGCAACAGGAGAAGCACACAGTGGCGATGTCATAGTCGCAAATTTTCAGAGCGCTGGTCGTGGAAGATTAGATCGAACTTTCTCAGCTCCTGCCTCAACTGCGCTTTTATTCTCGCTTTACATTACTCCAAAGCGGGCACTTGAACAGTGGGGATTCATTCCGTTGCTTGTAGGTTCTTCTGTTGCACAAACTTTGAATGGTTTGGGTGCAAGTGTTTCGATTAAGTGGCCAAATGATTTGCTGATCAATCAGAAAAAAATAGGTGGAATCATTTCAACAATCCATAATGAAGGTGTCATTGTGGGCATTGGAATCAATGTTGCGATGAGAGCTGAAGAACTTCCAGTGAGTACCGCGACATCTTTGGGATTAGAGGGAGTTCCAGAACTTGATCGAAACAATTTATTGTCAAAGATTCTCAACGGACTAGCAAGTGATTTCACTCAATGGGATCAAGGGGAATCACTTACCGATCAGTATTACGCCATATCGGCCACAATCGGATCTCATGTACGTATCGAGTTGCCCGGAGGGCAGATAATCCTTTCTAAGGCCATTTCAATTGATGAGCGAGGACAATTGCATCTAGAAGATGGCCAAATCGTTTCAGTCGGGGATGTGATTCATCTACGATAAGTCAGTGAAGAGTCATTTCCCAACAGTTGGCATCATCGGCGCAGGTCAACTCGCTCGCATGAGTGTTGCGCCCGCCACGGCACTCGGAATTACCCTCAAACTCTTTGCACAGAGTAAGAATGACAGTGCTGCTCAGATTTGTGATCACGTTGTCGGAGACTATAAGGACTTAAAAGAAGTACTGAACTTTTCTCGCCAGTGTGATGTTGTCACCTTTGAGCACGAACTTGTTCCACTTTCGGTGATCAAGGGCTTAGAGGCCGAAGGTATTCGCGTTTATCCATCTTCTTCATCATTTGTTTACTCTCAAGATAAAGGGGCTATGCGGGCCTTTCTCAGCGATCTTCCATCGCCAGAATGGTCTGTGATTGATCGTGTAGAACAAGTGGAAACTTTTCCAGTCATGGCTAAGGCGATTTCAGGCGGTTATGACGGCAGAGGAATCTGGAGGATTTCGAGTCGCGCGATGCTCGATGAAGTGATTGAAAACAATCCACAACTACTCATCGAAGAACTTATTGATTTTGACTCTGAAATTGCCGTGATGGTTGCCCGTTCACCTCACGGTCAGGTAAGCACGTGGGCAGTGACGGAGACGGTACAAGAGAACGGAATTTGTGTTCGAACCATAGCGCCTGCACATTCTGCAACTCCTCTCGTGGCAGAGAAAGCGGCTTCGCTAGCAATAGTTATTGCTCAACGAGTTGGACTCGTTGGCGTCATGGCGGTTGAGTTCTTTGTTAGAGGCGAGGATGTTTTCATTAATGAACTTGCAATGCGCCCTCACAATTCTGGACATTGGACTATTGAAGGTGCTGTTACAAGTCAATTTGAGCAACATCTTCGAGCAGTCCTAGATCTACCCTTGGGTGAGACCACCATGCGCGCAGACTTTGTCGTGATGGGAAATATTCTTGGTGGAGATAAGACCGATATGTACCGCCCTTATCTTCATCTTATGGCTCGAAATCCAGAGTTGAAGATCCATCAATACATGAAGGAAGTACGCCCAGGTCGCAAAATCGGGCATGTCACCGCGCTTGGTAAAGATCTTCTACACTTGGAAGAGTTAATTGAACATGCACGTGACTATATGAGCGGAGAAATTGATGAGTGATGTTGCAATCATCATGGGTTCTGATTCAGATTGGCCAGTAATGGTCGAAGCTGCCAACACTCTTGATGCGTTAGGCATTTCATATAGCGCAGATGTTGTGAGCGCTCATCGCATGCCAACTGAGATGGTGGCATTTGCTCAAGGGGCGCAGGCCTCAGGATTTAAAGTCATTATCGCTGGTGCTGGAGGAGCAGCCCATCTTCCAGGGATGGTTGCATCGCTCACGACTCTTCCGGTTATCGGGGTTCCTGTAGCACTAACACATCTCGATGGAATGGATTCACTTCTTTCGATTGTTCAAATGCCAGGGGGTGTTCCAGTTGCAACAGTTGGAATTGGGAATGCAAAAAATGCTGCCCTCCTCGCCGCAAGAATTTTAGGCATTTCTGACTCAATGATTTCTGCAAAGATCGATGAAGGTCTTAAATCAATGAACGAAGAGGCTAAGAAGAAAGGTTCTCACCTAAGCAGTAAGAGAAAGACGGGATTTTAATCCGAACGACCTAGCGCATGAACGCGCCATCCCGCTTTTCTCCACTTGTCTCGGTCAAGCATGTTTCGCCCATCAATAAGGAATTTTGATTTAACTAGTTGCCCAATCGCAGACGGATCTAGCTCTCTGTATTCCTTCCATTCGGTGAGATGCAAAATCGCGTCAGCATCCTTGACGGCATCTGTTACTCGCTCGGCATAGTCAAGATGGGGGAAGCGTTTACGTGCTGGTTCAATTCCTTTTGGATCATGCACAACAACTGTTGCGCCTGCAGCTTGTAGCTGGGCAGCAATATCAAGAGCTGGGGAATCGCGCACATCATCACTGTCTGGCTTAAAGGTAGCGCCAAGGACAGCGATTTTGTATTGAGTTAAATCATCTGAAAGATCTGCTCGCACGACATCAATCACTCTTTGGCGTGCGCGTAAGTTGATGGCATCAATCTCGCGCAAGAATTCAAGAGCCTGGTCCGCCCCAAGTTCTTGGGCGCGCGCCATAAAGGCACGAATATCTTTAGGTAGACATCCGCCACCAAAACCAATTCCTGCTTGAAGGAATTTGTTTCCAATTCTTGGGTCGTAGCCAATTGCTTGTGCAAGAACGGTGACATCTCCGCCCGCTGCCTCACACACTTCAGCCATGGCGTTGATAAAGGAAATTTTCGTTGCAAGAAATGAGTTCGCGGCAACTTTGACGAGTTCGGCAGTCGGAAGATCTGCTCGTACCCATGGAGTACCTAGCGAGATGACAGGCTTATAAACTTCCTTGAGTATCTCCTCGGCACGATCATTTGCAACACCAACAACGAGTCGATTTGGAGTCAATGTATCTTCAACGGCAAAACCTTCGCGAAGAAATTCTGGATTCCACGCTAAATCTGCCTGAGGTGCGATCACGGCTAACTCAGCTCGAAGAGCTTGCGCTGTTCCAACCGGAACAGTCGATTTTCCAACGACAAGCGCGCCATCTTTAAGGAACGGCGCAATTGCAGCAACTGACGACTTCACATATGTGAGGTCTGCAGCCAGCCCATCCTTGCTCTGCGGAGTACCCACACAGATAAAGTGAACATCAGCATCTGCAACTTCTGAAAAATCAGTTGTAAAGGAGAGTCGGCCAGTCTTCATCTCCGCTGCCAAAAGTGTGTCTAATCCTGGTTCATAGAATGGCAACCTGCCAGCGCTCAGAAGATCAACTTTACTCTGGTCTGTATCAACACCAACAACATCAAAACCAAGTGAAGACATGCAGGCAGCGTGCGTTGCACCAAGGTAACCACAACCGATAACTGAAAGCTTTAAAGTCATGGAGGTGAGTCTAAGGCACGAACTATTTAATCTCGCCGCATGGATTTTCATCAGCGGTGCGAGTCTTGAATTTATCTACAATGACGGGCGCTTTTGAGGGTGACGCTGACGCGGATGGTTCAGGAGTAGGGACGAGCTCATCAATAAGAGGAAGATCATTACGTAGTCGATTGAAGAGATCTGAACTCAATGCATCGTCCCAAATTACAACTGATCCGACATTGGGATCTCGGCCATTTGGATTAGAGATTGGCACAGTGAGAGTGCGCACATTTCCTGATGAAAGATTCTTTAGCTGCTTTGCAAGCGTGAGTAGATCATCGGAGGTAAGTCCTGCATCAAGCTGAACGCTAGCCAAAGAGGCATTGATGAAATTCTTTAGCTTAAATGGGTTGAGCAGAGTTCCGGTACTCGTGGCTTTGCGCAATACAGCACTCATAAACTGCTGCTGACGTTGCATACGTCCTATATCTCCCCGACCGTCAAAGTCACGGGTTCGAACGTATTTCAGTGCTTCTATTCCATCAAGTGTATGTACGCCAGCACTTAACACTAAGTGGCTCTTTGGATCATCAATATCAACCTTTGTGCAGACCTCGACTCCACCTAAGGCATCCACAATTCCTGCGAAGCCAGCAAAACTGATTTCAACGTAGTGATCAATTTTAAGAGATGTTGCAAGTTCAATTGTTTCAATAAGTAATGGCGCGCCACCGTAGGAAAACGCTGAATTAAGTTTGCCTGGACGAGCAGAAACAATTGTCCCGTTATTCAAACTACTAGGGTGTTCAGGAATTGTTAGCAAACTATCGCGTGGAAGGGAGATGATGGAAGCGCGGTCGCGCGATTTGCTCAGATGGATAAGCAGCATGGTGTCAGATCGGCCACCTGCTGCAACTGCTGTAGAGCCAACTCGTAGCTGTCGAATCTGCTCCTTGGTTAAACCCTCTCGAGTGTCTGATCCCACGACAAGGTAAATTTCAGCCTTGGACATTTTCTCTGGGCGATTATCAACTGTGTTAAACACGTCGATGCGGGCAATGGAGTCACTGATTCTCCCAAGACCGAAAGATGAGACGGAGGAGACAAGCACGATTACAATGGATAGTGATGTAATTATCCGAATTGCTCGTGTTGATTTCACGTGGCAAGAGTACTTGGACGATAGCGTGGAGGTGTTATGACATCGCCGAACGCCCCCCAAACCGCCTTGCCTGGCATTAGTGTGATCTTGCCTGTTCTCAATGAAGAGGTTCACCTTGAAGAGTCGATCCGCGCAATTCTCGCGCAGGACTACGCTGGTGAATTTGAAATCATTTTGGCGCTGGGACCCTCAAAAGATCGCACTAATGAGATTGCAGCGCAACTTTCAGATATAAATCCACGCATCATTCTTGTGAGCAATCCCACTGGTCGCACCGCTGCAGGACTCAATCTCGCCCTAGATCGCTCGAGTCGAGAGATTGTGGTTCGCGTAGATGCTCATGCAGAGATTCCACAGAATTATCTTCATTTAGTTGTTGAAATTCTCGAGCAATCAGGCGCTGTCAATGTTGGCGGAGTTATGGGTGCACAAGGAGTTACACTTTTTGAAAGTGCAGTTGCAGCAGCAATGTGTAGCCCATTTGGTGTGGGTGGGTCTAGATTCCATATCGGTGGCAAGCCAGGTTTTGTCGATACCGTCTATTTAGGGGCATTTCGCCGCCAAGCAGTTGTAGATGTTGGTGGGTTTGATGAGCGATTTATTCGTGCGCAGGATTGGGAGCTCAACTATCGACTGCGCGAAAATGGCGGAAAGATTTACTTTGATCCACGATTACATGTCACGTATCGCCCACGCCCTAATTTGCCTCGCTTAGCAAAACAGTATTTTGAATACGGTCGTTGGCGTAGAGTGATTGCAAGAAAGTATCCAGAGACGATCAACTACAGATATTTAGCCCCACCATTGGCACTTCTCGGAACAATTCTTTCTCTCTTTGCAGGTGCGCTTATTCATCCGGCACTGTATTTACCTGCTGCTACTTACATCACATTTATTGCAATCACCCCGCTCTTCATCTCAAAAAATCTTGCCCACTATCCAGCCTTGCTCTTTATTCTCCCCACGATGCATTTTTCTTGGGGATTTGGCTTCCTCACATCACCACGAAAGCTCGTTCCAGACTCTCTAAGGTAACCTTGAACCATATGAGCACTCCAGTAAATGTCTACGAGCCCTACCGAGCCGGCCTACCCCCGCTCGGTGAATACGGGCGCTCACTGTGGTCTCGCCGTCACTTTATTGCCGAATTCTCTCGATCAGAATTGCGCGAACAGAATTACGGGTCAGTCTTCGGTCAGTTGTGGTTGGTTCTCAACCCTCTTCTCCTTTCTGGCGTTTACTTCCTTCTGATTTTCATTATCGGTGGACGAGGTGATGCGAACCGTTACGTACATCTCACATCGAGCCTGTTTTTCTTCTATCTCATAGCAAACAGTCTTACCGGTGGAGTGAAGTCAATTACTGCAGGCCAACGCTTAATTATGAATACTGCATTCCCTCGAATAATGCTTCCAATTTCAGCTTCTGTAATTGCTGTTTTCAAGTTTCTTCCCACACTCATAGTCTTCTTTGTAATCAGAACAATTATTGGTGCACCTTTTTCCTGGCAGATGCTTTGGGCTATTCCAATATTGATTCTTGGAGTTCTCATGGGACTTGGTATGGCCATCGCTATTTCTTGTATTAATGTGTACTTTCGAGACATTGCGAGTCTGCTTCCTTACATGACGCGTAGTTTGATTTACCTTTCGCCAATTCTCTATGAAGCCTCAGCACTATCTGATCGTATGAGGACTTTTGAAATCGCAAATCCGCTCTTTAATTTGCTCGATGCTTGGTCGCAAGTGACGGTCTATGCGCAGGCACCAACTATGAGCTCCGTTCTTATAAGCCTTGCATGGGCCATGACAATATTTTTATTCGGGACCTACTTCTTCCTATCGAGGGAGCGTGATTTCGCTGTCCGTTTCTAGCACCCACCCACCTCACAGTATTGCCGTATCGGTTCAATCCGTTGGCCTTACCTACCACACATCTATTGACAAGAAACCTACATTCAAAGCTCGCATCAAGCGTTTTGGACGTAGCGGTAAATTCTCAAGAAGAGTTGATGCGATCAATGATGTAAGCATCGATGTTCATTACGGAACTGTCTTAGGAATTATTGGCTCTAACGGTGCAGGAAAGTCATCTCTCATGCGAGTGATTGCTGGAATCATTCCTCCTTCTAAAGGTCGAATTGAAGTGTATGGATCAGTGAGCACACTCTTGGCCCTAGGCGTGGGCTTTAACGCATCACTCACAGGCCGTGAGAATGTCTATCTTGGCGGTTTGGCTGCTGGAATGTCACGAGCTGAGATCGATGAACAATTTACTGAGATCGCAGACTTTTCTGAGCTGGGTGAGGCTATTGATTCGCCTATGCGCACTTATTCATCGGGAATGTATGCGCGTCTGGCATTTTCGGTTGCAGCCACAGTGAAACCAGATATTTTGATTATTGATGAAGCACTCAGTACAGGCGATGCTCGATTTAAAGAAAAAAGCCTCAATCGCATCAAGGAACTGCGCACCGAAGATCGCGCGCTGATTCTTGTAAGCCATGCGCTAGCAACTATCGAAGATGTCTGTAACGAGGTTATCTGGTTGGATAAAGGAAAGTTGATGGCTCGGGGAGAACCTCAGCAAGTTATTAACCAATATCGCGAATTTATGCAGGTACGAAAGAGTGCGTCATCTGATGAGGATGTCTAAAAGCTTTTTTGCTTTTTTAATTGCAACCCTTGTTCTCACCACCCCAACTGCTAGTGCTCAATCGATCCCAACGACATTTGAATTTACTGGCAGTGGATATGGGCATGGCGTAGGTATGAGCCAATTCGGTGCACGAGCACTAGCCCAATCAGGTGAATCCGCTAGCGCTATTTTGAATTATTTCTACAAGGACGTTCAGATTGTGCCTTTTGTTGACACACACACCATTCGAGTCAGCATTGCCAATCTCGTAAAATCAATTTCATTTGCAACACAGACACCAGGTGCCCGGTTGGAAGTCTTTGACGGCGACATCGCCTTGGCTGAGTCAGCCCCAATAGCAACCTTTGATAGCAGGAAGCGAGCCACCTTCATGGTTGGGTCTCAATCCATTCTTTTATCATCCATTACCCGAGGTAAGGCGGTAACCCTGAGATGGGTGGGAGATGGCGCTGTCATTTCGATGTTTAACGGCAAGACAACCAGCAGATATAAGTATGGGTACATCACGATTAAAGTTCTTCGCGGAGCACTTGCGGTAACTAATACCATGGCCTTGCGCGATGAATATCTCTACGGAATTAGTGAAGTGTCATCAAGTTGGCCGAGCGCTGTACTAGAAGCTCAAGCAATCGCATCTCGTAGTTATGCTCTCTCAAAGTTGGGGGTTGTGCGAGCGGCCTGTGATTGCCAGGTTTACTCACACATTTCCGATCAGAACTTTGTTGGATTTTCCAAAGAGAGCGAGCCTCGTTTTGGACATCTTTGGAAGGCTGCAGTTGATCGAACAATTATTGATACAACTACAAGTTTAGTTGTGTTAAGTCAGGGTAAGCCAGCACAGACATACTTCTTCTCCTCGTCTGGGGGAGCTACACAAACGACGTTAGATGCGTGGGGGACGGCTACGGCATACACCCAGTCAGTTTCAGATACGGCAAGCGTAGATTCGAAAGTTAATCCGCGATTTGCGTCATGGCAGGCTTCATCAACCCAAGATTTGGTTGCAAAAGCATTCGTCTTACCAGATGTCGTTTCACTTGAAATTCTCTCTCGAAACCAGGCTGGTGCAGTTACCTTTATTGCAGCAACATCATCTACCGGCGTGGTTAAGAAATTGCGTGGAGATACGTTTAGAAGCCGCGCAAAAATTCCGTCACCGTGGTTTAGCGTTGTCCTCGCTACTAGCGACCCTGGATAACTCTTAGCGAGCCTTCAGCTAGTTGGAGTGGAGAATTGAGTTGAGGCCACCCCAAGAGCCTTCACGCATAACAACTTCGAGTGATCCATCGAGTGAATTTCTGCGAAAGAGTAGATTACTTGCACCACTGAGTGCAGATGCTTTTGTGATTGTTGCATCGGGAAGCCGAACTTTTGCTGCGGCAGTGATATAGGTTCCCGCCTCAACAACACAGTTATCACCGAGTGAAATTCCTAATCCAGAATTAGCGCCGAGAAGACACTTTTTACCAACAGAGATCACCTCTTTGCCACCACCACTGAGTGTGCCCATGATGGATGCCCCTCCGCCAACGTCGCTGCCATCATCGACAACTACTCCCGATGAAATGCGACCTTCAACCATCGAAGCACCAAGTGTTCCAGCATTGAAATTAACGAAACCCTCATGCATCACAGTTGTTCCTGGAGCTAAGTGGGCGCCAAGGCGAACCCGATCAGCATCTGCAATACGAACACCTGAAGGAATAACGTAATCAACCATCCGAGGAAATTTATCCACGCTCAAGACTGTTACGTGGCCCTCTCTCACTCGAAGCGCTGCTCTGACTTCTTCAAAGCCTTCGACGGCACAAGGGCCAACTGAAGTCCATACAACATTTGTAAGGAGTGAGAAAACTCCATCAAGTGAGAGTCCATGCGGTCGGACTAATCGGTGAGAAAGTAGATGAAGTCGAAGATATGCATCCACTGCATCCTTGGGTCCAACGCTGAGATCAATCTCGCATGAAACAAGTTCACGTGAAACTTTTCTGATCGAATCTTGCCCAACGCAATCTTTGAGCATTGATGACGGTTCACCGACCAACGCACCAAGGACAGGGGAGGGAAACCAGACATCGAGAACAGTTGACCCGCTCATGGTTGCAATACCGTGACCCGAAGCTAGGCCTTGGACTAAATGAGAGTCAGTCGTCATGTGCTCACAATATCGCCTATCCTTATTTTCATGGAGCGACAATCCAAGAACACACTCGCAATTACAGTCCACTGTGCTGCACCGATTGAAAAAGTCTGGGCGGAGATTCAAGATTGGAGCGGCCAAGGTAAATGGATGTTATCGACAACGGTCTGGCTCACTTCACAACAGCACACCGGTGTCGGAACCACAATCGCAGCGTTCACCGGCCCCTTTCATAAACGCTATCCCGCCTTCTCCTCCTTGGGATTGCTGGACACGATGACAGTAACTGTGTGGGAACCTCCCACTAGATGCGAAGTGATTCATACCGGTGCGCCCCTTAAGGGCAGCGGGACTTTTCTCCTTGAGGCGACAGGTCCTGACTCTTCGATCTTTCATTGGAGTGAAACGATTGACATTCACCGCGCACTCTTCCTTCTCGCTGCTCCATTTATCTGGCTGGGAGTAAAAATCTCACTATGGCGCTTTTCCAGGCTCTTTAAAAATTAATAGCCATTCAAAGAGTTGATTAGGTGCCCTGCAGATATTCAGAGCAGGTAACCTCGTCCCATGGGAGCGCCCAAGACCCTCGCCGAAGTGCTTGCAGCACTTCCTGAGGAGGAGCGCATCATTTTGACCCTCTCATATCTTCGTCAAATGACAACGCCTGAGATCGCCGCCCTTCTGCGCGTACCCGAGAAGTCCGTTGAGGCTCTCATTACCTCGGGCAAGGCGCGGCTGACCTCCGAATTGGGCATATAAGGCTCTCTCGATTTCATGGATAGCCTGAGGTGGGAGATACTTAGCTCCTTACTTTCGAATATTCCCGATCGAAGGTCCAGGCTTTCAACAGGCTTTAAAGGAGTCCATCATGGCAGCAATGAAACCTCGCACAGGTGATGGCCCGATGGAAGTAACCAAAGAGGCGCGCTCGCTTGTCATGCGCATTCCTCTCGAAGGTGGCGGAAGACTCGTAGTGGAGCTCAATCCAACCGAGGCAAATAATCTCAGCGCAGCCCTTGAAGCCGCTGTTGCACTGATCAAGAAGTAATCTCCTTCACCCCACAGATACATATGGAGATCAGCGCGCTACATCCTGACATTGAATCGGTAACCACCTCCGATGTCATTGTGATCAGCTACATCACATTACCCGCCGAAGGCGAGAGCACCCCTGAAATTATTTTTAATGCTCACCCCGCCTTAGTGAAAAAGATTGAAAAACTCTTTGCCATCGATCTTCGCGATGAACTCTCCTTCTTCTCACCAACCGGTAAAGCAGGCGAGATGAATGAGATTCCGGTGAGTGCAACAGATAGCACAGTTGAAAAAATAGTTTTGTTGGGATTAGGTGATCAATCGCTATCATCCTTTAGAATCGTAGGCGCTGCACTTGGAAGAAAAGTTCGTGGAACCGAGAAAAAATATGCAACGCTAGCTCCGACTAAACGAGATGAGATCATCGCCTTTGCGACATCAGCGTTTCTAGGTCATTACACGTGGAGCCAAAAAACGACACTTAAGGAAACAAATCCTGAAATCGAAATAGTTGCACTCGATGCCGAGCCCGTCGACTATGCCCGAACCATTGCTACAGCGATCTGTCGCGCTCGCGATCTGATTCATACCCCATCAAATATTAAAACTCCTCTGTGGTTAGCTCAGCAAGCTCAAGAAATCGCTAAGGTCCATGGATTAGATATTTCAGTTCTTTCTGGTGCGGGCCTCAAGGATTTTGGGGGATTGCGCGCAGTTGGTAATTCATCTCCAAAACCTGGGCCACGATTTATTCATCTGACCTACACACCAAAAGGTATGAAGAATTCTTCACGAATTCCTCACGTTGTCCTGATCGGCAAAGGAATCACCTTCGATACTGGTGGAATATCTCTTAAGCGCCCATATGACACCATGATGGCGATGAAGAGTGATATGGCAGGGGCTGCAGCTGTACTGGCTACCATCAGCGCTCTTCCTCAGCTCGGTGCAAAAGTTAAAGTGACGGCACTGATGATGTGTGCTGAAAATGCTCTTTCAGGAAGTTCTCAACGCCCTAGTGATGTCATTAAGCACTATGGAGGAAAGACTGTAGAAGTGATTAACACAGATGCCGAAGGTAGATTGGTTTTGGCAGATGGATTGGCATTTGCAGATGCGCAACTCGATCCCGATTATGTAGTCGATATTGCAACGTTGACTGGTGCTGCATCCCTTGGTCTTGGTCGTCAATATGCTGCGATGTACACACGAAACAAAGCCCTTGCTCACACCCTTTCAGAGATCGGTGAGCGAACAGGTGATCGCGTCTGGCATATGCCTCTCATTGATGATTACACCGACGGATTAGAAAGCGATATTGCAGACCTTAATCACACCGCAGATAAAGGTCATTACGGAGCCGGCTCTGTTACCGCCGCTCTCTTCCTTGAACAATTTGTCGGTCAACGCCAGTGGGTACACCTAGATATCGCTGGTACTGCTCGGAGCGAGAGCGATACAGGAGAAAACCCGAAAGGTGGCACTGGTTTCGGGGTGCGATTGCTCGTGGAGTGGCTAACATCCATCTCATGATTAACCAGATTGATCCCCACTCATATGCCGAAGGCTTTATCGGTGAGAGCGTTGATAAGTCCCAAGCGCGCATTCGTGGAGCAGAGGTTGGAGCGATTGATGTTTCACCGGGAGTGGGTGCATACCTTCGACATCTGGCACATATCTTGGATGCGCAATCAGTTGTTGAGATGGGTACTGGTTCTGGCGTAGGGGCATTATGGATTTTAGAAGGAATGCTTCCAAGCGGAACTCTCACATCAATTGACGGTGAGCAAGAGCATTCAGCGATTGCAAAAATTGCTTTACAAGATTCTCAGATTGCACAATCTCGTTATCGATTGATTACAAATCCTGCCATTGAAGTGATGACGAAATTGGCCGATCGCGCATATGATCTCGTTATCTTCAGAGATAACGCAGAAGATCTGCCTGATGCCATCATTGAGGCACATCGAATTTTACGAAGTGGTGGAGTATTTGTCATCGACAATTTCTTTGGTGGATCAAAAGTTAATGATCCAGCACAGAGGGATCCAAAGACCATTGCTCTGCGTGATGCTGGCAAAGTCCTTAAGGCTGATACTGAAAAGTGGGTGACGTCACTGATTCCGGTAGGGGACGGCCTGTTACTCGCGACTAAGTTGTAGAAAGATATACCTATGAGCCAGTCGTCTCCGCAGCAACCCATGGGAACAGGCCCTTGGTGGGTTCCTTCATCTTCACATGGCAAGGCAAAATTTGTAACGCGCTCGAATGCATTGTTAATGGCAGGCATTGCAGGCTTAGTAGGAGCAATCTTCGGTGCAAGTTCATCGGGATCTCTCTTTGGACACGAAATCAAATTAACGTCAGTGACATCTTCGATTGAAAGACCACCGGGATCTGTCGCCGATATTGCTCAGCGAGTTCTACCTTCCGTAGTGTCGATTTCGGCCAGAAGCGACCGCGGTGGCGGAACAGGGACGGGCTTTGTAATCGACAGCACTGGGTTTATTCTCACAAATAATCATGTGATTTCTGATGCCGCCGCTGACGGTGGAAGCATTGAGGTACAACTCAACGACGGAACAACTTTGGATGCAACGATTGTTGGACGTGACTCTTCATATGATCTTGCTGTTCTTAAAGTCAATCGAACCGGTCTGACCGCACTTACTTTTGGAGACAGTGATCAAGTTGCCGTGGGTGATGCTGTGATTGCCATTGGTTCACCACTAGGACTAAGTGGAACCGTAACGCTTGGAATTGTGAGTGCAAAAGATCGTGCTGTTACCGCGGGTGAGGATGCTGGAGATAATTCATATATCAATGCAATTCAGACTGATGCTGCGATCAATCCTGGAAACTCTGGGGGACCATTAGTGAATTCAGCAGGTGCAGTAATCGGAGTTAATTCGGCGATAGCAACCCTTGGTTCATCTTTTCTATCCTCTCAATCTGGTTCGATCGGTCTTGGATTTGCGATTCCGATTAATCAAGCACGCAAGACTGCTGAACAGTTAATCACGACAGGAAAAGCGACCTATCCTGTTGTCGGAATTTCGGTTGATATGCAATACGCAGGAGATGGCGCAAAAATTGCTGATACGAAAAACGCGATCCTTGCTGGAGGACCTGCTGCACGAGCAGGTCTACGAGCCGGTGACCTGATTACCAAATTCGATGGACGAACGATTACAACTCCTGAGGAACTCATTGTTGCCATTCGTTCGAAGAACGTTGGAGATAAAGTAGAAGTTGAATACATCAGATCTGGAAAGACACTCAAGGCAACACTTACTTTGACAGCAGGCAAGTGATGTTTGATTTTGGAGTTGGTGAAGTGGCCGGACTGGTTGTCCTAGCTCTGATTTTGGTCGGTCCAGAGCGAATGCCACGAGTTGCAGGTGATTTGGCAAAGATGATCCGGAAAGTGCGCTCGATGACAAACACTGCCACCGCTGAGATCCGCGAAAATCTTGGACCCGGGTTCGAAGATCTCACAGCATCTGACCTCAACCCAAAAACATTTATTAAGCGACATGTTGCATCAGTTCTTGAAGAAGATGATGCAAAGAAGAGCAAGACCAAACCCACAGAAAGCATGATTAAGCCTCAGATCGATCCAGATATTTTATGAGCATCATCGAAGCTATCAATGCAGCGTTAGCTACTGTTCAAGATCCTGAACTGCATCGAGCTCTGCCAGAGCTAGGGATGGTAGAAAGTGTTGCGCATTCTGCTGGTGTTGCAGAACTTACAATTCTATTGACCATCTCGGGGTGCCCGATGAAGGATCGACTGACTAGCGATATCACGGCAGCTGTAAGTGCAATCGACGGTGTTGACGACGTACGCATCACCTTTGGTGTGATGAGTGATGAAGGTCGTGCTGCTGTGAGGAAGTTAGTTCGTGGCGGACGTGAAAAATTTATCCCCTTCGCTCAACCCGAATCCCTGACTCGTGTGATTGGTGTCGCATCAGGTAAAGGTGGCGTTGGAAAATCCTCACTCACCGCAAACCTTGCAGTTGCAGCTGCTAAGAAGGGTTTGCGAGTAGGAATTCTTGATGCAGATGTATACGGACATTCAATCCCACGCCTTATGGGATTACTGGGCGTACGCCCTACTGCCATCGATCAAATGTTTATTCCGCCCGAAAGTTACGGAGTAAAGACTGTCTCTATGGAGATGTTTAAGCCCGAGCGTGCCGATGCAGTGGCATACCGTGGCCCATTGCTCCATCGAGTTCTTGAACAACTTCTCTCAGATGCATATTGGGGAGATCTCGACCTTTTGCTCCTTGATCTGCCACCTGGCACTGGCGATCTAGCAATTTCGCTGGGGCAGTTGATTCCCACATCAGAGATCCTGGTTGTCACTACGCCACAAGTTGCGGCAGCAGAAGTTGCAGAGCGTGCAGGAAGAATTGCACATCAAATGCATCAACGCGTGATTGGCGTCATCGAAAACATGTCTGCCTTCATCTGTCCATCATGCAATGAAATGACAGATTTATTTGGATCGGGCGGGGGAGAAGAAACTTCGGCACGACTTTCTACACTTGTTGGAGCTGATGTGCCTCTACTTGGCAAGGTTCCGTTCGCACCAGAATTACGGACGGGTGGTGATTCAGGTGCACCGATTGTTCATGCACAACCTGAAAGCCCTGCGGCGCAGGCAATTTCGAATATCGTAGATAAATTGATTATCCGTGAAAAATCACTTCTTGGAGTCAGGCTCGGAGTTGCGACGTAACTCTTTTGTAATCTCTTCTGCAAGATCGCTTAACTGATCTTTTAGGTTATCTCGAGTAGCCACATCGCCGAGAGCAAAACGAAGGCTTGCAAGTTCTCGGGTCAGATATTCAGTATCTGCCATGCTGCGATCATTACGGGCTCTATCTTCAGCCAATGTGATGCGATCACGATCTGCTTGACGATTCTGCGCAAGCAAAATTAGTGGAGCTGCATACGATGCTTGTAAAGAAAGAATGAGAGTGAGAAAAATAAAGGGGAATTTATCAAATCGTAAATCGTTTGGTGCGAGGGTATTCCAAAGTACCCACGAGAGAACAAACCCCGTCATATAAACCAAGAAACCAGCCGTCCCTAAGAATCGTGCGAATTTCTCCGACAGGCGACCGAAGGCTTCCGCATCAACATGTGGTCGGATTGATCTACGAGTTTCGCGAGGTGTATCTAGTCCATTCTTGCGAGACATCACTGCACCTTCCCCTTCACTTCGCTGGTGATATCTTCCAAATCTGGACGAGTGTTATCTCTATGATCAATACGCCAATTATCTGGAAGCAGATGATCTAGTACATCGTCAACGGTCACCGCACCAAGTAGGCGTTCATTTGCATCTACCACCGGTACGCTCAACAAGTTATAGCTAGCCAGATAGGAGGAAACCTCATTCAGCGTTGCATCCGGACTTAATCCCTGAGTGTCTGTGTCCACGAGTGAGCCAAGAAGCGTTGCTGGCGGTTCACGGAGTAAACGCTGGTAGTGAACCATTCCAATGAATCTTCCCGTGGGAGTTTCAAGTGGCTGTCTTGTTACAAAAACTTGTGAGGCTAGTGCTGGCGAGATTTCACTTTGCCTTACAACTGCAAGCGCATCGGCTACGGTGTAATCCGCACTCATGATAAGTGGCTCTGTGGTCATCATTCCACCAGCTGAATAATCCTCATATGTCATCAGACGTAAAACATCCTCAGCATCTTCTGGTTCCATTAGATCAATTAATTGTTGTGCGCGCTCGGCTCCAACTTCACGAAGTAAATCGGCAGCATCATCTGGATCCATCTCTCCCAATACATCAGCTGCTCGTTCACCTTCTAGCTCAATCAGTAGTGCAACTCGTTCGCTCTCATCCATTTCTTCAAGAACATCTGCAAGTCGTTCATCGTCTAACGCTCGTGCAACTTCAACACGTCGATTTGGTGCCAGATCTTGAATAACGGCTGCTAAATCGGCTGCACGCAGGTTGCTTACGGTTGAAAGCAGATGGGATGTTCCTCGCTCATGTTCCTGTACTTCAAATCCCTGAACATCTTCCCAAGCAAGAGTAGATGTTGCTCCTTTGCGGCGAATGCCTTTTCCTCGCTTCATTACATGCACTCGAGTAATAAACCAATCACCAGTTCTATTTATCTCCATACCAAGATCTTCAACGATAACTTCTTCATTGCTTTGAATTGATGTAATCTTCTTATTCAGTAAATCGCCCAGAACCAAATGCTCGCCTGTTCTCGATTCAAATCGACGCATATTTACAAGACCAGTGATGACAACAGCCCCTGATTCAATGGAGGTGACTCTTGTGATAGGGACAAATACACGTCGCCTTAGTGGAACTTCGACAACTAAACCCAGAATGCGGGGAGGTTGGTTATTTGCGCGCAGGGTCACCACAGCATCTCTCACCTTGCCAACTGGATCACCGTTTGGATCAAAAACCGCGGTTCCAGCTAACCTGGCGAGAAATACTCGATTGGTTGACTGCGTATTCATACTCCAAGGATAACGGGCTCAGGCACTTCAGATACCTTTGCTCAGTGTCCTCCATCGAAAACCACACTCAGATTCCGCAGCGACCTGATCTCTTCCGATTAGGCCTTGGAATCATTGGTATCGGCACTTCAGGACCGTTGATTGCAATGAGCACTATGCCGGTAGTCGTTCTCATCTTCTGGAGAAATCTAGGTGGAGCTCTCTTTACTCTGCCGTTCGCCGCCAAAAAACTCTTCACTCACGATTATAGATATCGAAGAGCAGTCGCTCTTTCGGCACTCTCAGGTGTTGTTTTGGCACTTCACTTTATTGGCTTCTTTCTTGCGATGCGTTGGACAACGGTTGCAGCAGGTACAGCCCTAGTCGCCCTTCAACCAATTTTTGCAGCACTCTTTGTTAAGTTTTTGGGTGGACACATTCCTTCTCGCGCTTGGCTAGGTATGGCAATTGCCTTCATCGGTGTGATCATGATTTCTGGCGTCGACCTCTCAATATCTTGGCTCGCCTTCAAAGGTGATGTTGCGGCTCTCATTTCTGCTGCTCTAGCTGCGATTTACATGTTGCTTGGATCACGAGCGCAGAAAGAGATTGGAACTCACAGTTACACCTCTATCTGTTACTTTGTTTGCGCAATCACGGCGTTACCAATTGCTCTCTTTGCAGGATATGAACTCTTCGAATTTGGGACGAAAGAGTGGATTATTCTTCTTGGCCTGATCGGTGGAGCACAAATTCTTGGCCATTCAATGTTTAACGCAGTGCTTAAGAGAGTATCTCCAGCAATAGTCTCTCTCATCGTTTTTTTTGAAGTTCCAGTGAGTACACTCTTAGCCATGTGGTGGCTTGGCCAAACTCCATCAATCGCATTGGTTCCGGGCATTGTTGTTATCTTGACAGGGTGCATCTTGGTTGTTTTGCGCACACGGCCGACGGAGGTGATGACTCAACCATGATTGATCTACATACTCACACCACCAGTAGCGATGGAACAGATTCTCCTCACGCGCTCGTGAATAAAGCGCTCTCATCTGGAATCACTGTCTTAGGCCTGACAGATCATGATTCAACCTCAGGATGGGCAGAAGCTATCCAGGCTCTGAGACCAGGGCTCTCACTAGCTCTCGGTGCAGAAATTTCTTGTCTTACCGACGATGCTGTTGCAGTTCACATGCTCGGACTTTTATTTGATGGCAACAATGAAAAAATGCAAGTTATGCTCGAAGAGTCACGAGATTCACGATTGCCTCGAATGCGAAAAATGACGGAATTATTGACTGCAGATGGAATCGATATCTCACTCGACGAAGTCTTTGCTGCAATGCCTGATGGTGCAACGCTGGGTCGTCCTCATTTAGCTGATGCACTAGTAGCAAAAGGTCATGTAAAGAGCCGTGATGAAGCTTTCACAGATTTACTCAATAATTCATCAAAATATTATGTGACTCATATCGCTCCGACTCCTGAAGATGCCATCAAGGTCATTCGCCAGGCTGGGGGAGTTGCAGTAATTGCCCACCCATTTGCAACTCGTCGAGGACAAACACTCTCTGCCATGAGTTTTCCTTCCTTAATTTCCGCCGGACTCAACGGTATAGAAGTTGATCATCGCGATCACTCACAGATAGAGCGAGAGCAATTACGAGGCATAGCGCGTGAGCTGGGACTTGTCATTACCGGCGCTAGTGACTATCACGGAACAGGTAAACTTAATGCCATGGGTGAGAATCTCACCGATCCACAACAGTGGGAAATTCTAGAATCAATGGCAGATGCTCGAAGGGTGGTCACTTCATGAATATTGTTGAGGTAAGTGCACTCACATTTGCTATTCAATCTTTCGTAACTTTATTTGTGATTATGGATCCACCGGGTGCAACACCAGTGTTCCTGGCTCTTGTGTCAGATAAATCTCCAAAAGAGCGCATACGGTTGGCATGGCAGGCAGCAGCAATTTCACTTGTTGTGATTGCATCCTTTGCACTCTTCGGCCAATTTGTTCTTGAATATATGAAAGTTTCAATGGAAGCGCTTCAAGCAGCGGGTGGATTGTTGCTGCTCTATGTTTCGCTTCAACTATTGACTGGCCGCATTGAAGAAATTGATGCATCCACGAATAAGAATGTCGCACTTGTTCCACTAGGTACTCCACTGCTTGCGGGTCCAGGTGCAATCGTTGCAACCATGATCTTTGTTAAGCAA
>JBILRA010000003.1:0-46574 GCA_044372915.1 Candidatus Planktophila sp.
GCAGTCGGCCTGATTGCAGCAGTTGTTGCAGTTCATATCACGATCGCCGTCGCACTCATGGCTTCAACTAAAATTCTTGCAATTATTAAAGATAGCGGAGTTACACTTGTTGCGCGTATTGCAGGACTTCTCCTTGCTGCTATCGCAGTGCAAATGCTTGCTGATGCAATCAAAATCCTTGCTGGATAGATAGATGACATACGATCCTCGCGGGATTTATTCACCAGAGAACATAGTCTGGAAAATTCATAGTGACCCCTGCATGCTGATAGGGGGGCTACGCGCTCTCTTTCAACAAGCCCTGCATCCCGTTGCGATGGCAGGAGTCGCAACTCACTCAAACTTTCGTGAGGACGCCTGGGGTCGCCTCACTCGAACGGGTGATTACGTAACAACGCTGACTTTTGGTTCAACAGAGGAAGCAACAAAGCTGGCCACCCGAGTGCGCGGGGTCCACACAAAGTTGGGCTTGGATAGCCCTAATGAGTTGTTATGGGTGCACATGGCGATGGTTGATTCATTTTTAGACACTGCCATGCGTTCTGGGGTGGAACTCTCTGATCAAGAGCAAGATGACTACCTATACAACATGGTCGAATTTGCAGATCTCGTTGGAATCCCTCGCAGCGATGTCCCATCTTCACGTGCACAGCTTGTGCAGTATTTCGATCAGATCCAGCCAGAGCTACAAGCTAGTGAGGATGCAAAGCGGGCAGCAATTTTCTTAGCGCTCCCACCGCTACCTCACCTAGTCAGATTTGCTACTCCCGTCGCTCCTGCATGGGCTGGCATAAGTGCAGTGGCAGCTGGAAGCCTTCCACGTTGGGCACGAGATTTGTATGGTTGGCCCACACTTCCTGGCCATGTTGCCGCGACAAATTTCTCTCTCCACGCGGTGAGGAAAACTTTGGCACTCATTCCTGAAACCTTTATCGCTCCACCCATTTTTACCGACGGGAAAAAGCGTTGGCTTGTTGAGTCGGTGAGTCAATGAGCAAATCAATTATTTCAATAGCTAATACTGCGGGCGGTTCAGGAAAAACCACACTAGCTCACGCGCTCTCGGTTGCATTCACCGAGTACGGAAAAAAAACTCTCTTAATTGATTTAGATCCTCGCGCATCTTTGACCTTTCGAGTAGGTCGTGAAAATTCGCGCTCATCCATCTCTGACTATTTGCAGGGCACGACTTCAGCAGCCGACTTAGAACCACTCATCGAGCGCTTTGATTTTATCTCCGCAGATTCACGATGTGGTTTTGGTTTCTCTGATTCTGATCTCATCAATTTTTTCGATTCGCTACCCAAAGATTATGATGTGATTGTTATCGATACGCCAAGTGATGTTAATCCCAGTTTGCTGGCTTCTCTCAATGTTGCGGACTTGATTCTGATTCCTTACTCACAAACCATTCATCATCACCGAGGAATCAGCCAGATTTATAAACTGGCACCGGAGACTAAAAAAGCTCTTCTTCAGGTTGGCAAAGACAGTAATTTTGCAGATCAATTCAAACAATGGCGACACCTGGATGGGCAGTGCAGTCAGGCTTCAGAAGTTGGCACTGCTGAACTCACAGAGTTAAGCGTTCTCTCGACGGCTAAGAACTCAGTCATTGCTAGAGAGATTCGAGAATCTGCCTATAGCATCCTGGAAGAACTTGGAATTGATTAAGAAGTAAACTTCTTTGTCCGTACTCGCTCACGTTTTTCTCGTTGCGGTGCTGGGCGTTCAGTTTTCTTTTCGGCGACGGGAGCTACCTTGCCAGGCTTATCCATACGTCCAGTAGACCCGGCAGGAATCTTCATCATTTCATAGAGATGCTCGGATGATGAATACGTTTCAAGTGGCTCAGCTAAACCTAATTTGAGCGCCATATCAATCATTTTCCATCGTGCGAGTTCATCCCAATCAACAAAGGTAAGTGCGATTCCATACGCACCCGCGCGGGCTGTTCGTCCGATGCGGTGCACGTAGGTCTTTTCATCTTCAGGGCACTGATAATTGATGACATGGGTAATGCCATCGATATCAATTCCTCGGGCAGCAACATCTGTTGCGATCAAGACATCTGACTTGCCACCCTTAAAGTCGTTGAGCGCTTTCTCACGAGCCGCTTGCCCCATATCACCATGGAGAGTCGCAGCCTTAAAGCCTCGTTCGATTAAATCATCGGAAGTTTTCTGACACGCGCGCTTGGTTCTGCAGAAGACAATCGTTGGCCCGCGTCCCTCCGCCTGCAAAATACGCGCCAACATTTCTATCTTGTCCATCGCATGCGCACGGACCACATGTTGTTCTATACGTGAAACAACATTTCCCTCATCCTGCGAATCTTGAGTACGGATATGCACTGGTTGATTCATAAACTTACGAGCCAGCGCGATGATATCCCCAGGCATCGTTGCCGAAAAGAGCATTGTCTGCGAACGATTAGGAGTTGCAGTGAAAATCTTTTCAACATCTGGAAGAAAACCAAGGTCAAGCATCTCATCGGCTTCATCAAGGACTACACGTGTGACGCTAGCTAGTTTGACCTGACCCTGGCGATAGAGGTCTAGTAAGCGGCCAGGGGTACCAACAATGATTTCAACGCCAGCTTGCAGGGCTTCAATCTGCGGTTCAAATGCGCGACCACCATAAACTGCCAAGACGCGAATCTTGCGGCTCTGTGTAATCTCTTCAAGATCTTTAGTCACCTGTACGCAGAGTTCACGCGTGGGCACCACAACAAGCACCTGGGGTGAATCTTGGTACTCAAAAGTTTTCCACTCTTCATCTTCGGGCGCAATGACGCGATCGACAAGTGGAATACCAAACGCAAGTGTTTTTCCTGTACCAGTCTTTGCTTGACCGATTACATCGCCATCTGCAAGTGCGATAGAGAGCACTTGTTCTTGGATGGGGAATGGAGCTGTGTACCCATGTTCGTTGAGAGCAGCGATAGTCTCTTTACGAAGAGGTAGATCTGCGAAGGTAACCGACACTTATAGAGCGCCAAAGCCAACGCGACGCTCAGTAGGTTGTCCAATTTCGACATAGCCAATCCGTGCGGCTGGAACAATGATTTCATGGCCACGGATATCGGTAAGAGCCAACGGAGTGTTGTCGGCAAGGGCCTTAGCAACAGCGGACTTAATATCTGAAGGGCTTGATTCGCATTCAAAGGAAAGTTCGCTGGAAATATCTGCAATCGCAATTCTGACGAGAGCAGCCTTTGCGCCCTCTGATTTCTTTGTACTCATGTGCTCATCCTAGGCGTTAGCCCTTCGAACTGCTATTCGGTGCGAGGAAAGCCCGATATTCCTCGCCACATCAAGTTTTCAACGAGGTCCACAGCTTGCTGGCGAGTTAATTTGCTGTCGCGTTCTAACCAGTGACGCGCTGTAACTTGCGCATAACCAATAAGTCCGACACCAAGAAGCATTGAAACCTCTTTGGGTAAACCAGTGTCATTTGAGATCACTCCACTTACCGCAGCTGCGCAGTCATAAGTCATGCGATTAAGGCGCTCGCGTACTTGCGGTTCAACGCTCATATCACTTTCAAAGAGAAGTCTGAATGCCTCACCTTCATTTTCAATAAAGGCAAAGTAGGCGACAACCGTTGCACGAACACGCTGGGCATTATCGGGGGTAGAAGAGATCGCTTTTTGGATCTCAAAAACTAACGAATCAATATGGAGATCAAGAACTGCTAGGTAGAGATCTAATTTTGAAGGAAAGTGCTGATAAAGAACTGGCTTGCTAACCCCTGCGCGATCAGCAATTTCATCCATCGCCGCTGAGTGATAACCGGCAGCGGTGAAGACTTCAAGGGCTGCTGAAAGAAGTATTGCTCTGCGTTCATCACGAGGCAGGCGTGCCTTATCGGTGCTCTGTGCTTTGTCAGGAGTGCTCATTGGGCTAATCGTAGAGCCTAAGTGGCATGCTTTCCTACTCTGAGGCAGAATAACCAATTATGAAGACGCCTCCATTGGTTACACCTGGTCCTGCTCTCACCATTGATGAAGTGCGCAGGTATAGCCGTCACCTCATCATTCCTGATGTTGCAATGGCAGGGCAGCAGCGATTGATGAATGCAAAGGTCCTCTGCGTAGGTGCTGGAGGTCTTGGTTCACCTGCTCTTATGTATTTAGCGGCCGCCGGGGTAGGAACTATCGGAATTGTAGAATTCGACACAGTTGATGAATCAAATCTACAACGTCAAATTATCCATGGACAATCCGATATTGGAAAAAGTAAAGCAGAATCAGCAAAAGAGAAAATTCTTGAGATTAATCCTTATGTAAATGTGATTACTCATGAACTGCGACTTGACGTAGATAATGTCATGGATATCTTTTCTCAATACGACATCATTGTTGATGGAACAGATAACTTTGCCACTCGATACCTCGTAAACGATGCCTGCGTTCTACTGAAGAAGCCATATGTGTGGGGATCAATCTACCGATTTGATGGACAAGCAAGCGTGTTCTGGGCGGAGTACGGGCCTTGCTATCGCTGCCTATATCCAGAACCACCACCTCCAGGAATGGTTCCATCATGTGCTGAAGGTGGAGTTCTTGGAGTTCTTTGCGCAACCATCGGTTCAATTCAGACGACAGAGGCAATCAAGGTACTCACCGGTGTTGGTGAGCCACTTATTGGTGAGTTGATGATTTATGACGCTCTGGAAATGGAGTTTAAAAAAGTAAAGATTCGTAAGGACCCTCACTGCCCTCTCTGTTCTGAGAATGCGACTCAAAAAGGGTTACTTCCTGACTATGAGGCATTCTGCGGCGTTCTATCCAATCAGGCGCAAGAAGCCGTTACCGATTCAACAATTTCAGTAACTGAACTTAAGGAAAAAATCGATCGAAGTGAAGATTTCTATCTCATTGATGTCCGTGAGCCGAGTGAATTTGAGATAGTCAGAATTCCTGGATCGCATCTGATTCCAAAACAAGGATTCATTGATGGAACCGCCCTTGCCGGTTTACCCCAAGACAAACCGATAATTCTTCACTGTAAGAGTGGAGTTCGCTCTGCAGAGTGTTTAGCAATTGTTAAAGGTGCTGGATTTAAGGATGCTTCACACGTATCAGGTGGTGTAATTGCTTGGGCAAAACAGATCGACACCTCTCTTCCGGTCTATTAATGCTTGAACGTTACGACGGTGCACGTCTACTACTAGTACATGCTCATCCTGATGATGAGACGATTAATAACGGTGCCACCATGGCTCTTTATGCAGCCCTAGGTGCACATGTAACTCTTGTGACCTGCACACGTGGCGAAGAGGGAGAAGTTCTTGTTCCAGAACTGGCACATCTTGCTTCACACGAACAGGACAAACTGGGACAGCATCGTGAAATCGAATTGGCAAATGCGATGAAAGCACTTGGAGTCACTGACTTTCGATATCTTGGTAATCCATCTGTCGTCTATCGCGATAGCGGAATGATGGGAACATCTCACAATGAGCGCCCAGATGTCTTTTGGCAGGCAGATTTGAATCAGGCGAGTGAGCATTTAGTTAGGATTATTGATGAGGTTAAACCTCATGTATTGATTACCTACGATGAGATTGGTGGATACGGGCATCCCGATCACATTCAAGCTCATCGAGTAGCTATGGCTGCTGCCGAGAAGGCCAAGTGGTCGATTCCAAAGATTTACTGGAACACAATGCCCAAGTCAGTGATTGCTGACGGTATTGAAAAAATGAAGGCGCTCGGTACAGATTTCTTTGGCGCTGAGAGCGCTGATGATTTGCCTTTTGCAAAAGATGATGAGTTTGTCACGACGTTAATCGACGGAAATGATTTTGTTCAAGCCAAGATGGATGCAATGGCTGCACACTTAACACAAATTGCTTTAGATGGACCTTTCTTTGCCCTTTCAAATAACATGGGGCTGCAGGTTTGGGGTAATGAGTACTACACACTTGTAAAAGGTGAGCGCGCTCAACCATTTGATGACAATGGGAGAGAAAAAGATCTTTTCGCGGGAGTAAGTTTCTGATGAGATATGTCTATAGTTTTTTCATCGGCGCAGTTACAGCCGCAGGTGGAGTTTTTCTCCATCTTTCATATCCTCCTGCCGGTCTCATTCTTGCACTTGCTGGAACAGCGACAACGTTCTGGTCTGTCGGAAAATACTTTGGGAAGAAGCGATACCGATTAGCAACTCTTGCAGGATGGCTGGTTGTCCTTAACGATGCAACGACTTTTGGTGAGGGTGGAGAGTTGTTGGTTCAGGGTGATAGGGCTGGGCTAACATTTTTAGCAAGTAGCTTGGCGATTGTTATAGTCGCAATATTTCTACCCGCTAGAGGCTAGCTCCAGCTCTGTCCTTCAGCACCATCATGAATAGAAATGCCATCAGCTTCCAGAATTCCCCTTAACCGATCACTTTCAACGAAGTCTTTGCGCAGCCTTGCCTCAGCACGTGATTGAAGAAGCTTTTCTTGCTCGCTGCTGAGGGTCTTCTTCTCAGGTGCTCGAGCAAAGTCAAGACCCAGGATTTGATCTGCATACAAGAAAATCGCGCGCTTTCGCTCAGGTTCAATCAAGTTATTTTTTTCAATCAACCGAAGGCGTTGCAACGCCCTCGGGGTATCAAGATCATTTAAAAGGGCACTTTCTACTTCCTGGTCGATTTCTACATCAGGACTAGAGCCACCTGCTGCAACAAGTGCCCGCCATCTCTTGAGAGTTGAATTCGCTGCGCTCAATGATGCCCAAGTGAGATCCATCTGGGAGCGATAACGATTTTCAAGAAATGCGAAACGAGCAGAGAGCGGATCAAGATCACGATCAATAATGTCTTGCAATAGAACTACATTCCCTGCACTCTTTGACATCTTGCGGCCTTCAAATAGTAGATGTTCACCATGAATCCAATGTGTCACAGTTTCCTGACCCGACAAGGCATTTGATTGTGCCCGTTCATTTTCGTGGTGGGGGAAGCGAAGATCGATTCCCCCAACATGCACATCAACTGCATCTCCAAGATGGGCAAGTGACATCGCGCTACATTCAATATGCCACCCAGGAAAGCCAACTCCCCATGGCGTTTCCCACACCATCTGCGCTCGGTCGTGGGCTAATTTCCATAGAGCCCAATCTGCGTGAAATCTCTTTGCACCATCTTCTGAGGCATCAAATCGATGTCCCGGTTTGAGTGAATCGAGTCGATTGCCGCTGATTGCTCCGTACGTTGGAAAGGATTGCGCATCAAAATAGACATTGCCGTCACTTCCGACGTAAGCAAAACCCTTCTGTATGAGTTTTTCAATTGCCGAAATCATCAGATCGATACTCTCGCTCGCTCTTGGATACAAATCTGCAGGCAAGACATTTAATCGACCTAAATCTTTGTGAAATCGTTCTTCATATTTTTTTGCAATATCAAATGGATCTATTTTTTCAACTTTTGATTGCGAGAGGATTTTGTCCTCAAGATCTGTAGCCATATGTCCGACATCGGTAATGTTTTGCACCAAAGTGACCTGAAGACCAGTAACGCGAGCAGCCCTCATAATCAGATCAGAGAGTAGAAAGGTGCGTAAATTTCCTACGTGAGCATCTCGATACACCGTAGGACCACAGCAGTAGATCTTTAAGCGACCTTGTGAGCCAGCGATAGTGACGATTTCCCTGGTTCTGGTTTCGTAGAGTTTTAGCATGCGCACTCTGTCGTCTCGCCTCGTTGAATAAATCGATATGTGTGATGGACTTTGAACCCCAATTTTTCATAGAGAGATTGCGCATCACGGTTTGATTGATCTACCTGGAGGCACATTTTTGATGCCCCATCTTTAAAGGCAGAATTCATGCACGCCACCATGAGTAATCGCGCCAATCCTTTTTTGCGGTGAGCATCAGCGACGATTAATCGTGTGACGATAGCCCACGATTCAGATAGGGCTACTCGAGCGGATGCAATTATTTCACCGTTAAATGTTAGGGCGATGTATTTCGCCGGGTAGGAAATCATGATTGATCGAAGTTCTTGATCATTATGAAGGGCCAGGAATTCTTCACTCGGTTGATCCTCTTCGGTGATCTCCACACTTTTCTCCTGAGCTAATTCCTTGAGATCAACGCTGGCTTCTAAATCTTTTATCAGAAATGCAGCCCCAACTTTCTGGCTCCAGCCACGTTCCATGAGATAGTCATTAAAATCTTGATGAATTGGAAAGGTAAGTTGAAAAACAGTCGGCAGCCCGGCTTCTGCGTAGATCAAATCAACACGTGAAATCGCATCATCTAGTTCAAGGCCAGGCTCTCCAAAAGGCGGAGTACCTGAGACGAGAACCGAATTCGCGCGAAATGTCATTCCATTTGAAATGCGACACTTCCAAAGTCCCAAATTTTTTACCTGATGGGGCGGCCATGTTCGAGTAGAGAGCTCTTCGAGCTCGGCAATTCTCATCGAAAGTGGTGCACCTTTCCCAGCGCGTGGGCGAATCTCGTGTATCGGGTGAACTATTGCAATCTCATCTGGGTTAAAGGCAATCACCTCACCATCGCGCCTTCGAATGGTTGTCATGGATTCAAGAATCCCCACAAGATCTCGATATCCGCCCGTGGAATCGCGAAGGCGCAGAGTCAGTCGGCGACCAATCAGCTCTGGGCTCAGGGCTACAGATCTGGCTTCCATGGGCTCACATTAACCCTGCGATCGCGTGAGCGCATGGTTAGAATGTAACCTCAACACCATCTGCCCACACTGTTAGCCCTGGAGGTTGCTCGTGACGTATGTGATTGCCCAGCCATGTATCGATGTGAAGGATAAATCCTGCATTGAAGAGTGCCCAGTCGATTGCATCTACGAAGGTAACCGAATGCTCTATATCCAGCCTGATGAGTGCGTTGACTGTGGTGCCTGCGAACCCGTCTGCCCTGTTGAGGCTATCTATTACGAAGACGATGTGCCGGGGGAGTGGAAAGAATTTCCTAAGATCAATACTGAATTTTTTGTTGAGATCGGATCGCCAGGTGGAGCCGCAAAGGTCGGCCTCACAGATCATGATCATGTCGATGTCGTTGCAATTGAGAAAAAAACTTCCTGATTTTCCTTGGGATGCTCTTGCTCCATTTGGGGTAAAGGCACGACAGCATCCTCGAGGGATCATCGACCTCTCTCAAGGAACGCCGGTTGACTCGACCCCTGAATTCATCCAGAAAGTTTTGGCGGAGAATTCAAATTCACCCGGATATCCAACAACTGCAGGTACGCCAGAGTTGCAAGAGGCTATTCGAAATTGGGCTCGTGTCCACCTTGGAATCACTGGAGAATTTGATGTCTTGCCAGTAATCGGGTCTAAAGAATTAGTTGCGTGGCTTCCCACTTTCCTACAATCGAAAAGTGTCATTTATCCAAAAATTGCCTATCCGACATATCTCGTGGGTGCCATGCTTGCACAATCAGAAGAGATTCCCGTTGATGTTAATGCACATCAGTGGCCACATGCAGACCTTGCTTGGATCAATTCACCCTCCAATCCAACTGGACGAGTACATACCGAAGAAGAACTCAGGGCTGTTATTCAATGGGCTCGCAAGAATAATTCCGTCGCGATCTCGGATGAGTGTTATCTAGAATTCGGAGATACCACTACTCCGAATTCGATTTTCGCCTACGCCGATGGCAACAATAAAAACTTGCTTGCACTCCATTCACTTTCGAAGCGCTCTTCAATGGCCGGATATCGCGCTGCATTTTTAGTAGGTGATCCACAATTGGTGGCGAGCATACGTGAACTCAGGAAACATGCAGGAATGATGGTTGCCCTTCCAGTTCAAAAAGCCATGACGATTGCTCTTGCAGATGAGGCTCACGTCGCGACACAACGAAATCGCTACAACGCCCGACGAGCAACCCTCAGGCCCGCCCTCATTGCCGCGGGATTCACCATCCAAGAGAGCTCTGCGGGGCTCTATCTCTGGTGTACCCGAGGCGAGGATTGCTGGCAATCAGTTGAATGGTTGGCAGAACTTGGAATCCTTGCCACACCTGGAATTTTCTATGGGCCTGAAGGTTCTCACTTCATTCGTATCGCGATGACGGCTACTGATGAAGCGATTCTTGATGCATCAGCCCGTATTTTTGCAGCAAGTGCGGAGTAGGAAATGACTGTAGCAATTTTATTGGTAGGGGGTAAGGGCACTCGGCTTTCCCCAATCACCGATGAAATTCCAAAACCGATGTTACCTGTTGCAGGTCTTCCGGTGACAGAGCATCAAATTCTTGCTGCAAAGCGTGCTGGCGTTAAAACCCTTGTTCTCGCGACATCATACTTAGCTGAAGTTTTTACACCGTATTTTGGCGATGGAAGCAAATGGGGAATTGATCTTCGATATGCGATAGAGAAAGAGCCGCTAGGGACAGGGGGAGCGATTGCTCATGCAGCTGCGGCCTTAGATGCCGGGCAGGAGGATGAGCGTGTTCTAATCTTTAATGGTGATGTCATTAGCGATCATGATATTTCGGCACAGATAGCACGGCATGATCAGAATAATGCAGATGTGACATTACATTTGATTCACGTTGAAGATGCGCGTGCTTTTGGTTGTGTTCCGACTGACGAAAATAGTCGAGTGACCGCGTTCCTTGAAAAAATGAATCAGCCGGTCACTCATTGGATTAATGCGGGGTGCTATATCTTTAATCGCGCCGTGATTGATTCGATACCACGTGGAGTCGTAACGTCAGTCGAGCGAGAAACTTTCCCGAAAATGATTCAGGAGAAAAAGCGGATCTTTGGATATAAGGAGAATGCATATTGGTTAGATATTGGCACCCCTACCGCACTGTTTAAGGCATCACGTGATCGCATCAAGGGCGACTTCCTCGCCAACGTGACCGCCCAAATCGATTCATCAGCCACGCTTACAGGGGGGACATCTATCGGCGCTCATGTAACGATCGCACCCGGTGCAACACTTGACCATTGCATCGTTTCAGATGGAGCAAGGATCGCAACGGGGGCACTCCTTGAGCGATGCTTCCTTGCCCCAGGGACAATCATTGATCCTCAGGCACACTATCGGGATCGCTACATTTCGATTGATCAGAACCTCCCAATCGCTTTTCTATAATCTTTTTTAGCAGGGAAATTTGTCGATTTTTTATTCAAATTACGCTCAGAAATGCCGTGAATCCGGAAAATTTCAACCCTCAACCTGTCCTGCGGGAGTTGACAGAAAGGGATTACACGCGTGTAATTCATACCTAGCAAGCCCGAAATCCACTCTGGAGCGGGCCCTAATGTCTTGAGGAGATTAGCTCATGCCAATCCGTCCAGAAGCGCAATCAACTGGCAAGCCATCAGCCCCCACTGCTGGACCAACTATTCAACTAGCAAATGGCGAGAATATTGAACTCTCGTGGCAGGAACGGGCACTTTGTGCACAGACAGATCCTGAAGCCTTCTTCCCTGAAAAAGGTGGCTCAACTCGTGAAGCAAAGCGCGTCTGTCTCTCCTGCGATGTTCGCCAAGAATGTCTTGAGTATGCACTCGCACACGATGAACGCTTTGGAATTTGGGGCGGCCTCTCAGAACGTGAGCGTCGTCGTTTGAAGCGTCGCCCAGCGTAGGCGATGTCTATGCATCGCGTCAGCGCGATCCTTGTTGTTCATGATGGAGCAACGTGGCTACCCGAAGTTGTCGCATCTCTTGCTTCGCAAACCAGATCAATCGATCAACTCATCGCAGTCGATACAGGATCAGTTGATGCTTCTTCAAAATTACTTAAAGGTGCACGCATACCGATAATTACATTGCCACGTGAAACTGGATTTGGTGCCGCCGTATCTTCAGCCGTTGAAAAACTTCCACCACCATCTGAGCACGAATGGATATGGATTATCCATGATGATTGTGCGCCTACGCCGGGTGCATTGGCAGCGCTATTAGCAGCCATTGAAGATCGCCCAAACGTTGCGATGGCTGGACCGAAACTTTTGGGTTGGCATGATCGAACACATTTACTTGAGCTCGGCGTGAGTATTGCCACTAATGGAGCAAGATGGACTGGCTTAGAAGAATCTGAATATGATCAAGGTCAGCATGATGGAATTACAGATGTACTTGCGGTAAGCACTGCTGGTGCATTGATTCGCCGAGACGTATTTGAAGACCTTGGCGGGTTTGATCAAAATCTTGAACTTTTTCGTGACGATGTAGATTTCGGCTGGCGCGTACACGCAGCTGGACATGGTGTTGTTGTGGTTACTGATGCAGTTGCTTATCACGCACAGGCTTCGGCAACTGAAAGACGCACAGTCGATGTCAAAGGTGCACTCTTGCATCGCCCGTTGTTGCTTGATCGCCAAAATGCTGCATATGTTCTCCTGGCTAATGCAACATGGTGGCTGCTTCCAGTTCTCGCCCTTCAACTTTTTATCTCGGCAATTGCCCGCGCAGTGGGTTATCTCTTTGCCAAACTTCCAGGATACGCAGGCGATGAACTCTTAGCGATTCTCAATCTTCTCATTAAACCGGGAGAGTTAATCAAAGCGCGCAAGCAGAGAAGAGCAACCAGACTTGTCTCTGCACGTGTGGTGTCGCAATTCATTCCTTCTCGCGGCCGCCAACTTCGCCTTGCTCTTGAAAGGTCTCGAGCCGCAGTCCGTGACTTCATTTTTAAACCAACGCAAACAATTGAAATTGATGAATCGCTACTTGATCTACCTACTGAAAGCGAGCTAGAGGAGGAAGATCTTCTCACCCCGAAAACCTCTCGGAAATGGAGCACGATTTTCCGCAAACCATTTGTTGTCGTACTGATTTTTCTCATAGTTCTGACAATGTTGTGGTCGAGAAATCGTATTGGTGCGATTTCTGGTGGAACTCTTGCACCATCTCCTGAGAGCGCTGGAGATCTCTGGACTTTTTACTTCGCACCTTGGCATGAAGTGGGACTTGGCAGCAAGAGCGCTTCACCACTGTGGATTCCACTGCTAGCAATCGCATCCCTTTTAACATTTGGGAATGTCCAAGTATTTATCGCACTCTTCTTTCTTCTTGCCCCAATACTGCTTTACCTATCGATTCATCGACTCCTCAAGAGTGTAAGTTCCAATCGATTCCTTACCGCAGCAGCTTCTTTACTTTATGCCATTTCTCCAGTTGCAATTTCTGCCGTGAACTCAGGAAGGATAGGTTTAGTTATCCTCTTGATGACTGCACCCTTTCTTGTCGAGAGAATTTTTAAATTGCACGCCATAGAGAAATTTTCAATCCGAGCAATTTCAGGATTATCATTATTGCTCGCATTTATTTTTTCATTTGCTCCAGCCATCCTTCTGGTTATCGTTGGATTTAATATTTATGCAGTGGCGAAGGATTTTGATGCTTTTCGCAACGATGAGGATAAGCAATTATTAGATACACGACTTGCACGGCGAGCAGCCCTGGTCTTTTCACCAATTCTCCTGACAATCCCTTGGTCTCTTGAACTCTTAAGCTCTCCGAGCGCACTTTTCCTTGATATTGGATTACTCGGCTCTGGAGGCGGTCCTAACCTCGCATTCTTCGCCAACCCTGGTGGCTCAGGATCTCTACCGTGGTGGTTGATAAGCCCAGTTACCTTGGTGCTACTGCTCGGGCTTTTCTCACTACCTCGCGCTCGACAAGTTTCAACAGTGGGTGGATCACTCATTGTTAGCGGAACATTTCTCTCAACCATCTCCCTAGCCGGAAATGGGACAGGAACTCCCAATGCTCTGTACACGGGTGTGTTTATCGCCCTTGCAACCATCGCCTCAACGTATGTCGCCGTTGTCATGCTCGATAGCGTTAGAGAAAGATTGATAAATAGTCACCTCAATTATCGCCACTTGTTTGCCTCTGTTCTTGTCATTGTTTCGCTGGGATACGGTGTTGGAGCTTCTGGATGGATTCTCAGCAAAGGTCCGCAAGCACCACTTCAATCAGCTCAAGGTGAAGTTCTTCCACCATTTCTTGCCATAGAAAGTCAATCAAAGACTCTCGTTATTCGAGAACGAGTAATCGACTCAGTTCCAGCCCTGAATTATTTCATTGCAAGAGGAGGCGATGTTTCACTTGGAGAAGCCGATGTTGTACCGAATGAAGTTCTGGACATCGAACTCGCCGTTACTGGTCTTGCAGACGGTAGCGGCATTAACAGTAGTGAAGTTTTAGGAAGTTTTGGAATCACCTATGTCTTTCTCAAGGCGCCATATCAAGGAGCCCTTGTACAAACTATTGATGGTCTTGGCGGGTTTACTCGTGCCTCTGCAACTGATGCTGGAGTTGTTTGGAAAGTTGCTGGGGCGACCGGCAATCTCGTTCTTACCGATGTGAGTGGAAAGTCAGTTCAAATCAAGCCATCCTCAATCCCAGACGAGTATTTGGTTCCCACCCCCGGTGTTGTCACTCTTACCCAAAGTTACAGCCGCAGCTGGTATCTGGTGCAAGATGGAAAGAGACTTACTCGAATTCAAAATGAAAATTCACTTCCCCAATTCTCCGTTGAAGCGCCTGGCCCAGTTTTACTCATCTACGATGGCTCGGTTCGTAGAGGATGGATTTCACTTCACTTCATAATTCTTATTACCGCCTTGATATTTGCAGCCCCTAGCGGAAGACGCAAACGTGAGATTTCTGAGCGGGAGCTATCGTGAAGTTCAATCGCCCCATTGCAATTACATTAATCACAGCCGCAACGCTGATACTGAGTAATATCACTCAAGAAGCAGTCAAGAGCGCTGATTTCTCGGAGAGTTATCCACCAGTGGTCTGCCCTGCGACCCCGTCGGGTGAAAGCAGTGCCGTCTCCATTCCTTCGACGAAGACTAATTCACGAGCTTTGGGTAGTAGCTCCAATAGCTTTAAGCCCACCCGAACGCTAAGGCTGTTACAAGGATCCAATCCAACAATTATTGACTCACAGGATTTCACTTCACCGGTCTGGCAAATAAAGAGAGGAGTCTGGGCGGGAGCAACTATCTGCTCTGCGCCCTCTATTTCACAATGGTTTGTTGGTGGCAATGCAGATGTAACAAGCAAGGGGAAGTTATTACTCATCAATAGCGGCCTGAGT
Organism: Candidatus Planktophila sp.; assembly: GCA_044372915.1. GTDB lineage: Bacteria > Actinomycetota > Actinomycetes > Nanopelagicales > Nanopelagicaceae > Planktophila. Next base: position 15,062 of record JBILRA010000003.1, read on the forward strand.
GAAGCGATTGTTGATATCCGAATGTGGAGCGAATCAGGCATTCGTCCAACTCGTGTCATCACCTTGAAAGCAAACACTTCCTTGGTGCAGACACTCGCTTCTCTTGACCCTGGTTCAAAGAGAATCACATTGCACGTAGCTCCGCGCTCAGGCAGAGTGAATGCATTTCTTGTAGATGAGCGCGGCCGCGGCCTCAAGTCATTGGGGGGCGATGTCGTTAATTCATCTGCCGAACCTAGAAATGAAATCATCATCCCTGCCATCCCGCAGATGAATCGATTGGGCAAACCTCTCGGCCACTCACTCCGACTCTTAGTCCCAGGTGATATCCCGGCTCAAATTTCCGCCGAAGTGATTTCAGCAAAAGGAACCTTTATCCCCATTGGATTAAGCGAGCGCACCCTTCAACCCGGAATTGTTACCGAAGTAGATCTCAATCTCCAATTAGCTGCCAACGTTTTTGCCCTCAAAATCACATCCGATAGGCCAATAGTTGGCTCTGTCTACTCCACGACATATGCTCAAGGTAAATCCGACTTTGTTTGGAGCACGGCTACTTCGGAGATGAGCGAATACTCGCTAGCAGTGAGCGGATTAGCGCCGCTACTCTCTTTTTCAGGAGATCGCATTGCGATTTCTCTCACGGTTCTCTTTACAAACAAAGAAGAGAAAAAGTTTGAGATCAGTGGCGCAGGAATCGCATCATGGAAAGTCCCTGATAATGCTCGAACTGTTATTTTTAATCGGGTTTCAGAAAAAACCTACGGGGGAGCCCTCGTTGCTACGCAAAGTGGCTACGGTTTCTTTCCTTTAATTCCCGGAAGTCAGCTGACACGCGTTCTACTTCCGAGCCCAAATATTCGTGTCTTAAATCCGTAGTCGAACCCTCGCCCACTAATCTTTACCTATGTCATCATTGAGTAGATCGGGTAGAGGGTGCTCTCGTGCAACCTGCCGCGCGATGGCAACCATGACGCTGACCTACATTTACTCCGAGTCGACTGCAGTTCTTGGCCCACTAGCTACATTTGCAGAACCACATTCTTATGATCTTTGTGAAATTCATGCACGTAAGCTCACCGTCCCGAATGGCTGGAGTGTTTTAAAGGAAGAGATATCTCACTCTGGATCCGGTCCTACCGAGGATGATCTGATGGCGATTGCAGATGCGGTTCGAGAGGCAGCTGCATCAATTCCAACGGCTAGCAACGAACTCACTCAACGTATTCCTCACTCTGCACAGATTGGTGCTCGACGTGGCCACCTGCGTGCAGTGCCGAACTAAAAAATACTCTCGTGTCGATTTTTAAAGCCTACGACATTCGAGGCTTGGTTGATAAAGAGATAACTTCGGACTTCTGTTTTGCAACAGGAGTTGCATTAGGGCGTTTCCTCAAAGGGGAGAGAGAGCCAGGAACTGTTGTCGTCGGAGAAGATATGCGACCTTCATCTCCAATCTTCGCATCAGCCTTTTCTGCAGGTATCACTTCCCAAGGATTAGATGTCATTCGTATCGGATTAGCTTCTACCGATATGCTCTATTTCGCATCAGGGAAATTGAATATGCCCGGCGCTATGTTCACCGCTAGTCACAATCCAGCTGAATACAATGGCATCAAATTGTGTCTGAGTGGAGCTCGACCAATTGGTCGCGAGTCCGGACTCTTATTGATTGAAAAGTTTGTTGAAGAGGGCTCTCCTTTAGGATTGGGAGCAATTGGAGTCGAAAAGAAACAAGAATTGCTCGAAGCGTATGTCGAGCACCTCTTCACCCTTGTGGATCTGTCGCAGATGCGCAGATTAAAGGTAGTCGTTGATGCAGGAAATGGGATGGCAGGCTTTACAGCGCCGGCGGTCTTTAAACACCTCAATGTCGAACTTATTGAAATGTATTTTGAACTTGATGGCACCTTTCCTAATCATGAGGCCAATCCAATCGATCCAAAAAATTTAAAGGATCTTTCCGTTGCGGTAAAGAAAAACAAGGCAGATATCGGTTTAGCCTTTGATGGAGATGCCGATAGATGCTTTTTGGTGGATGAAAAGGGTGAATTAGTCAACCCTTCTGCACTCACTGCCCTTATTGCAGATCGTGAACTTACTAAAAACCCTGGAGCTAGCATTATCTATAACTTGATTTCTTCGCGTAGCGTTAAAGAGGTGATCGAGGAAAACAATGGAACTCCACTGAGATCCCGAGTTGGTCATTCATATATAAAGAAACTTATGGCAGAAACTGGCGCAGTATTTGGGGGAGAGCACTCAGGTCATTTCTACTTTAAGGATTTTTGGCGTGCAGACTCTGGCATGCTTGCAGCCCTACATGCTCTTGCTGCTCTCTCACAAGCAGATCAAAAATTGAGCACACTTCTCCAAAGCTATAATCGCTATGTTTCAAGCGGTGAGATAAATTCTATTGTTGAAAACGCAGATTCTGTTATGTCAGCGATCGAATCCCATTACTCCCCAATGAGTGAGATCACAATTGATCATCTTGATGGCCTAACCGTTGAAGGCGCAGATTGGTGGTTTAACGTGAGAGCTTCGAACACTGAACCCCTACTTCGGCTCAATGTCGAGGCGACCACCGAATCCCTCATGGAGAAAATTCGCAGGCAGGCACTAGCTCTCATAAGTGGCAACTAGCCATCTTTGCCAGTAATCTAGGCACACAGCAACCTAGCAAGTAGAGCCCTACGCCTTAGGTAAGCACTTAATCACCTACCGTGTAGAGGAGAGTCGTTATGACTACTACAGAAACAACACCGAAGCATGACATTGCAGATGCATCCCTAGCAGCAGAGGGTCGCAAGCGCATTGAATGGGCAGAACGCAATATGCCAGTACTCGCCCAAATCAGAGAACGTTTTGAAAAATCGCAACCATTTGCGGGAGTTCGTATCTCCGCATGTATGCATGTCACCACTGAGACCGCTAACTTAATGCGCGTTCTCAAGGCAGGTGGAGCTGAAATTGCACTCTGTGCATCCAATCCACTATCTACTCAAGATGACACAGCTGCAGCCCTGGTCCACGAATACGGAATCTCAGTTTTTGCCCGCAATTCAGTAGATCGTGATGGTTACTACTCTCACATTAATGCTGCTCTTGATATTGAGCCACACCAAGTTTTTGATGATGGTTGCGATCTCGTAAATACATTGCACACGACACGTCGTGAGCTGTTGCCAACAATTACAGGTGGATGTGAAGAAACAACCACCGGAGTTATTCGCCTCAATCAGATGGCTAAGGACGGCGCACTTACCTTCCCAATGATTGCCGTTAACGATACAGACACCAAACATATGTTTGATAACCGTTATGGCACCGGACAATCAACCCTAGACGCAGTCTTCCGCGCCACTAACTTTTTGCTCGCAGGCCGAGTCGTTGTTGTTGCAGGATTTGGCTATTGCGGTAAAGGTGTAGCAGAGCGCGCTAAGGGAATGGGTGCAGATGTAGTGGTCACAGAAATTGACCCAACTAAGGCACTTGACGCCATGATGCAAGGATTCCGCGTGATGCCTATGTTGGATGCGGCAAAAATTGGCGACGTCTTCATCACCGTAACAGGTAACCGTGATGTTCTTCGTGACGAGCATTTTGCAGTCATGAAGGATGGAGCAATCATGGCTAACTCCGGTCACTTCGACATCGAAATTGATGTTGCATGGCTAGAGCAGAATTCAAAGAAGAAGAATTCAAAGATGCGTCATCAGACAGATGAATACGTGCTTGCAGATGGACGCCGCCTGCTCCTTCTTGCAGAAGGTCGTTTGGTTAACCTTGGCGCAGCAGAAGGTCATCCGGCTTCAGTAATGGATATGTCTTTCTCTGATCAAGCACTTACTGCTGAATATCTTGTTAAGGAAGCAAAGAACCTGAAGGCTGGTGTTCACATGGTTCCTGAGTACATTGATAAAGAAGTTGCTTCACTTAAGCTCATCAGTATGGGTGGACGTATTGACGTCCTCACACCTGCTCAAGATATGTACTTGAACTCTTGGGAGCACGGTAGCTAATGACCTTGGTGATGGTCGTCGATGACGACCAGGATCTTGCGGAGATGCTCGGCATCGTTTTAACCGGTGCCGGCATCGACGTGGATCTCGTCAGTCGCGGAGACGACGTCATGGATGTTTTTCGAAACAATCCACCAGACCTTGTTCTACTTGATGTGATGTTGCCAGGTTTAGATGGAGTTGAAGTATGTAAATTGATTCGCGCAGAGTCAATGGTTCCCATTGTTATGCTCAGCGCCAAGGGTGATACTCAAGATATTGTTGCCGGCCTTGAGGCAGGTGCAGATGATTACATGGTCAAACCCTTTAAGCATCCCTCAGAGTTAATCGCTCGTATTCGCACCCGTTTAAGGCGCACGAATGCCGACCTTAAAGATTTACTCACCATTGGTGATCTTGCAATTGATGTTACCGCTCACGAGGTTAAACGTGGTGCAAAAATTATCGCTCTCACCCGCCTTGAATTCGATCTTCTTGTCGCTCTTGCCAAAGAGCCTGGTCGCGTCTTTACTCGTGATGCACTGCTAAGTGAAGTCTGGGGATATCGCCACTCGACTGATACGCGTCTAGTTAATGTTCACGTACAGCGCCTGCGCTCAAAGGTGGAACACGACCCCGAAAATCCCAGGATTGTAACGACTATCCGTGGAGTCGGATATAAAGCTGGAGTCACGGACGAATCCTGATGAGGCCACATTTTTCGCCTCTTTCACAATCGCTTGCAACGAAAGTTATTCTCTCTACCGTTCTTCTATCACTAGGTGTTGTTTGGCTTACAGGGTCGGCGCTGTACTCGCAGCTCTCTGATGGAATCAAAAGAGTGAGCCTTGAGTCATCTTTAGCGGACGCGCGTTCAGTTTTTTACAGCGCCCAATATCAGTTATTGCTCGTTGATGGAAAGACAAATAGCGCTATCAAAGAGAGCGTTGATGAGATTATTTCAACCTCTATCTCAATCGGTACGACCGAAGGAGCTCGGGAACTCATTTTGGTGAAGGTTCTCAATAAAGGAGAAACCGCAGCAAGCGGAAGGCAACCAAATTATAGTTTTGCATCTAACGGTCTTTTGTCTTCAACTATTCCAAAAGATCTAAGAGATGAAATTTTAGAAAGCAACGATTTGGCCTACCGATTTGCACCTCTGACTTACCGAACCGGAACTACGATCGACGCGCTTTATGTCGGACAGCGTGTAGTGATTCCGGCGTCCGGTGCTTATGAAATGTACCTGGTCTTTACCTTGACTAATCAAGGAGCAACTCTCGATCTTGTTCAAAATTCTCTTTTACTCACAGCGCTAGTTCTTCTCTTCCTCATTGGTTTAATTACATATTTGGTTGTTAGGCAGGTGGTACGTCCGGTACGAGAAGCAGCACGTGTAGCAACCTTGTTCACAAATGGTGACTTCGCCCAGCGACTGCGAGTTGAGAGCAAAGATGAGATTGCAACACTGGGGACTGCATTCAATGAAATGGCGGCCTCAATCGAAGCTCAAATTGGACGCCTTGAAAATCTCTCTAAAGTTCAACAGAGATTTGTTTCCGATGTTTCTCACGAATTACGCACCCCACTGACAACCTTGCGCATGGCATCTGATGTCATTTATGCCCATCGCACAGGTTTTGATCCTCTCGTTGCGCGAAGCGCTGAACTACTCATCGCACAGATTGATCGATTTGAAAAATTGCTGCAGGAACTTTTAGAAGTCAGCCGATTTGATGCTGAAGTAGCCGTGCTTGAACCTACAGATTTCGAACTCACCGCTCTTGTCCGTCGCTGCATTTCAGATCTTGGAGTGAATTTAGAAGATTCCACATCACAAATTTCATTTATTGCACCTCAATATCCAGTTCATATCCGTGCTGATTTCCGTAGAGTTGAAAGGATTATGCGAAATCTGATTTCAAATGCCCTCGATCATGCAGATGGAAAATCGATAGAGATAGAGTGCGTTGAAACTGGAACTGACGTTGCAATCAGCGTTCGTGATCATGGTGAAGGAATGGAGGAGGCTTCTCTCACTCGAGTATTTGATCGTTTCTGGCGGGCCGATCCTTCTCGAGCGAGAACTCGCGGGGGGACAGGTCTGGGACTTTCAATAGCTCTCGAAGATGCGCGACTTCATAACGGTGAACTTGATGCGTGGGGCGCTGTGGGTGATGGAGCAAACTTTGTTCTCACACTGCCGCGCATAGCAGGTAACCAAATCGTAGCTCGCCCACTTCCAGTCAATCCACATAGAAGGATAGATAAAGAGCTGTAAAATTAAAATGAATCACACTTGTGACTGTGATTTCACCTGCGGCCTTAACAGAGATAATTTTCCCTTCTCGCTGTCTAGGATGCAGAAGACTGGGAATAAAGATTTGCTCTCAGTGTCGTGCTTTTTGGCACCCCCACATTTACCGCACACTCATAACAACTGAACGAAACTCTTTCCCGGTTTACTCAGCAATAGAGTATTCGAGTGTGGCTCGGCGTGTACTCTTAAGCTCTAAAGAGTCCGGACTATTCGATGCAGATCAGCTCATTCTTCAGGCGCTTATGCATAGCTTGAGTTACCTCTATGGAGAGATAGGAATTGCCGATCTCGTTCCCGTGCCATCAAGAAAGTCAGCTACGCGAAGACGTGGAAGAAATTTTCTTCTCACCCATACTCTTGAGTTGTCGAAGAATCCACGTGTACTCACGCGACCTCTCCTGCACCACACCCGGCGAGTCAAGGATCAAACCTCACTCAATGCCAAACAGAGGCAGATCAATCTCAGCGGCTCATTTGATTGCATTACGATGGCAGGCTCTGCCCATATCCCTGTAATAATTGTCGATGATGTCGTAACGACCGGGGCTACCCTTCGTGAGGCGGGCAGGGCCCTGCATGCAGGGGGATTTACCGTTCTTGGCGCAATTACTGCATGCGTGGCAAAACCCCTACGATATACCCAGTGAAACAGGGGACCCCCCTTGCATCAGTATTCAAAGTAACCGGGCTCAACGGAGTACGAATTCTCTGAAAGGTTTTTGATGTCATCGATAGTTGATCGTCTCATGCGTGCAGGAGAAGGAAAAATTCTCCGCAAACTTTCCAAAATCGCAGCCGAGGTAAATTCCTTCGAGTCTTCAATTGTGACACTCAGTGATGAAGCCCTGCGTGGAAAGACTGATGAATTTCGTTCGCGCCTTGAAAACGGTGAAGATTTAGATGACCTTCTCCCAGAAGCATTTGCAGTTGTCCGTGAAGCCGCAAAGAGAACACTTGGCCAGCGCCATTACGATGTTCAACTTATGGGTGGTGCCGCCATGCATATGGGCAATATCGCCGAAATGCGCACCGGAGAAGGTAAAACTCTGGTTGCAACACTTCCTTCATATCTCAATGCGTTGGCAGGAAAAGGCGTCCACGTAGTTACGACAAATGATTACCTTGCTGAGCGCGATAGTGAGTGGATGGGTCGCATCCATCGCTTCCTAGGGCTAAGCGTTGGAGTTATCGTCAATAGCATGTCTCCGGCTGAGCGACGGGCCGCCTACAACTGTGATGTTACATATGGAACTAATAACGAATTTGGCTTTGATTATCTCCGCGACAACATGGCATGGAGCCTTGAGGATTGCGTTCAACGAGAGCACTTTTTCGCAGTAGTAGACGAAGTGGACTCCATTCTGATCGATGAAGCACGTACTCCTTTGATCATCAGTGGTCCAGCCGATAAAGCAACCAAGTGGTACGTCGAATTTGCCAACATCGCAAATCAACTCACTCGAAATACTCATTATGAAGTTGATGAGAAGAAGAAGACTGTTGCAGTTCTTGAGGCCGGCGTTACCAAGGTAGAGCAATTATTGGGTATCGAGAATCTCTACGAGGCTGCAAATACAACCCTTATTGGATATCTCAACAACTCAGTTCGCGCCAAAGAGCTCTTTAAGCGAGATAAAGACTATGTAGTGATGAATGGTGAACTTCTCATCGTTGATGAACACACAGGTCGCATGCTCTCTGGGCGCAGATATAGCGAGGGTCTACACCAGGCACTTGAGGCGAAAGAGCGCATTGAAATCAAGGATGAGAATCAAACTCTTGCCACAATTACATTGCAGAACTATTTCCGCCTCTACTCGAAGATTTCCGGGATGACTGGAACGGCGATGACTGAGGCATCAGAATTTCATCAGATCTATCGTCTTGGCGTTGTTCCAATTCCAACAAATCGTCCAATGCTCAGAGAAGATGCCGCCGATCTCGTATATAAATCAGAGGCAGGAAAATTCTTTGCCGTTGCTCAAGACATTGTTGAGCGTTACCGCAAAGGTCAGCCTGTTCTTGTTGGAACTGTGAGCGTCGAAAAGTCTGAAGAACTCTCTGCTGTTTTGAAGAAAAATGGCGTTCCACATGAAGTCTTAAATGCAAAACACCACGAACGAGAAGCACTCATTATTGCCCGTGCAGGAGTCAAAGGCGCAGTGACGGTAGCGACCAATATGGCCGGTCGCGGAACTGACATTATGCTCGGTGGAAATCCAGAGTTTATGGCTGACTTTGAATTGCAGCGTCGCGGAATTTCTCCCGTTGATAACGCTGCTGAATACGAAGCCGCATGGCCCATTGAGCTTGCTAAACAAAAGGCTGCCGTTGCCACAGGTCATGAAGAAGTTGTCGCACTTGGCGGACTCTATGTTCTCGGTACTGAGCGTCACGAATCACGTCGAATTGATAACCAGCTGCGTGGACGTTCAGGTCGCCAAGGTGATCCTGGAGAATCTCGTTTCTACCTCTCACTCCAGGACGACTTGATGCGTCGATTTAATTCAGGAATGGTTGAGCGCTTCCTTTCGGCCGCAGGACTGCCAGAAGATGCACCCATCGAATCGAAGATGGTCAGCAATGCGATTAAGTCCGCACAGACCCAAGTAGAAGCGCAGAACTTTGAGATTCGTAAGAATGTTCTCAAGTACGACGATGTGATGAACCGTCAACGTAGTGTGATTTACAGTGAGCGACGCCTTGTCCTTGAAGGTGAAGACATTTCAACGCAAGTGGGGCAATTCTTAGCAGATACCATCGAAGCGTATGTGTTGGCTGCCACCGCAGAGGGATATTCCGAAGATTGGGATTTAACAAAACTCTGGGATGCACTCAAACTGGTCTATCCGATTTCAATTACAGTAGACGGATTAATCTCTGAAGTTGGAACTCTCGATGGTCTTGACGGAGAGTTCTTGACTGCAAGAATTCTCGAAGATGCAGAGAATGCGTACAAGAAGCGGGAAGATGAACTAGGTCCAGAAGTCATGCGCGAACTTGAGCGCAAAGTTCTTCTCTCAGTTCTTGATCGTAAGTGGCGTGAGCATCTCTACGAGATGGATTATTTACAAGAAGGAATTGGACTTCGTGCGATGGCCCAGCGCGATCCACTCGTGGAGTATCAGCGTGAAGGCTATGAACTCTTTTCTGCGATGATGGATGCGATTAAAGAGGAGCTTGCGAGCCTTGTCTTTAATGTTCAGGTCACTGTAGAAGACGGTAAGCAAGTCTCAGCTCCTACACTGGATGCAAAACCAGCAGAGGTGAGCGCTCTCTCTTATACCGCTTCGGATGGCTCTGGAGCTGTCACAAAAAACGAAGTCACCCGTAATGCACCATGTCCGTGTGGTTCTGGTAAGAAATACAAGCGCTGTCACGGTGCCGCCTAGTTTTCTAAATTAGATCTAACTCGGTGCAGAGCCAACGACCGTCAGTTCCTTCAAAGCGAATTGTGATTGCCCGCAATCTCTCGCCGAATCGAACTGTAATCGTAGATTCACAGATTCCATCGAGAGGTTGACTCTGATGAATTGTTCGAATCTTTCCAATTTCTCTCTGTGAACCGGTTTTTCGCACCAATTCGTTGTAGATCACTCTGTGACATCGAGCCATTAACTGAGCAGGCTGTCTGCGCCCGGCCCAAATTTCAAGCAGTGCCACAGTAAAAGTCATAGTCCACACATGAAGCTCTGGAAGATCATTCGCCGATGTTGGTACGGGGCAATCATCGCCATCGCACTCTTCGCCAGCGTAGTTTCTGTCGCAATGTGAGGGAACAAGATAAAGCTTTGCCTTTTGAGCCGGGAGAGCTTCAACGGCAGGCTTCACATGTGATTGGGGATAGAGATCGAGGATGGGGTGGCTCCACATCGCATGATCTTCGCTGCTAGATATCAGTGTGATGTACGGGGCGCTATGGGTTGTCATAGCACCGACAATCTCTTGCCATGTGTGTGCGAAGATCAACCCAAAAGATGAATCCGTCTCATCCAAAAAGATGATTGTGTAAAAGTTTCCACATCAACTCTCTGATTGCCCTTTGCTCCACCCATGATTTCAAAAACTGCCTCCTCCGCCTCCTCAATTTCTTTCCGCTCTCCACGCGTGGTGGTTGCAGGTGTTCTCTTTCTTGCGGCCTTGCTCACCTCTTTCGCTTTTGCTGCCCTCTCTGATCAAAGTTCGCAGTTTTGGGCAGCCCGCACACCCATTACCCCGGGTTCGCTGATTACTTCCGAAGACCTCATCCTTATCGATGCTTCCCTTATCGATAATGCGGACTTGTACATATCAGAAGACGATATCCCTATTGGAATGGTGAGTACGCAATTCATAGGTTCCGGAGAGTTTTTAGCAGCGAGCTTTCTTACTCAAGAAATAACACAATTCAATGTTGAACAAGTTCCCTTAAATATTCTTCCATCGGATATCCCTGCTCTGATTGAAGTGGGTGAGCCAATATCTCTTTACTGGGTCCCTGATTCTCTTGATAGTCAGAGCCTGAGTGCACCCGAGCTACTCATCACTGGCATCTTCTTAGAATCAATTGACCGCAAAGGCACGAATTTTGGTGCCGGATTATCGATTACTGTGTCGGTAGATAGCTCACAAGTCTCGAAAATTCTCTCCGGCACATCTCATGGCCGCTTAGTGGTGGTTATTTCACATGGCTGAACTTCACGTTGTTACCGCAATCGGTGACCCCGAATTTGAAAGTTTTGTCGCTCGCACATTGCACTCACAAGGGTGGAGCGTTCTCTTTCGCGCTGTCGATGTAGGACTGCTCACACAGTATCTTCAAACCTCTGGAGAGATAAAACCCTTGCTGATCTATTCCAGCGATATTCAAGGCTTAACTGCAGAGTACCTTTCTACGATCGCATCTTTAATTGAGAGATCGGTTGGCTTTGGCTCTGCCACACCAAGCGAGCTAAATGGCGAACTCATCGAAAGACCTCAGGATGTGGGAATGTTGATGGCACATGTCATTACACAGGGGAGAAGCCCCCTGAGGCATCAAGATTTAAGCAGTTCGGTGGCAAGGCGCTCACGCGTCATCGCAATTGCTAGTGCGAGCCATGGAGATGGGGCAACCATGACTGCGATCAATTGTGCAATTGAGTTAAATCTCCTTGGCAAAAAAGTTTTACTCATTGATGCTCACCATCAGCTTCCCGCTATCGCCGTTCTCCTAGATGAGCGCAATATCAATGGATCAGAACCCAATCGCGTGAACCCACTACTTGAAGTATTTGAGCTTACAAGAGAGAACTCGTCGATCATGAGTGAAATTCTGATTGAGGCCTGTTCTCGTACTGACTTTGTGATAGTTGATCTGGGATTGATACCAAAGATGGTAGATACAATGACCGAACGACGTTGGCAGAACATTTTCTCAAGCTGGACCATTGAGAATGCTGATGATTTGTGGCTAATGACATCACCTCGTCCCGTGAGCAGACATTCACTTCATCAATTTCATAATTCCACGACACAACATAAGTTGCGGCCCCGAATCACCTTTATTCTCAATCACAGAACCTCTGGAAAACGCGGAGATCCCCAGGAAGAGAAGTTTCTTACGTTAGTTGCACCACTTCACCCTCATGCTATTCGTGTGCTCCCACTAGATATGCGAGGTGCCGGCGCTGCAGAGCAGGGTAGATCAATCCTGGTGGAGACTAATCCTCGAGGAGTTCTTCGCAGGAAGTACCTTGAGTTAGCCTCTGGGCTTATTTCCTAACGTCAGCGTAAGCATTTTTTCTTGATGACTAATACCTTGTACGCTCTACCCATGCGCGCTTACGTTGGCCTCACCTTCGATGAAGTAAGTGAACTTCTCTCTTTGAAAACATTGGAGATCCACACGCTTTTCGCACCCACAACAGAGTTTATTTCAACCCATGGAGACCTTGACGAGGAAGAGCGCGAATTTATTCTCTCGATGCTTGCAGCAGATGAATCAATCGAGCTGCGAGAAGAAGGTTTTGGTTTTGTCCTCGCTGCGCAAATTCCAAGAGATGTGATCACCGAGGAAGGTGCTGACAGCATTACGATCTCAGCTGCAATACAACTGGATTGGGCTGCCTGTATCTTTCTTGTCTCTCCAGATGGTGAAGACCTGACCTGGTTTGCAATTCAAGAGGTTGAAAACTTTCTCCCTTCATGGGGTGGGTAAATGCCGACCATTGAAGAGTTCATCCGAGGACGAAGCCCGCTTACTCCTCAACAGATTTATCGCTTGCGTGAACTCGTAGCCGATTGGCAGTTACTCTCTGATTTATCCTTTGCTGATCTTATTCTCTGGGTACCGTTGCGAAAAGATATGAAAAGTTGGCCAACCGGATACGTAGCCATAGCCCATATCCGACCAATGACAGCAGCAACAGTGTTTTCTCATGATGTTTTAGGTGAAGAAATTCAATGGGGACAGCGCCCACACATTGATCGTGCGCTCTCAAGTGCTGAGATAATTCGGGACACAGTCCCAGAGCGTTTCGGTGACTTCATGATCAAAGAAGAGACCACGCCAGTGATTTACGAAGATGAAGTCATTGGAGTGATCTCACGCCATCGAGATTCAGAATTGATGCGACAGCCATCGCGGCTAGAACTCAACTATCGCGAGATTGCTCACCAGCTGTATCGCATGGTTGCAGAGGGCAAGTTTCCATATAAAAATGCCAGTTCACTCTTTGATCCACCGCCGAGGGTAGGAGATGGTCTGCTGCGCTTAGATTTAAATGGTGCGATTACATATGCAAGTCCAAATGCTCGTTCAGCATTTGGGCGAATGGGTTGGAATAAGGCTCTTGAAGGTGAAGTACTTCATGATGTTGCAGAACAGATTACAAATCCGCAAAATCTTGCCCATGAAGAGGGTCTGCGAGTACAACTATCTGGAAAAGCTATCAGGCGAGTAGAGATGGAGAATGCCGGAGGAACAATTGATCTACTAGTTCTACCAATTTCACAAGGCGATGATCGAATTGGAGCATTGATTCTGCTGCAAAATGTCACGGAGCTACGCCGTCGCGAGCGCGAATTGGTGACAAAGGATGCGACTATTCGAGAGATTCACCATCGTGTGAAAAACAACCTTCAAACGGTTTCGGCACTTCTACGCCTTCAGGCTCGCCGCATCGAAGATCCAGCAGCCAGCGCTGCACTCAACGAAGCTGTTAGGCGAATCGCTTCAATTGCACTGGTTCATGAAACACTTTCATCTGGCAGCGATTCTTCCGTCGCATTCGATGATGTGCTCGATCGACTTGTTACACACTCGCTAGATTTAAGCTCTCGAATGAATGAGTTAGTGATTACGCGCACCGGAGTTTTGGGTTCACTTGATCCAACAATCGCCACACCACTTTCCTTAGTTGTCACCGAACTCATCCACAATGCCCTTGAGCATGGGTTGGAAAACGGCGGTAGCTCGCTAGAAATTTCACTTGAACGCATCTCTGATATGGCCTACATATCAATTATTGATGATGGCGTTGGTTTACCGGCTGGGTTTGATCTTGCGACATCCTCAAATCTTGGCCTTCAAATTGTGCGCACATTGACTGAGAACGAACTTAAAGGGGATTTGGTTCTCGAATCGACTGGTACAAAGACAATGGCCAGACTTTCATTCCCAATTCGCTAAGCGATAGCCGAATGATTAGTTCTGTGGATCTGAAATACGCGCACGATTACGTGCAGCACGTCGCTTAAGCGCACGACGTTCATCCTCAGAAAGTCCGCCCCAAACGCCGGCATCCTGTCCACTCTCAAGGGCCCATGCCAGACATGGATCCTTAACGATGCAGCGATTACAGACCTTCTTTGCTTCTTCGATCTGTGTGATCGCAGGCCCTGTATTTCCTACAGGGAAGAAGAGCTCCGGGTCCTCGTCGCGGCATGCAGACTGATGACGCCAATCCATGGTCGCTCCTTAGGCTAGAGAAGGTGTGCATGAAGTGGACTCACCCCGCGCAAAGGCCAATTCTCTCGTGACTTACTCTCTTAAACAAGGAGGAAGCGAGAAAGATTTCTCACTTCGGCGTGATAAAGATCGCTTCGACACGCGCTTTGATATACGTGCCCCCGACAGGAATCGAACCTGTGCACCCGCCTCCGGAGGGCGGTGCTCTATCCCCTGAGCTACGGGGGCGCAAGGTGAGGTTAGTTTACGTGAAGAAAGTTCAACATAATCATGAAAGACTCTTCTCATGAATCAGAATTCAATCGATAAGCGCGAGATCGGATACTTTGCAACAGGCTGCTTCTGGGGAGCTGAGCGTCGATTCTGGAATCTTGCTGGCGTCATCGAGACCTCAGTGGGTTATATGGGAGGCCATAGCCCTCATCCGAGTTACGAAGAAGTCTGCACCGGCACCACCGGTCACGCTGAAATGGTTGCAGTCACCTTTGATCCAGATCAGATTTCCTACGATCGCCTTCTCCAAGAATTCTGGGTGATGCATGATCCAACATCGCTCAACGCCCAAGGAGGCGATATCGGTACTCAATATAGAAGTGCGATATTTACAACGACAAACGAGCAGCACCAAATGGCCCTAGCCTCAAAAGATCAATACCAAGGCGCGCTCGCCCAGGCTGGCTTGGACCAGATTGTGACTGATATTCATAGCGCTGAGGGAGTTGAGTACTTTCTCGCCGAGGAGTACCACCAGAGATATCTAGCTAAGAATCCAAACGGATATGACTGTCATTCAAGTACTGGAGTCGCCTTTCCTCTCTAAAGGTTTTCCTTCCATATCTTGATATTTGCAGACTCTGGGGATACTTTTACAGTTCTTACAGTTTTTTACAGCCCCATGGAGGCGAGATGGCAGGAATAAAAGAGATCGCCGCTCACTCTGGCGTATCGATTGCAACCGTATCCCGTGCCCTGCGAGGTCTCCATCACGTTAATCCTGAGACTCGGGCGAAGATTATCGATGCAGCTCACATTTTGGGATATCCCATTGAAGATAAATCTCAACCCGCAGCACCTGTTCGTACCAACAGCGTTGGGATCGTTGCACCTTATATTTCGCGCTGGTATTTCGCGCAAGTTATTAGTGGCGCTGAACAAGCGTTACGAGAAGCTGGCCTTGATCTACTTCTCTATAACTTCAGTCAGATGAAGGGTCGCGAAAGACTCTTTCAACATCAATTGCTTAAGGGTCGCGTCGATGCATTGATTGTTATCAGCCTTCCTCCGACTGAAGAAGAATTTGAATCAATGTTGAGTCTTGGAATTCCTGTAGCTCTCGTTGGTATGCACCATAAAGAGTGCGCCAGTGTTGCAATTGATGATGTCGCCGCCGCGCGTACTGCGACTCAACATCTTGTCAATCAAGGCCATCGCAATATTGCCCTCATGTCTGGCCACCCCGACGATCCATTTAACTTTAGCGTTCCACAAGACCGACGAAAGGGATTTCTTCAAGCATTGGTTGAAAATGGACTTGAATGGGATCCTGCACGCGAAGTCCATGGTGGATTTACAATGCACACAGCAGCACGTGCAATGGATGATCTACTAGCCAGACCCAATAGACCAACTGCAATTTTTTGTGAATCAGATGAGATGGCCTTTGGTGTGATGCAGGCAATGAGAAGGCACGGTCTGCGCTGCCCTGATGACATTTCGATCATCGGCTTTGATGGCCATGAAATGTCTGAGTTTTCAGAGTTAACAACAATCGAGCAACCGGTTCAGTTAATGGGGGAGATGGCTGCCTGGTCAATTATGGAGAGATTGCGTAAACCCACAAAAGAGCCAAGCTCTCTCATCGTCCCAACAACACTTGTTGTGCGAAACTCCACAAAGCGCCTCGTCGCCGATGTTTAGTAGTGGAATACTTCAGATATGAGCGATAGTGATTTTAATTTTCGTTCGCTAGCCGAGCTCTCGACTCAACGTAGCGAAAAGTGGAGAGCATTTCCATCCGATGTGATTCCACTTCCCGTTGCCGAGATGGATTTTCCAATTGCAGAACCCATAAAGAAGTTATTGCACTCTATGGTTGAAAGTTCTGATATGGGTTATCTCGGTCCCATCCCAGAACTCGGTGCCGCTTTCTCATCTTTTGCCGCCAAACGTTGGGATTGGGATGTCGATCCTGAAAAAGTTCGCGTCGCAACTGATGTCGGCGTCGGCGTTGTGGAAGTTATGCGATTGTTTACAAATCCGGGTGACTCAATTTTGATTAATTCACCGGTTTATCAGAATTTCTATACGTGGATTAATGAGACTAAAGTGCACAGCATTGATGTCCCGTTCATCTACGACCCAATGACTGATAATTCTTCGGCGTGGAGTATTGATTGGGATGGCATAGAAAAGGCCTATCAGAGCGGGATTAAGGTCCATCTTCTCTGTTCGCCTCATAACCCAAATGGCAGAATGTATACAAGGCCAGAGTTAGAAAGACTTATTGATCTTGCACAAAAAAATAATGTCATCATCATCAGCGATGAAATTCACTCACCCCTTGAGTACAAAGAGAACCCATTTACACCGATTCTTTCACTAGGTGATGCAGCCGCTCAGAATTGTGTAGTCATCACCGCAGCGAGTAAGGGTTGGAGCATTGCAGGACTTAAATGTGCGATTATCGTTTCAGGAAGTAACAGTATGCACGAGCGCTTAAATGCCTTGCCGCCTGCACTGCATTATCGAGCCTCTATATTCGGAGCGTTTGCAACAGCGACTGCCTTCAGTGAGGGCGTTACTTGGCTTGATACTGCCATTAGGCAGTTAGACCACAATCGTCACCTTATTTCTCATCTAGTAAGCGAATACCTACCTGGAGTTAGATACCTTCCACCGCAGCATTCATATCTGGCTTGGCTCGATCTCACCGATCTCAACCTTGGCAGTGATCCTGGTGCCGCAATTCTTCTAAGGTCTAAGGTCGCACTCAATTCTGGTCATATATATGGAGCTCAATGGAATCAATTTGCTCGGCTGAATTTTGCGACAAGCCCAGAGATCATTACACAGGCGATTACTCAGATCGCCGAGGGCATTCATGGATAAAAACTTTGATGCAATTGTTGTAGGGGGCGGTCACAATGGACTCGTTGCCGCTTCTTATCTGGCTAAGGCAGGCAAGACAGTTCTATTGCTAGAGGCCGAAGACGAATTGGGTGGTGCGACGGCAAGCGTGAGAGCATTTCCTGAATTTGATGCACGACTTTCTCGCTATTCATATTTGGTATCGCTTCTGCCTGATCAAATCATTCATGATTTAGGAATCAATTTTCATACTCGCTCTAGAGATATCTCCTCATATACCCCGTATGAACGCAATGGAGTTCACTCAGGCTTAAGAGTGTCAACTCTTTGGGATGAAGCAACGGAGCAATCATTTTTTGATTTAACTGGTGGAACAAGCGAAGGTCACTCATGGCAGAAGTTCTATTCAGAAATTGCTGAATTTGCACGACGATCTGCACCATCGATGCTCTCACCATTGATGACGCGCTCAGAAATGCGTGCATACATTGATATGGACGAAGTGTGGGAGTACATGATCGAGCGACCTATCGGTGAGGCGATAGAAAAGCGATTTACGGATGATCTTGTAAGAGGAGTCGTGCTTACCGACGCACTTATCGGAACATTCGTTGATAGCGATTCAATTCAGGCAAATATCTGCTTTCTTTACCATCTTATTGGCAATGGAATCGGTCAGTGGAAAGTCCCGATCGGTGGAATGGGAGCGCTGGTTACTGAACTTGAGCGAATTGCACGCCAACACAAAGTTGAGATTCACTTGAATTCACGAGTAAGTCAGATTGTGAGTATTGATGATGGTATTTACATCACGTGTGATAATGGCGATCAATTTACTGGCACTGATCTACTCTTTGCCGCAGCACCACAGCATCTGGCTCGCTTTCGCAACAAGGAGATCCCACAATCACTTCAAGGCTCTCAACTCAAGATAAATATGCTTCTTACGCGTCTACCACAGCTCAAATCCGGAATAGACCCTGCGATTGCATTTGCCGGAACGTTCCATGTTAACGAGCAGTATTCGCACCTCAATGAGAGCTACCAGGTTGCAAAAAGTGGGGAACTTCCTCTCAGGCTTCCGCTAGAGATGTATTGCCACACGCTAACCGATTCAAGCATTCTCTCGGCTGACTTAAGCGAAAAAGGATTCCACACACTGACGCTTTTTGGCTTACACACTGACGCATCACTCTTTGATCGTGATCCAGAAGGGGCGCGTACCGCGGCTGTAGCAAGTGCTTTCGCCAGCCTCAATGAGTATTTAGCAGAGCCGATTGAAAGCGTGATTGCAGTGAATTCAGATGGAACGCTCGCCTTTGAAGCAAAATCTCCTTTGGATCTAGAGGCAGCAATTGGACTACCTCGAGGGAATATCTTTCATCGCGATTTGGATTTTCCTTTTATCGAAGATGGCCAAGTGACAGATAAGGCGCAGTGGGGAAGTGAAACCGATGATCCCCATATCTTTATCGCTGGTGCTGGAGCTCGACGAGGTGGTGGGGTGAGTGCAATCGCAGGACATAACGCTGCGATGGCAGTCCTCTCTCGCCAGTAGTCTGCATTAGGCTTATCTCATGAGCCATGATGCTTCGCACGAAAAACTCTCGACTCGAGCGATAACCGCCGGTCGCCCTCAGCGCGGTGTGGATGCCCCGCTCAATGAAAGCATTTCGCTCAACAGTACATTTTCTGCAGGTGGCCCTATTGGTTATGGGCGCTATGGAAATGACACATGGAGTGCAACTGAGAATGCGATTGGTGCGCTAGAAGGTGGCAAAACTCTGATCTTCTCATCAGGGATGGCAGCAATTGCAGCGGCGTTTTCTACCCTTGAACACGGTGCACACGTAGTTGCATCACACGAGGGCTATAGCGGGGTAATGACACTCCTTAAACAATTCAATGCAAGTGGTCGACTAGTTGTTACCTTTGTAGATATCTCACAGACAACAGAAGTGGTCAGCGCCCTCGATGGTGCCGATTTGCTGTGGCTTGAATCGCCTACAAATCCTTGCCTTGAAGTAGCTGAACTCCCTCAGTTAATTTCCACAGCAAAGTCGCTTAATATTTTGGTGATGGTCGATAACACTTTTGCGACAGCCCTTACGCAACGCCCCTTGGAGATGGGTGCTGATGTAGTCATGAATTCTGTAACCAAATTCTTATCTGGCCATAGCGATCTGCTCATGGGATCGCTATCAACAAATGATGAGAAGATGTATGAAAAACTTGAAGGAATTCGTAGAATCACTGGATCAATTGTCGGTCCACATGAAGCATGGCTGGCTCTTCGGGGCATCCGTACCTTCCCTCTGCGCTTTGAAAAATCATGTAAGACCGCTCTTGAGTTAGCTCAACGTTTGAGTTCTCATCCAAGGGTTTCTCGGGTGCGTTATCCGGGATTACCTTCTGACTCTCAGTACGCGCGAGCGAATGCATTTATGGAGACGTTTGGGGCGGTACTCTCTTTCGAAATTGTTGGCAATGC
This sequence comes from Candidatus Planktophila sp., assembly GCA_044372915.1. Taxonomy (GTDB): domain Bacteria; phylum Actinomycetota; class Actinomycetes; order Nanopelagicales; family Nanopelagicaceae; genus Planktophila. Next base: position 34,897 of record JBILRA010000003.1, read on the forward strand.
TGCAGACGGGGATCGTCTCTGCGATAGTTCAAAGATTATTTCGCACGCAACGAGTCTGGGTGGCGTTGAATCCCTCTGGGAGCGTAGGCGTAGGTGGCCAAACGAAAGTACCTCAGTACCTGAGACCCTCATCCGACTATCTGTAGGTTGCGAAGATGTAGATGACTTATGGGACGATATTCAAAGTGCGTTCTCCGCGATTTAACTCACCCGAACAGAAATTTTCACGAATTAGAGGTAAATTTAGAGCATGAAAATCCTTCGGCGCGTCTTAGCAGCAGTGGCAGTAGTCGCCCTTGCGTTTAAGGGTGTTGCATCTTTTCTCTCATGGGTTGAACGCCAAGATGATCAGCCTGCTGAAGCATGGCTAGATGAAGATGAACTCGATTCTGCCGAAAATAAAGAAGCATAAGTGTCAACCGAATATCTTCCTGGAAGTTGCAACATCGGAGCTAGTGAAGTCCGCCAACGGCAATTTGTTGCAGCCATTGGTTTAGCTCTCTTTCTCGCTGCCACCATCTCGCTTTATGCCTTTGAAGCTCCTCGTACAGCACGGCTCGCTCTCTTCTTTCCGTTAATGATGGCCAGTATCGGTTGGGTTCAGTCACGAAAAAAATTCTGTCTTGCCTATGGATTTATGGGTACCTTTAATTTTGGAAAACTCGGCCAACTCTCACGCGTGAGCGATAAGAGTGCTCTTCGAGCAGACCGGGTTACCGCGTTAAAAATTCTGTTTCAAGGCCTTGCCTATGCAGTACTTGTTACTGCTGTGATGTTTCTTCTTCCGGTATCTCTTTAGCGCTGGGCTTAGATTTTCACCCAGCAAGCTGATGAGGGTGCAAGAGTGATCACGCCTTCATATGAGATGTTTTCTGATGTAGAGCTCATAACCATGTCTCCTTCAGATATGTAGTGAATAACGTTAGCTGAGGTATTGAGTAGCACCAAATAACCTCCGCGCGTAAATGCAAGAAGTCCTAACTCAAGATCGTTACACCATGTGATGGAAGATTCTTTGCCAAAGAAGTTTTGTCGCGCCTTGATAGCGCTACGGTAAAGATTGAGTGAACTTAATGGATCAGAATTTTGTCGTTCAATACTGAGATCTTTCCATTCTGAGGGTATTGGAAGCCATGGCTGCCCGGTTGTAAATCCGCAGTGCAATCCTTTTGCACTCCACGGAATGGGAACTCGGGCACCATCTCGGCCTTTCTGAGCGCCGGAAGTTCGGAGGTAAACTGGATCTTGTCGGAATTGATCTTCAATCATCACATCTGGCAATGAAAGTTCTTGCCCGTTGTAGATGTAGAGAGATCCGGGAAGTGCCATAAGCGCGATAAAAAGTGCCCGCGATTGGTTATCTCCAAGCCGAGAGGCTACTCGTGGTGAATCATGATTACTCAATGCCCACGTAGGCAGCGCACCTACCGAATCTAAAATTTCAAATGCCTCACTGATGCTTTCATATAGGGCGGTGGCATCAAAGCCAGTGGTGAGAAGGTCGAAGTTAAAGACCTGATGTAACTCATCGGCCCGTACATATTTTGCAGCCTCAGATGGTGGATGAACCCAGACCTCGGCCACGGCGACGATCTCACGTTCGTAGGAGTTAAATATCTTTCGCCACTGTCTATAAATATCGTGAACTCGTGGTCGGTTAAAAAAGGGAACAGTGGCAAGAATCTGAGAGCGTTGAGCAGGACTCATTGCAATGTCGAGTCGCAGAGCGTCGCTGAGCCCTTGAGGATCGGGATGATTCTCATCAAGTCGATCCTTAATGAGCCCATGCGCTACATCAATTCGAAAGCCATCCACACCTAAGTCCAGCCAAAATTTTAAGGTCTCTTCGAAGTCTGCAATGACATCTGGATTCTCCCAATTGAGGTCAGGCTGAGATTCGTCAAAGAGATGCAGATAGTACTCGTTGTCAGTCGTTGCACTCCATACGCTGCCACCAAAGAGTGAAATCCAATTATTTGGGGGAGTATCCCCAGAATTGTAGAAATGAAATCGATTACGAGCAAGTGATCCCGATGGTGCGTTTAATGCTTCTTGGAACCATGGATGTTGGCTCGAGAAGTGATTAGGGACTAAGTCAGTGATGACACGAATATCTCTGTCATGACAGGTTCGCACGAGTAACTCAAAGTCATCGAGTGTTCCAAAGCGCGGATCTACCTTTCTTGGATTACTTACATCGTAACCCCCGTCTTTATTTGGGCTCTCATAGAAAGGGCTGAGCCAGATCGCATCAATTCCAAGAGAGTGCAGATACTCAATCTGAGCGGTTACACCAGCCAGATCGCCCTCGCCATCACCGTTGCTGTCATAGAATGAACGAGGATAAATTTGGTAGATGACTGCATGCTTCCACCATAAAGATTGGCTTTGAGTCATGTTATGACGCTAGCAGTTAATTCTTCTTATCAGCTTTCGGAGATGGTGCTTTCCACTTATTTCCCTTAGCCGAATAGCCAACCGGCTTAACTGGTGGCTTGGGTTCTTCCATAAGTGGCTCAAGAGCGGCCACCGCCTTGTCACGATTGAGGGCAGCCAAGGCTCGAGCTGCGGCAAAATTCGCCTTACCTGTTGCGCCTCGTCCAGCGCTCCTGAAATCTTCATTTGCCTGCCTTAGTGCTTGATTAAAAGTATTTGCAATCACACGTAATTGCTGCTCACGCACTAACCGCGCTTGAAGATAGGCCCGCATTTCAATCTTATGTTTGGCTAGCTCTAACTCGTATTGTTGATGCGGCGCCAAAGTTGGGCTAGGAGTTGGAGTTATCTCAACTGATGAGGCAATCGCAGTTGTTGAGATCATCAATGAGGTAACGAGAGCGATAAGCACAGAGTGCTTCTTTTGCATCATTTCTCTCCCTTTAACAACCCATTGCAATCTTTATAGACGCTAGAGTGCCATTTAATTTTGTGAAGAATCTGTGAATCTTACTTCAACGCGCAGGGATCTGACTCACGGAGTAGAAAATAGGTAGAAAAGAGAGCCAAGACCTGCAAGGCTAGGGCCATGGAGCAGTCGGAGAACCAGCCAATCAAAGTTCTCATCGTTGACGATGAGACAGGGGTGCGAGAGCTTCTCAAAGATGCTCTGCGATTGGCCGGATTTGAACCACAATCAGCTGGGGATGGCATGAGCGCCCTTACCCTGCTTCGAACTTTCACTCCAGACATCATGATTATCGATATCAATATGCCTTTGATGGATGGATTTGAACTTGTTGAACGGCTACGAAAAATGGGCAACGATGTTCCTGTTTTAATGTTGAGTGCTAGAGCGGATCGAGTTGACGTGACAAGAGGTCTAACAATTGGAGCCGATGACTACGTCACTAAACCATTCGGTCTAGAAGAATTAGTACTTCGTCTTAAAGCTATTCTAAGAAGATCACAACCGTCAGCTGCTACTCAGAACTCCTTACATTGCGGTCCGATCTCAGTTGACGACGTGAGTCACACGGTGATTTTTAACGGTGACGTTGTTGATTTATCTCCTACGGAGTATCGACTTTTGCAGGTACTCATTGAGAATAAAAATCGTGTGCTAACCAAAACTCTTCTTCTTGACGATGTCTGGGGGATTACCTTCGAATCAGAGAGTACGGTTGTAGATACATATATTTCCTATCTACGAAAGAAACTGCACCGCGATGGATTTGAGGGAATTAAGACTATTCGCGGTGTCGGATTTGTAATTCAGGAACCAAAGAAGCCTTGAAAAGAAAGAGCCTTCGTGCAGTCATAGCCAGCGCCCTCATCACTACTGCGCTTTCTCTATCAATAGGTGGCTTTGCAACCATCTCACTCAGGAATTCTCAGATCCAGACGATTGATCAGCAACTCCAAAAAATCTCAGATGCTGTGCGGTCAAATCCTAACTCTCCAGTGAGTTCTGCTTTGGATGCCGCCTCTGAAGAAGATTTCAACATCACAATTGCCATTGTTTCAGCCAAGCGAAAAGTTACAGTAATTAATGAATCTCGATTGAATCTTGGCTCGCTGCCGCAAGATTCAGTTCTTTCCTCCGCGCTGAGATCTCCAATCACCATAGAAGCAGAGGAGAACTATCGACTTCTCACTCAATTCATTTCTGGTGGGGATCGACTTCTCTTTGCTGACTCTCTAGCCTCAATTGAAGCAACCTTTAGAAGCAACCTTGAAAGACTTCTGACGTTTACGATTTTTGCCGATCTGATTGCAATTGCGACATCAGTACTACTCTTGAGCCGAAATAATCGAAAATTAGAGGCTGATTATCTTCTGCGGATGCAGAAATTTTTAGCCGATGCCTCGCATGACCTACGAACCCCTCTCACTGTTATCAAGGGATATTCAGAACTCCTAAGTAAAGATCAGATAGAAAGTAAACCTGATCGCGAACGTGCATATCAGCGAGTGAACTCCGAGATTGTTCGCATGGAAAATCTCATTCATGATCTGCTGCTTCTTGCCGAACTCGGTGAAACAACCCGACCGATCTTTCAAGAAGTTGATCTTGCCGACCTCCTCGCCTCCTACGCTCATGACTTTTCGACTCTAAGTCCGGATCGTATGGTGTACGAGGATATTGATAAAGGGGTCATGATTGAGGGCTCAATCGAGCATCTTCGCCGTTTAATTCAAAATATTTTTACAAACATCACTCGTCACACACCAGCACATGCAGCGGTGAGAATTTCCTTGGCTAAGAAGAGCAAGAGAGTTTTTCTGACTATTGAAGATGGTGGGCAAGGACTACCCGAAGGTGGTTATAGAGATGGAGTTACTGCACTTAACCGATTCGATGCGAGCCGTTCTCCTGAAACCGGTGGTTCAGGTTTAGGACTTTCAATTATTGCGGCGATCGTTTCAGAACATGGCGGCACTCTAAACTTGCGAAAGAGCGATCTGGGCGGATTAGCGGTGGAGATTATTCTTTAGTTTGTCGTTCACGATTGCGCGTGCTGAATAAACTTGCAAATGTTGCAAGCGCAAGACAGGAGATGATTACAAAGAGACTTTGTGAAATTGTGACTTCAGGGATACTTCTACCGTAGATCTCATGAATATCGACAGCGTGGAAGGCATGGAATAAAAGTTTAAATCCGATGAAGGCCAAGATGGCAGAGAGACCCTTCCCGATATAGACAAGGCGCGTCATCAGGCCACCAATGAGGAAGTAGAGCTGTCTGAGCCCCATGAGAGCAAAAATATTTGCTGTAATAACGAGATAGACATTCTCTGTTAAACCAAATATGGCCGGTATCGAATCGAGGGCAAAGAGCAGATCTGTCATACCAAGTGCTAAAAGTGCAATGGTGAAGGGCTTGAGGCCACGAGACCTAAGGAATTGTACAAGTTTACTATCCTCAGGTTCCTCTTCCTCTTTGTGGGAACTTTCCAAGAATAATGACACGGCTGTGTAAATCAAGAATGCACCGAAGATAAAGAAAACCCACTCGAATCTTTCGATTGCGGCTTTGCCTAGAGTGATGGCAATTATGCGCAAGACCAAGGCGATCAGAATTCCAATGAGAAGGGCTAACTGTTGTTTCTGTTTATCAATTTTTAGGCGAGTGAGGATCAAAACAAAGACAAACAAGTTATCGAACGAGAGTGAATACTCGGTGAGCCAGCCCGCAAAAAATTCTTGTTGCTCGCGATTTGTGAGCCACTGGCTTAAAAAAAGCCCAAATCCAACTGCTAGCGAAACATAGAATACGCTCCATGCGGTCGCCTCACGCATCGACGTATCTTTTTCGCGACGAGCAACTGCCCATGCAAAATCAAGAGTGATGATTACAAGTAAGGCTGTGATCGTAATGACCCAGTTAGTGGTGGAAATTGTCGCAACTGTGGTCATGGAGTGATGGTAACACTGATGAGATCTAGGGTAATTTAGCCACATGCTGCCAACGCCTCGACCCACCCTTACGCAAGCGTTTGCACAGGCGATTGGATATTTTGAATCCCCTAGCACTATTGCACGGGTGGTCCTATCTGGTCGTCGCAGAAATATGCAGCCTGAGACTAAGCGTGTAGACATTCGCCCTGTCGTAATTAAAGATTTATTGCACTTTCAAGTTAGTACAAGTGATGGCAAAGCAGTTACGACCAAGAATTATCTGCCGGTTGATTTACCTATCTCTGAGCTTGTCAATGCTGGATATTCCAACCTGTTAATCGAAACATTAGCTGAAAGTTTCTCTTTACAGATCTCGAAGAAAGATGAACCCGTGATCAGTATTAAAGCAGGCAAAGCCGAGATCGATCTTTCACATGATCGAAAGAAGAGTCGACTGCTTGACCCTTCTGATTCCTTTCTCCGTGAGGTCGGCATAAGCGATGCCTCTGGCAAGGTGAAGACCTCAAAGATGGATAAATACATGCAGGTCGAAGAGTTTTTAAGGTTACTCACTCCAACCCTCAATCAAGCCATCACTGCTGGTCACCTCGAAGCACCAACTCCTGCCAAGCCACTCACAATCGTTGACCTAGGGTGTGGCCACGCATATCTCACCTTTGCAGCTCATCAATTTTTACAGGCATCAGGCATGGATATCAGAGTTGTTGGTATAGATGTACGCGAAGCTTCGCGAGATCGCAACAATGAGATTGCGAAGAAATTAGGAATATCAGAATCTATTGAATTTCTAGCCGAAGAGATTTCAACTACCTCACTCACTCAAGCCGATGTCGCAATAGCTTTGCACGCCTGTGATACCGCTACCGATGATGCGATTTCCTGGGCAGTGCGTTCTGATGCACGACTTTTAATGATTGCGCCATGTTGTCATCATGATATTCAATCTCAATTGAGTGATTCACCCGAACCCTGGTCCCTTCTCACCCGTTATGGAATTATGCGTGAACGTCTTGCAGATTTACTTACGGATGCCTTTCGCATGCAGATCTTAAAAATGAGGGGTTATCGTGTCGAGGCTATTGAGTTTGTGGGTGGAGAGCACACCCCACGAAATCTCATGATTCGGGCGGTAAAGACAGATGCACCTGTCGATCCGATCGAAATTACTCGCTACGAAGAGATGACTGCTGCCTGGAAGGTAAAGCCCGCCCTCGCCCGTCTTATCAACCCGTAGACTTAGCCCATGTCTAAGGTCCTTGCATCACTTCCTGTTGGTGAAAAAGTTGGTATCGCTTTCTCTGGAGGCCTTGATACTTCAGTTGCCGTTGCTTGGATGCGAGCCAAGGGTGCTATTCCGTGCACATATACGGCAGATCTTGGTCAATACGATGAGACCGATATCGACTCTGTACCAGTTCGCGCAAAAGAGTATGGCGCAGAAATTTCTCGTCTCATTGATTGCAAAACTCCGTTAGTTGAAGAAGGGCTAGCTGCGCTTGCATGCGGGGCCTTTCATATTCGCTCAGGTGGCAAGCAATACTTCAATACAACTCCACTCGGTCGCGCAGTTACCGGCACACTTCTTGTACGAGCAATGCTCAGCGACCAAGTAGATATCTGGGGTGATGGGTCAACATATAAAGGCAACGACATTGAACGCTTCTACCGCTATGGACTCCTTGCAAATCCAAATCTAAGAATTTACAAACCATGGCTTGATGCTGACTTTGTGCGTGAACTCGGTGGTCGCAAAGAGATGTCTGAATGGCTAGTCAATAACAAATTACCTTATCGAGATAGCACCGAAAAAGCCTATTCAACTGATGCCAACATTCTCGGAGCAACTCATGAAGCAAAGAATTTAGAAAGTCTTGATGCTTCAATAGAAATAGTTGAACCAATTATGGGTGTTCGTTTCTGGGATGCATCAGTTGCGATTGCCAGCGAAGATGTAAAAATTGAGTTTATCCAGGGACGGCCAGTATCTTTGAATGGGAAAAGATTTGATGACGTAGTTGCAATGATGAATGAAGCCAACGCCATTGGCGGACGTCACGGCCTGGGAATGGCTGATCAAATTGAAAATAGAATTATTGAAGCAAAGAGTCGCGGAATTTATGAAGCACCAGGTATGGCTCTTCTCTTTATTGCTTACGAGCGCTTACTTTCTGCCATCCACAACGAAGATACAATCGCAAATTATCATGCTGAAGGAAGACGTCTCGGCCGGCTTCTTTATGAAGGTCGTTGGCTTGATCCTCAATCATTAATGCTCCGTGAATCCTTACAACGGTGGGTTGCCTCTGCCGTTACCGGTGAAGTGACACTACGACTTCGTCGAGGTGATGATTACTCTGTGATTTCAACATCAGGCCCACATTTAAGTTACCACCCGGATAAATTATCGATGGAGCGCACCGAAGATGCAGCTTTCGGACCCACAGATCGCATCGGACAATTAACCATGCGGAATCTGGATATCGCCGATACTCGTGAAAAGCTTGAGATGTATCGCACCCAGGGGCAGCTCGGCCAGGGTGAATTCACCCTGATTCGCGAAATCGATAATAAATAGCCTCTATCAACAGTTAGGATTCGTTCATGAAAAAAGTTGCTCTCGTTCTAGCGTTCTCACTCGTTGGATTAACTGGCTGTTCAGAAATTGGAGATTCCATGTCATCAGATACTTTTGTTAAGGTCTCAGCTAATGCAGGTGAGGCTCCAAGTATTAGACCTCCAAGTGGCGATGCGCCCACTGAACTTATCACTCAAGATGTTATTGAAGGCACCGGAGCTACAGTGCTCGCAACTTCAACTCTCACAGTTCACTACACACTGATGCAGTGGTCAGATGGCGCAATCCTCGAATCTTCATGGAGTACTGGAAACCCAGCAACATTCCCACTTGCCAATGTGATTGTGGGTTGGCAGCAAGGGTTGGTTGGGGCCAAAGTTGGAACACGTCGCCTCTTGGTTATCCCACCTGCACTTGGCTATGGACCAATGGCTGGTCACCCACTTGAGAATGAGACACTCATCTTTGCGGTCGACATCATTGCAGTCTCCTAAATCTTTTTAGGAACTACCGTGGACAACATGTCGCTCCTACACGTTCTTGACCTTCTATCAGTATTCGTCTTTGCGCTGGTCGGTGCTCGCGTTGCAGCAGATAGAGGCCTTGATTACGGTGGAATAGCACTAGTTGCCATAGCGGCATCGGTTTCAGGCGGAACGCTTCGCAATATTTTCCTCGGCCTTAAGCCAATCCTGATCACAGATGTTTGGGTAATCACGAGCGTGGTAGCAGCCGTTGGAATCACTTTGAGTGTTCGACGGGTGACTCGAATAGGTAAGACTTTATTGATTATGGACACTCTCGGGTTAGCCATTGCTACCGCATCGGGTGTTCAACTAGCGCATAACCTCAATAGCCCTTGGTTTGCAACAATTATTCTTGGTGTGATCACAGCGATCACTGGGGGATTGCTACGCGATCTACTCTGCCAACTTGAACCAGTTCTGCTCCATCGAGAAACAATCGCGACATCATCGCTCTGCGGTGCAGCAGCCTTTGTTCTTCTCGTTGAACTTAATGTCATTGTCAGTGCGGCAACAATTATTGCCGGAATTGTAGTTGCTGTGGTGAGAATGCTTTCCATTCAATTTGATCTCAATCTTCCTAAATTTAAGTCAGGCAAACGATAATTCGCTTTAGCCATTAAGGATAGCTAGAGCAATCGAAAAATCTCTCTCAAAAACCATCAGTGACGGGCCTTGCTTTGTTTGCGTGAGAGTTGCCTTAATATTGGAATCCTTGAGCTTCAACAAAGCCATCTCAGCTTCAATGTAATTTCCTGGAGTAGGCAGAGCCTTAAGTAGGCCGTACTCATCTTTTTTCCCAGCCTTGATTGGCGTCACAATCAACTTCTTGTTTGATGAAAATGCCCACTTGAGAAAGAAAACGAGAATACCAACGGCGGCAAATCCACCAAAGGATGAAAGAAAGAGGGCGTTATCAATGCCGCCTAGCATTGTGAAATCCTCACGCGTTAATCACTCCGGTTGCTAGAAGAATCAAGATCAGCGTACCGAGAGCGATTCGATAGATAATAAATGGCATGAAACTTCTCGTAGCGATGAATTTCATCAGCCATGCAATGACCACGTATCCGACGATGAAGGCAACCAGCGTCGCACCAAAAGTTTCAATCAATGTGTATGGCGCATTACTGTCACCATCACTGATTGCACCCTGCAGTTCATAAAATCCACTACCGAAAACGGCTGGGACGGCCAATAAGAATGAATAACGCAGCGCACTCTCGCGCGTGTAACCAAGGGCTCGACCCATTGCAATTGTGGCACCTGATCGAGAGACACCAGGGACGAGGGCGAGTGCTTGTGCAAATCCGTTTGCTAAGCCATGGCCACTGGATAGCGTAGAAATATCACGCTGACTTTTCCCAAATCTGTCTGCGATTCCAAGAATAATGCCGAAGACAATCATCACGATTGCTATAAGCCACAGGGATCTAAATGTATTTCGAATATTCTCTTGAAACAGATACCCGAGAAGAACAATTGGCAATGAGCCGAGAATAATTAGCCAGCCAAGACGTACATCTTGCGCTGATTCTTCAATACTGGCCTTGCGGAGTAGTACGCGATTAATCCACGCCGATGCGATTCGCATGATGTCGCGGCGGAAATAAATAAGGACTGCCAACTCAGTTCCAATTTGAGTAATGGCAGTGAAGGTGGCGCCAGGATCACTGGCGCTAGGGAGGAACTCTCCAGTAATGCGAAGGTGGGCACTGGATGAGATTGGTAGAAACTCAGTCAGTCCTTGGATCAATCCAAGAAATAGCGCCTCAAACATGCGCTAAGTATGACATCAACCAACTACAGCGGTTCCACGCGTAACTTTAATTGGAACCCGAGTCAGCCCAGTTGTTGCTGGGCCGAGTACTAGATCGCCATCTGGTTCGAATTGTGAGTCGTGTTTGCGACATACCCAACCACTTTCATCGCGTACTACGGTCACTCCTTGATGTGGGCAAGCAAGATTGAAGGCAACATATCTATTAACTGCAGTTCTTGACACACCAACAGGCTTACCCTTTACATTTCCAATACGAACAGCGCCACCGACCTCGGAAAGTTCAGGAATATCTGCGACCTTAAATGAGAGTCTGCCTTTGGAGAGTTTGGTGACAGAGGTCGGTGAGGCACTAGCTAGTGCTATTCCCTTGAGAGCAATAGCTGCACACACACCTGTGAAGAGTGCTCGTCTTGAAATAGTCATTCTTTACCTCGCTTACGCTTTCGGAGCCTTGCTATAGAGAGTCACATCTGCGGTACCAAATTTTGTTCCATCAGCGAGCGCACCTTCTGGCAACCCGAGAATGCCGGAAATTGCTGCACCAACACCAGGTGCGATAGCAAGAGCAGCATTGGCATAAAGAGTTGTGCGCAATCCAGCTTTGCGATCAGTAGTTACTTTTGCTTTGAGTGTGCCAGCATTGGTTATTGTAAGGACTGTCATTGAGGCATTTGCTGCCTGTGGAATTACGGCTGAGATCACTCCAGTTTTTAGGTTGATAACTGGATTACGAAGCTGCAGTTGGAGATTATTTGAAGTGTTAAAAAAGACAATGTTGCTTCCAAGGTGCTGCACACCCGATTTATTGGAAGTGATTGGAATGTGAAAGACGATCTGCCCGTCGGCTGAGGCGATCGAATCGCCGATTACGGATGAGGTAGCTCCACCTTGTACATAAAGAATTACGCCAGCAGCTTCAAGAGCCGCAGAGAGGCC